>CAYLOO010000131.1:0-6378 GCA_964385355.1 uncultured Anaerolineaceae bacterium
TCCCTCCGATCGGAGTCTTGTGCTCCGCACGAAGCGTGGTGAGCTGGAGGCATATGGTGACTTGGTCCGACGCTATCAGGGCTTAGTCTTCAATGTATGCTATCGCATGTTGGGAGATCCGCATGATGCGGAGGATTTAACTCAGGAGACTTTTATACGAGTGCATTCTCATCTTGACTCCTACGATTGTGATCGCCCCTTTATCCCATGGGTGCGGAGGATTGCGGTGAATCTCTGCCTGAACTATATCAACCGAAATCGGCGTTATGTATTGTCACTGGATGACGAGTTTGAACTGTCAGTCTCAAAGGAACGCAGCCCTGAGCGCGCTCGGGAGAATCATGAAAGGAATGCATTGTTACGTCAGGCAATAGGTATGCTGCCAGCACACTATCGAGCCGTGATCGAATTGCGTCACTTCCAGGAACTGAGTTATTCGGAGATATCAAAAACTCTGAATATCCCCATCAGTGATGTGAAGAGTCATCTTTTTCGAGCGCGCAAATCTTTAGCACAGAGGTTATCAACGGATGTATGAAGATCGTAAGCCTCATCATGATGAATGGTCTTTGCACGAGTATTTAGATGGTGTGCTCGTAGGTGACGAACGTGAGAAACTGGAACTGCACCTTGCGCAATGTGAGGACTGCGCCGCAAAGTACGCGAGCTTGAAATACCTGTATTCAGAAATGGAGCGCCTGCCGGATGAGCCGTTGGCGCACGATATCTCAGCGAGGGTCATCCGCTCCCTTACACCGAAGGAAGATAGAAAGCCTTACTTGTACCTGGTATTAATGGCTCAGCTCGCCACCGCAATCATCGTGTTCACCGCCATCTGGCCAAGAATCTCCCTTGAACTTGGAAGTAGTGGCTATTCCCTGGTGCGGCTTCTGGAACCACTGCGAAAATTCGCGGACCTGTCTGCACAGGGCATTCTTTTGATGAGAGAGTTCCTCAACTGGATTCACATCCAGTGGATCGCCACGCTGTCCATGCCGGCGATAGATTGGCCGATCACGGGACTTTCGCTTGCCTTGGTCGTTGGAGGGATGACCTTACTCTGGCTATTGGGCAATGGACTCCTGCTTCGGCAGTCAGCGAATGGGCATATTCAGCATTGAGAAACTCTAATCATTAGTTGTTGAGAAGTTCTAAGGAAGAATAGGAATTAGCTTTGATGGTTACGTTCTAACACAATCTAAAAAGGGAATATTAAGGAGGCATATACAATGGATCAACCGTTTCTTCTTACGATACTGGTGGTTTTGATAGGTTTCTGCTTGGCTGCATTCTTTATCACCATCGAAGCGCTTTTCGGAGAGCTGGTAGCAGGCATTACTCGATCAGCAGAAGAAAAACCAGGCCGAGCCTTTTGGGTTGGATTGGGCAACACAGTGTTCTTAATTGCTATTGCGATTGGCTTAATGAGCCTGGCTGAAATCTCATTATGGGGCCTCGTGCCTGCAGTACCAGGATTCTGCGTCGGTATTTTCGTCGCAGTCGGCATCGTTTTTGGCCTCGCGGGGATGGTGCGTATGATCGCCGGTCTGGTATTCCCGGGAAAAGAGGGCTGGAAGCTGCAAGCCTCTGGTGCCGGAGTGGTGATCCTGGCTTGCTTGGTGCCCTATATTGGCTGGTTCGGTCTTTTCCCCTATCTCGGTTTACGTGGATTTGGAGCTTTCATCCTTTATCTCATGGAGCTCTACCGTGCGAACCGGATGAGGAAGCAGGAGGAGTCACCAGCCTGATTTGAGATAGCATGATTTGAAGAAGTGCAGGCTTGATCCTTTAGATCCAGGTGATCGAGATGTACGAAGACCGCCTCGAATGACATGAGAGCATGTCCCCGATGCGTTTTTCTTTCTCTTTTATTACGGTTCTTATAAAGGAGGGCTGAGGCGCGGCGCTTGCAGCGCGAGAAGCATATCCATCTATGGGTTAGGTTGAGATTGATCCCAGGTGAGGAATGTTTCAAGTACCTTTAAGTTCTGCCGCAAATCGGTATCCTCATGATTGGTCAGTTCAATGTCCACTGCAGCGATGCCTTGTAGTGAAGCCCAATCGATGAGTTGACCAGTGTACTGGCACCCGGTTTCAATTGGTGGGTAGGGGTAATCACTCACTTTTGAGATGGCTTCCGCAAGGCTGATGGAAGCGGGATCCGGAGGTTGTCCACCGGGGAAGATGCCCAGCACTGCGCTGTGGTAGGAGATTAACGCTTCGATCCGGTACGTCAATAAGAAATTCATCAAGGCGCGCGTTTCAGGTTCGGAAGCAGGATGGCTCCCACCTGAAACATAGGTGTAGGTCCAACAACCCTCCAGGGGCCAGGTTGATTGCCAGTATGCTGGCCAGTTCCGGTTCAAGTCAACGAGGTTCTCATTGGCCCGGCCCTTATAGCTATCCGACCTAGCTTCTCCATCGGGGTTAAGCGAGCGCAGGATGTACAGCGTGACTGTGGCAGGAATTAAATCCGGTTTCGCTGTTAGAACCCGGATCAGTTCATCAGCAAGTCGGATAGTGTTCCCTTCATAGCCGCCATGAATTCCAGCGACGATCATCCTCTGAGACCCCCCAGAGCCGAATTGGAAGACTTCCAAATCCCGACCGGCAACGGAAGTGCCGATGGTGATTGGACCGCGGAAGAAGGGGCTTGCTGTTGGTGCAGCTGTTGGGGAAGAAGCCGGGGTGGGGGTTACGGTAGGCAGGTGAAGTGGCGTAGATTCCCCCGGGGTTTTCGGGCGAGAGTTCTGTTCGAGTTGTGCAGACAAAGCGATGAGGGTAGGAGTGGAAGCCGATTGAATGCTTGAACACCCGCTGATGAGAAGGATGGAAAGCGTGATCGCCATCGCTAGGAGACCACAGCCCGTATTTTGCGTGAGATGGTGTGGAATGTAATCAGGTGTGCCCATTTGAGTAGATGCCGGTACTGTCATTTGCTCTCTTTTTAGCATAGAAACTGCGAGATGTCGTTCTTTCCTGGACTCCAATTCCAGCATTCGCAATTAATGAATCTTCCTCCATTCTAACTTCCTAAACACTTACAGTAACCCTTCGATTCGGGTTAATGGTAGTCAAATCATTGACCGTTTGCTACAATTGACGAGGTTAGCGCGTTCGTTCTCTTTGACTGAGACATTCATGCCTCTAAAGACTGGAAGCTTGCTCCGCCATCGTTATCGTATAGAAGGAATTTTAGGTCAAGGTGGTATGGGGGCTGTTTATAAAGCCTTCGACATCAACCTTGGTGTCGCTATCGCGGTGAAGGAAAACCTCTTCACGACGGAAGAGTATGCGCGCCAATTTCGCCGTGAGGCAACTATCCTTGCCAGTTTGCGACATCCCAATATGCCGCGCGTCACCGATCACTTTGTGATTGAGGGTGAGGGTCAATACCTGGTAATGGATTTCATCAAGGGGGTGGATCTACGTGAGCGGCTTGAAAAGCGAGGATCGGTCTCTGAGGAGGAGGCGCTGCCGTGGTTCCTTGAAACCTGCGATGCGCTAGTTTACCTGCACACTCGGAACCCTGCGATCCTGCATAGAGATCTCAAACCCGGCAACGTTAAGATCACGCCAGACAATCGGGCCATGCTCGTTGATTTTGGTTTGGCGAAGGTTGTTGAAAAGGGTGGAGCGACGACGACCGGGGCTAAGGCGATGACGCCAGGATTTTCACCGCCCGAGCAGTATGGAACTGGGAAAACTGATTCGCGAACCGATGTGTATTCTATGGGCGCGACTTGCTATGCAGTTTTAACCGCGACGGTACCGGAGGACTCGCTCGAACGGGCGATGGGACGTGATGAATTAACCCCTATTCGGAAACGGAATCCTAACATAAGCATCGCGCTTGCTGGTGTGATATCCAGGGCGCTTGCTGTGGATCCTTCAGAACGATATCAATCTATCGCCGAATTCGCTTCGGCAATGCAATCGGCCTCTCGGTCGAGGCACCCGACCATAGTTCGGGATTATGATGATTTGCAGCAAACTGTGATTCCGAACCCCGTTGATGATACGGATGGCACAGAGCCTGTAATCACTCGTCGAATTCGAAAACGCAGCATCCCCAAATCTTTGATTGCCGGGTTGGCGGCCATCGCTGTTCTGATAGGGCTGTTTGTAATAATCCCTGATCTTGGTTCAAAACTAGTCGGGATCTTAGCTCAGCGCCCCGCGCAATCTACTTCCGCTACATCTGATGGCAGCGAAACTATCGGTCCTGGTGCTACACCAACTCAAATTATTGCCGTCCTCACTGCGTCATCAACACCGATATTGGCTGGAACGGACACGCCATCTGTGGTTGTAGGCGAGGCGAGTGCGACACCGTTTTCACTGCCTACCGCGACGTCTACAGGCGGTGGGCTCGGTCAAATTGCATTCGCTTCAAACCGAGATGGTCGAGCGCAGGTTTATCTTATTAATATTGATGGAACAGGAGTTCAACAACTTACAAATATCGAAGAGGGGGCTTGTCAGCCGGCCTGGTCACAGGCGGGTGATAGGCTTGTCTTCACTTCACCTTGCCGCGCCAACCAGGAGCAATACCCAGGTTCGAGTTTGTGGCTGATCGATGTCGACCCCGCCGGTATTACGTCGGAGCCCAGGCAATTGCATACAGCTCCTGGGGGTGACTATGATCCTGCTTGGGATCCAAACGGCAATCGCATTGCCTTCACTTCGCTCCGGACCAATCGCCCGCAGATCTTCACCATGGATCTTGACGGCGAGAACGTCAAGAATCTCAATGACAACCTGGCTTACAACCGTCTACCTGAGTGGTCGCCTACGGGGGATCGGATAATCTTCGCGGGCTCACAAAGTGGATTAACCGAACTCTGGATCATGCCCGCTCAAGGGGGTGATGCCGTGAAGTTCTCTACAGGCGACACACAACGAGACACAAACGCGGCGTGGTCTCCGGATGGCAGTTTGATCCTGTATCAACGTGTTGTGGACGGGCTCTCTAGACTGGTCGTGGCTCCGTTTGAAGAAGCGGGGTATCGAGTTATCAGGGTTTGTCCTGAAGGACCACTTGCGACACAGCCTATGGCAGAGCCAACCTGGTCCCAGGACGGGCAGTGGATTGCGTTTGAAACTTGGCCAGATGGTGAAAATCACGAAATCGCGGTCATCAGCTCAACCTGTACGAATTACGGGGAGATTACATCTGACTCGCTCTGGGATTTCGACGCCGCTTGGCGTCCTTCCCCTTGAATTTTCCGCTTGAAGCTTTGAAACAAAGATTCGTCTGATTTATTAAATTAGGACAAGTGTCAGGTAGTCCATGGCACGTCCGTACTTGAAGATTGTCTGTTTTATAGACCATAATCATTGTGCGAAGATGGCCAATATGCTTTCTCTCGTATCTCGTTAAAGGCTGGATCGTTTGTCTTTACCAGTCTTCTTAAGTATAGGAATCTAAAGGAGTGGAAAATGACGGCAAAGATCATTGATGGAAAAGCAATTGCGGCTGAACTTCGCGAAGATGTCGCCAAGGGTGTGAAGGAATTAATCGCTGCGGGAGGGACCCAGCCAGGGCTAGCTACAGTTCTTGTCGGTGATAACCCTGCGTCCCATACTTATGTGCGCATGAAACGTAAAGCCTGCGCTAAAGCAGGTATTGAATCTTTTCATCATGAACTGCCTGATGACTCTTCCCAGGAGGATGTCGAGAAACTAGTTCAATCGCTGAATGCAGATCCGAAGGTACACGGAATCCTTGTCCAGCTTCCGCTTCCGGCGGGCCTAGATGAGGAGGCGGTCCTGCGATCGATCAGCATTGAAAAAGATGTCGACGGTTTCCATCCGGTGAATATCGGGCGCTTGGCGCAGAAAGGCCGCGAACCGCTCTTTGTCCCTTGCACACCAGCTGGATGTCTTATCCTGCTGGAGAAAGCGGGAGCAAAGATAGAGGGAGCAAATGCAGTTGTTGTGGGTCGATCGAACATCGTTGGTATGCCAGCCGCGCTGCTGTTGGTGAAAGCCAACGCCACAACCACCATTTGCCATTCCCGCACGAAAGATTTACCCGCTGTGTGCCGAGAGGCGGATATTCTCATTGCCGCCATTGGTCGAGCAGAGATGATCCGTGGTGATTGGATCAAACCCGGTGCATACGTTATTGACGTCGGCATGAATCGTGTTGAAGATCCCAGCCGCGAGAAAGGGTATCGCCTGACCGGTGATGTTGCTTTCGACGAGGCTAAGGAAGTTGCAGCGGCTATTACTCCTGTTCCTGGCGGTGTTGGCCCAATGACCATCGCCGGCTTGCTCGCAAACACACTCCGTTCAGCTCAACGAACCCTACCCTGAGCGCGAATCGCACATCGCATTACTCGCCGGCCTATTAAATGGGGCGGCGAGTTTGCT
>CAYLOO010000132.1:0-6108 GCA_964385355.1 uncultured Anaerolineaceae bacterium
GGGATATTCATCGGCATGCTTCTTGGCCTGCTCTTCGGCTGGGTGATTCGCCCCGTGGAATATATAGACACCGCTCCGGAAGCGTTGCGCGAAGATTTTCGATCGGATTATGTCCTCATGGTCGCCGAGGCCTACGTCGTCGATAGCGACTTGGAGTTGGCAAGGTACAAACTCGCATCGTTGGGATCCCACCCGCCCTTAAACTACGTCATCGATGCCATCGATTTCGGGGTGGAAAACGGTTTCAATCAAATCGACCTTCAGACGCTGAACCTGCTTGCCGTCGACTTACGCTCCATCCCGCCCGCGCCTGAGATCGGCTTACAATGAGTCGATTAGGAAATTTCACACTAATATTCGGTCTGCTCCTCGGATTCGCCGCGGGGTTATTTTACAGTTGGACCATCAACCCCGTTGAGTACATCGATTCTTCCCCGGACTCGCTCCGCGATGACTTTAAATCAGATTATTTAACCCTGATCGCCTCCGCCTATGTTGCGACCGGAGATGTAGAGCGTGCTCGTGCCCGCCTCGCCTGGGTCCAAATCACCGACCCTGCCAGCACACTCGGTCGTCTAGCCCAGAACAGGTTAGCCGCTGGACGACCCGAGGCCGAAGCACGCGCTCTCGCCCAGCTTGCAGCCATGCTTGGTGAGCGTCCGTCGCCGTTGATTGCAACGCCGACGCCCCACGGCGCGGCCACTACGACACCGCTCCCTCCAAGCCCCACTTTCACACCTACAACAACCCCCAGCCCTACGCCATCCCCAACCGCGACCGCGAGCGCACCTTTTTCACTCACGGCCAAGGATGAGATCTGCGACCCCGCGCTGCATGAAACCCAAATACAGATCCTTGTCCTCGATGCAGCCGGGCATGGAGTGCCTGGAGTTGAAGCGTTTGTTGTCTGGGACACCGGCCAGAGCACGTTCTTCACCGGGTTAAAACCCGAACTCGGACCTGGTTTTGCAGATTTCACCATGCAAGAAGGCGTGACCTATTCCCTGCAGTTAATTCAAGGCAATGGGCTGGAAACCGGCATTTCATCCAAGACCTGTACGGATGGCGATGGCGAACCATTCGCTGGCTCATGGCTGTTTACCTACCAGCAGTCCACCTCTCCGTGAGCTGTGCCTCTCCCGAGATAATCAATACGGGTTCTTCTAAGTGAATTCAGGAAGTTCTGCTTCTGGACACAGGTTAAAACCTCCCGCAGGTTTCGAACCTGCGGGAGGTTGGATGTGTACTGCCAGCGGGCCGACACACGGGTCTGCCCTTACGATTTAATAAGATTTAGGAACTGGGCTATGCAAATCCACTTGGCCATTCACCGAAACCGGATGTGAATCTTCCTAAATATTGATTGACAATCAGGTTGTGTTCTTTATTTGTGGGTTCGATTGCGCCGACTTGAACCTGCCCGGTAAATAATTAGGGCTGCCTAAAATGTCTTGGGCAGCCCTGAAAGATTTCGATAAACAATCGCTATTCTTCCGCCTTTACGCCATCCTGCTGTGCGGCTTCTTTCTCCAGCCTTTCATCGGCGGGCAACTCAGGAGCAAACCCTAGGTCTAACTTTTCTTCCATCCTGATTTTGCCCCGCAAAAAGGCGCCTTCCTCCGTCGAGAAAGAGATTGTGACAACATCACCCCAAACTCGACCCGTGGTGGTTATCTCCACTCGATGAGCGGTGATGTTTCCTTTGAGAGAACCTGAGATGACAACGGTGTTCGCACGGATCTGCTCACACGTGACCCGGCCCTGCTCTCCGATTACAACAATCCCGCGCACCGCGATCGCGCCGTCGAACGCGCCATCGATGCGGACTCCCCCTTCTCCGCTGAGCTGCCCCTGCCAGGCAATGCCTGGACCTAAAATCGAATCCACGCGCTCCGGCGTTTGCCCGCTCACGATTGGTTTTTCCGTAGATTTTCGAAACATCAGCCGCCTCCACCAGGGCGCGAGACGATACCATCGGCGATCATGCACGTCAATCCTATAGTAGGAGATCCCGCGCTGCCGGTAAACCGCCAAGTGATTCTGCCGCCCACACCGCGCTCACGATTGCCTTTGCTACAACTTCCGGCGCATAAGCACCGACGATATTCACATCGACGCTTTTCCCCCCGGTTGATAATGCGAATAGGGTGTCGCCATCCAACATGGTGTGCGCCGGGCGAATCGCCCGGGCGATGCCGTCATGCGCCATTTGGGCAACCTTGTTTACTTCCTCTTTCGTTAGCTGCGCGTTCGTCGCCACGACGCCAATCACGGTATTACCCCGGGATGCAAACCGCAGCGCCATCTTGCCCGCCATTCCCTTCATCACCGCCAGAGTATCTGCAAATCGAGCGTCACCGCCAAAGCGCACGGGGCCCAGCTTGGCTGGACGCGTTCCGGCCAGGATCTCTCCACTCGCGGGGTCAACCACATCCCCGACCGCGTTGACGGCCATCAGTGCGCCTACAACCGCTCCCCCGCCCAGATCTCTGCTCGCGCTCCCTACTCCTGATTTCATCGCGCCGGCCATACCAAGGATCTTTCCCACCGTTGCGCCCATTCCAGCGCCGGCGTTCCCCTCCTGCGGAGGATCTGTAGATGCCTTCTCACAGGCCATGTAACCCATCGCCGCGTCCGGTCGCACATCCGCCCGGCCAATTTCTAAGTCGAAGAGTACCGCCGCCGGCACGATGGGGACCTTCGTTACATGCACATCGAAGCCTACTTCCTGCTCCTCGAGGAAACGCATAACGCCCGTCGCCGCATCGAGACCAAACGCCGAACCACCTGTCAACAAGACCCCATGCACTTTATTCACCAAGTGCATCGGGCCGAGCAGATCTGTCTCCCGTGTCCCGGGTGCCCCTCCGCGCTGATCCACACCCCCTACTGCCCCCTGCGGACAGAGCACAACCGTACACCCCGTGATCGCTTCAATATCATGCGCGTGACCTACGCGAATACCAGGCACATCCGTAATCGTGTTGTGCAGCGCCATAGCGCTCTACTCCTTACCTTGCAATCCCGACTTCATCCCAACTTGTATCCGAATTTCCGCAGAAGCTTGATGCGCTCGGCGGCATCATCCTCGGTTTCAACACCCTTGGGCGCTTCGCCGTCGATCACGCCAAGCACGCCCTGCCCCTGATCGGTCTTTGCCAATACTACCTCAACCTGATTCGCGGTCGCACAAAAAACACGACAAACCTCCGGAACCATCTTCACGGTGTTGAGAACGTTAACCGGGAATGCGTTAGCTAGAAAGATGAGAAATGTATGCCCGGCAGCGATGGTCAGCGCGTTGGACTTCGCTAAAGAGATCATCTCTTTCGATGTCCCGCTCGTCCGTACCAGGGCCGGCCCGGAGGCTTCACAGAAAGCCAGTCCAAATTCGATCCCGGGCACTGCCCCTACAAGCGCCTCATGAATATCTTCCACGGTCTTGATGAAGTGCGCCTGTCCGAAGATGACATTAATTTCAGCCGGTTTTTCAATCTTCACCGTGAGCAATTCCATAAGGACACCTCCTGTGCTTGGCGGCCGAAGTTTTTGGTGAGAGCCAGTAGAGCTCGAAAGACGGTTCGTCTCAGGAATATACACATTGTAGCCCAAAAACATTGCCGGTCAGTCGCTAGACAATCTAAATTGATCTGACCCCTCAGTTCTTGGAACGGCAATAAACAACATATGCGAAATAAGAACGCATGGCCATTATTGCTCTGCCATGCTTTCAATATTCAAGCTTCAACCTAGCAATTTCGTGATAACTGCATTAGGCGAAAAGACGCCGAGTTAGAAATCGGAAGGGGGCTCGTGGAAGCGCACGATGCTCTTGTCACGATCCCAGGTAGTTTGGAAGCTGACCACTTCAAACCAGGTCCTACCCGGCTTCAAAGGCACCGGCGCTCCCTCTCCGTCGTAGATCATCAACTTGCCGTTGCGTGTTGACCATTTGATCTCGTAGACCTGGCCATCGCGGTAGAGCAAACCGAACTGGTCCCACACGTAGGAGAGGTTGATTTGAACGACTGTTGGGGAGAGATACGAATGCTTCGCCCACAACACAACCACATTCTCAAATCCTAGCTGCTCCCCGGTCAATTTATCGATCGTCGGGGTGAGTTCTCCGCTGCCATCCGCCTGATCTTGTGATCGCAGGTATGTTCGGCTTCCGGGATCGTATTCCCATCCATTCTGGTTGAGGTAGTTGTAAATAATGCGTACGAACTCGGCCGACTCCCCGCCTTCGGGTGGAGCCGTTTCAAACTCCAACGATTCATACTTCAAGGGATCGACTGGATAACCGCTCGCAAGCTGGCCGAGCGCGTTCGCCCCAACACCGGTACTGTTGACACTTTCATCGTCCGACCCAAACACCGAAACTTGATTGGATAGCTGTGAAAGCACCTCCGGAGAGGCTCCAGCGGTGATCAGGAGAGCGTGCGGATATTGGTTTTTAATGTCCTCAAAAGCCACACGCCCAGAGCGGACAGGGCCGATCGCGAAATCATCGTTATTGCCCTCCGCGAGCCGATTGGCAAAAATCTCCTGGAGGTGCTCTGCATAGTCACCATAAAAAACCGCAACATAGCGGTTCATACCGAACCCGATGAACGTGGAGTACACATGCGATGCGAATGACAGCCCCGCCTGCGGCCTCGCCGTTGGTGGGAAATTTGAGATCGAAACGAGCAGGGGGCGCCGCTGGAGAACACCCGGGTCATCCACGGGCAAGCCCGTCATTGGGTTTATCGACTGTTCGGGTTCAGGTTCAACAGTTTGAGTGGGCTGTATCTCAATCTCAGTCGCCTCTGCAGGCGGCTCTTTTATCTCACCTTCGATGACCTTAGGCACAGCTGTGGGCAGCTGTACTGTCGCCACCGGCTTTTCGACCACAGCGTCCGCTATCGGCCCCTCCGGCTGAGCGGATTCCGCATTATTGCTGCTTGAAAGCGGGATACTGCACGCAGGCAGCAGGAAAACAAATAGGATTAGAGAGATGGTTCTTCTTAATCGGGCACCAAACAACATATCAATCTCCTCAAGAAAACATTAGAAGTTACCCCCTTAAATCTAACACTCACCTAAACCCATGACCATCCCCCCGATGGGTTAGAGGACTTAAATCCTATGGTTTGTTTCTTGGGAATTTAACCTGGGGAGTAGAGCAGCTTCACGCAGCCCGAAGCAGTAGGGTCTTATTCGAGAGCGGTGAGAAAACTCTGCTCATCGGCCTCATTGAGCTTCTTTGCGGAGAGTTTCAGCGTCGAACGTCCGACGGCACCGGGTCCACTTTGGGCTTGCTCCACCATCCACGTAAATGCGAGTGCGTAGTGACGCTTGATCACCGCCCGCACCGTCCAATCGACGGCTTTGCGGATGTGCTTCTCTCCATCCTCCAGGAGAACGGCGCACATTCTCAGCGTTCGTTGATCCAGCCCCGCCGCTACTGCCTCGGAGTACTTTGCCCTGCGGAGAATCACGGTTGAGACCAGCGCTGCTCGCCGCACCCAGAAATTGTCGTCCTCTAACCAGGTTTCGAGTTGATCCATGTAGTTCGGATCCTCCGCCAGCGCCTGACCCAATAATGCGTGGCACATTTGGTCACAAGTTTCCCAATCTTCGACGTCGGGCAAGAATTCCACGCCCAGTTACCACCTGCGTTCGGGGGTCAGTTTCTTCATCCCAGCAAGGACAAAAATCGCGATAAGTCGGTGCTCGCGGCTCCCTTGCGCCCAGCTCGCTTGCGCGAACCGGACTAAATTCTGTTCCTGGTCTCCGTATTTCTTTGTAAGCTGCTTCGCCATCGTACGCAGTTGTGGTACACGGACACCATAGAGTTTCCCTGCCCCCGGAACAGCCATCTTCATCCCCTGGAGGTATTCAGAGTCCTGCTCATGCCCCTCGAGCGCACGAGTTACAACTCCCAACCCTTCACGGACATCCAACCCCTCTGGCAGTGTCCACTCCGGTGCTCCAAGATCACTTATCATCAAATTCCATCGCCATCTGTGTTCCCCCAGTCGACTCTTCATTATTATCCATCAGGTCCACGCCAAGCAACGCCGCGAATTGACGTACACTTTCCGGGCTATGGCCGGCGAAATG
>CAYLOO010000133.1:0-6060 GCA_964385355.1 uncultured Anaerolineaceae bacterium
GGTCGCCATCCTGGGCCACTCAATGGGCAGCGGCGTGGCGCTCTCATTCGGGCTCAAGCATCCCGAAACAGCAGCCACGATCGCTATATCGCCGGTGCCGCGAGCGGTGACGCCCAGTTTGCCCAACAATTTACTGCTCATGGCCGGTGATCTGGAACCCCAGTTCGTCGAAAATGCCACCCAATTGCTGGCCGAGGCCGGCGGAACTGGTGGTGATCCATCCCTGGGAGATGCGCGTGAGTTAAGCGTTATCTCCGGCGTCGAGCATATCTCCATCTTATTCAAAGCCGATAGTCATACAGTCGCCAGGGATTGGCTGGATGATACCTTTGGTTCACAGTCCGGCGCCGTGGATTATCGAGAGCGGCGTATAGGTTGGTATGGGATTGGAATAGTCGGGGTGCTGCTTCTCGGTTGGGCGGTTACACCACTCATGAATCAAAACTACAGCACCCATAGCGTGCCTCAACCAATCTGGCGACGGCTTTTCGCTCCGATTGGTGGCGCGCTTGGCGCTTCAATCTTTCTCTGGATCCTGAATGTTCTGGGGGTTCGGCTTGATGCCCCGTTAGGATTGGTGGTCGGAGGATATGTGTTGGTCTGGTTCGGGCTAGCGGGTCTGATCAGCCTGGCATTGCTCGGCTTTCGGCTCTCCCCTTTCTCGACGCGTCTCCTGCTCAACGGGTTAGTAGCTTTCGCCATCCTCTGGCTGGGTGTAGGCATGTTATCCAACCTCGTCTGGATACCATGGCTGCTCATTCCTAAGCGATTGATAATGTGGCCCGTGGGCACGCTCCTCACCTTACCCTGGTTCCTCGCCATCGGCGAAACGCTGCGCGCCGAAGGATTTCTACGACGATTCACAGGGTGGATCGGCCACAGCATCCTACTTGCCGTTGGGTTTGTTCTTTCCATGCGATTAATCCCTGGGCTCTATGTTCTCATCCTTGTCTTGCCTCTCCTGCCCGCCATCCTCGGGTTGGTGGAATTGGCTGCAGCTCGCCTACGCGGTAGCTGGCCATTCGCCATTAGCGGCGCGTTATTTTTTAGCTGGACACTGCTGGCCGTATTCCCATTGACGTGACCGGGCTCAGCCCGGGGTTTTGTCCGGGGTTGTTATTATCTATGCAGATGATTCACCTTCGTTTGATACGTGCTCAATGATGATGACTCTGAGGGAATCGGCAGGAAGCCCATCCATGTTCACGGATGCCGCAATACTCAACCAGTGGTCAATAACCCAAATTCGCATACGCCAGGGGAGCTTTATTCAACTCATCCTGACAGCGCCGCCAGTGCGGCATAAATTCGTCCATGTAGGTCACGAAACGATCATTATGAAGACGCTCTAGCAGGTGCACCATTTCATGCACGATGATGTATTCCAAGCAGCAACCGGGTTTCTTGATAAGTTCCAGATTCAACCAGATCCGGCGAGCCTTGATATTGCAGCTGCCCCACCTTGTCTTCATTCGCTTCACACCCCATTCAGCCACATCTTCACCAATGATGGTTTCCCATTTGGCAATTAGGGGAGGAATGGCCCTCTTGAGCTGCTGGCGATACCAGGCCATTAAAGCGCGTTCGCGTTTCTTGGCGTCGCTTCCTGTGCGCACAAAAAGATCGAGTGTGGCGTTGTTGCGAAGAGCTACTTTTGGTGGACCCTTGTGATAGATCACGTTCAACAAGAAGCGCTGACCTTGATAGTGGTGGCTCTCCCCGGAGACATACTCCAGCGGTGTTTGTCTTTCCTGCCCTTCGAACTTTGCCTGATGGCGCTTGATCCACGGCAGCTTCGCAGTTACAGCCTTTCGGATCGCTTCGTCGTTTAAACGGAGCGGCGCCGAGATTCGCACTCTGCCGTTCGGTGGATAAACCGCAAAATACATGTGCTTGATGTCCTTGCGGATCACATCTACGACAAGACTGTCAATTTTCATATGCTGCATCTCAGTACTCATGCTGTCTTTATATCCGCTTAGATGTCCATGCGCTATCGCAAACTTTTTATAAGGGTTGTCATACTGAGCGAAGCAATCTCCTCCATTCTTGCGCGGAGATTGCCGCGTCACTTCGTTCCTCGCAATGACAACCCGCTAATCTGGAAAACCATCTCTATCGCACCGAATTCAGAATCGCCGCGTTCGCCAACGCCACGACATCCTCATAGGGTCCAGCCTTCATCCCCACCATATATTCGTAGCCCCCATAGATCCACCACAGTCGCGCATCGTCGCAGTTGGCCCCGCACACTGCCGGGACGAAGTAGCCCGTGATGCCGTTTGCCAGGTCGACGACCTGCGCATCCTCTAAGGAGAAAGGAAAGCTGCTCGTCCCGACAGGGACATCGGAAACCACTTTCATGCCGGCCATTCCGCCGTAATGACACGCCCCCGCTCCGTCGCAATCCACACCGTAATCCAGACTGAACTCGTATTCGCCCTCGTCCATCGTGAGCATAAAGGGAACCAAATCAGGCAATCCTTCCTCCATGGGGAATTCGGGTGGCAGCATTGGTGGGACGCCGGCGAGCACAATCATCTGCATCTCACCGAAGGGGAAGGGCTCTACTTCAGGGAATACACTCCCCGCATGTGAAGTCAAAGGGGGGATGATGATTTCCAGGGTGTAGGCCCTCGGCAGCGCGCTGATCGACTTCACGTCTATGTAGTAATCCTGGGTTAAGGGGAGCTTCCCTGACCAACCGAGCGCACCGGCGTGACTCGAGATCAACACAGTGCCATCAGCCCCCCAGATGACCAACGCAATAGAGTCCGAGGCCATAACCTCTCCCACAGCATCGAGTAGGTTCACCACCATCTCCTGGTCTACCATGGCACTCAGCACGTAGTGGTCAAAGCCGCCAGCGAGGACTTCTCCATGTTCCCAGGCCTGTATTTCTCCTGGAGCGAACACGATCCGCATCGGCTCAGATTCAAGCGGTTCTGTCGCTGCGTTGGTATCGCGGGCACAGGTGAGGTTGATGGTGTAAACAATCTGCTCCGGTTTCAGGCGGTCGAAGCAAACGGTGATCGGTTCGTCATCGGCGCAGAGAGAAGCGTCAATCGGGCTAATGTGGACGAACACCTCACATAAATCGCTCCCCTGTATGTAGCAGAAGGCACTGGCGCCAGGCCCCCACCCACCAGTACCCAGACACGCGGGAGCGGTTAGGTCCTCAAACCATCCGCGCTCGATCAGCATCCCGCGCATGGCCTCGGCGACACTCATCATATCGGTGAAATCCAGATCATCTCCCACCGCGATCGCCTGGCAGCCACCGCCCGTCTTGCCCTCTCGTTTGACGGCTACGTTGATCTGCTCAATCTGAACGGGGAACGCCTGACCCATCGCGGCTGCTAGTTCACCGCATTCGGAGGAGCCCAACGGCTGAAGATCACCCGGAAAGATCACCTGCGGCGCTTCGGAGGCCTCAGGTCCTGCTGGGGCCGCTTCCTCGGTTGCCTGTGCTGCAGCAGTTTGTGTCAGTGCGACACTGACGGCGATGGTCTCTTCGTCTGACGGCCCGCACGCGCTGAGCAACAGTGCTGCAAGCAAAAAAATAATCCGTGGCTTGATCCATCTTAGAGGTTTCATTAGCTTCTCCTCACAGTCATCTTAACTATACAACGTCTCCGCTGCACAGGCATGTTACAGAATTTGGCGCGAATCAGGCCTGACCTTAGCAAAGCCGAAGGGATGAAAGTACGCAGGGACCTGTTATGCTGAACCCTTCGGTTTCACTCCCCACTCCCTTCGGTCGGGGACTTCGTAGGATAAACTCCGTGATGACAAGCGAGGTAAGGACCCTGACAAATAAATGTCATTTCGAGTTCGTTAAAAAACGGCGACCGATAATTCCCAATGTAGGGGATTTAGGGGGGGAAGTAAACACGCACGCTATGGGCGAAGCACTCTCCATCACCCAAAGTTTTGTCAAGCTGAACGAAGTGAAGTATCTTGTTCCTTGAACCCAGAGGGTCTTCTACCTTGAACGAGATTCTTCGTCGCGGCGCGCCTCAAATTGACATTGGCCAGGCAATTATCCTTTAGAGTGAACCGTGGACCAGAAAAGCAAACTCGCCCACCGCCTTGATGGGCGAGCGGTCGTCCTCGACTTTGTGGTTATCTCGCCTTATTCTCCATAGACCGGGCAGGCTGCACCGCTGCGAGGGTGCAAGTTGATCGACTCCGCCAGATCGATGGCGTGCGAGAACTCCTCCGGTGTGGCTTTACCATCAACCAGGATAGCTAAGATCTCGCGAAGAACCTCCGCGTAGGGCATATCATTTTTCCCATCTGCATCATGGATGACCTCATCCCACTCCACCGATCCATTGGTGAAGTTAAGCCAGGCTGTCAGCAGCTGCGCCCGGGCGCGGGCGCTTTGATCCATGTCATTGAGGATGAAGTCCTCCAGCGCGTCAACAGCCTCAGGTCTGAAGTCCCCGAATGCAGAGGTCACAAATGCACTCAGAATACTCAAATGAGCATGCAGCTCACCTCGGAGTGCATCATTATTTTCTTTCTTAAAGCGATGGATCCAATACCCCAATGAATTACGACATCGTTCGTTTCCGCGCACAAGGACCTTCAAATACATGGAGACTTTGCCGCCATCATCGTCGTAGACGTCTACCATCACCTTGCGCATACCTGGTTTATCAAAAACAACGGAGGCGGTATCCGTGACATGGAAGGGGTAGGTGCCCCATGGGCTGGGGAAGGGATCGGCTTCTTCTCCATTGTTGAGATAGATCACCTCATCACCGAAGCTCCAATGGACTTTAAGATCGTCCGAGCCCGGATCTTCCACCTCGATCGTGAAGGAAGTTCGCTCCCCTGCAGTAGCTACAAACCACTTGCCAATCTTGCCGGCAGGTTCACCACCACGATCGTGGCTCGAGCCAGTCTGTTCGCGGTAGGCCGTGAGGTCAGGTTGAAGATCAATCTCGATCTGCGGAGACTGGTTCTTCACGTGAACTAGCAGGTCTGCAGAGCCGACTGCACCGCTTCCGTCAGTGATTTTCACGGTCGCCGTATAGTCGCCATTATCACCATAGATCCAACGCAGCTCGAAAGACTTGTCGGAGCGTAAGTTGAGTTCATGGGTACTACTGCTATCGCCATAATCGACGCTCGCCGTCCAGTGCTCGGAATCGGGATCCTGGAACGAACCTGTCAGTGCAAAGGTCTCACCCTCCTTAACACAGATCTCTTCCTTCAGGCTGATAACGGGAGGAGAGCTTGGGGTGGGCTCCTGTGTGGGCACCACTGTTGGATCCGGAGTCGGTTCGGGAGTTACAGGTATTGGCTCATCATCACAGAACGAGAGCGCGGCCACTGCACCGCTGCTCTGGAGCCGAATATCGAGCCTGGATACGTTCTCCAAATCGATGGGAACAATCTGGACGCTGTTATTACCAAACTGCTGCATTCTGAATGTGCCAAGATTGTTGCCGTGCGAGTCATAGGCGATGATTTTCCCCTCTGTTTCATTGGTGTCGATATCGAGGAGCTGGATTTCGTGGATCATGCTGGGTTTCTCGAAAGTGAAGATAAATGTACCACCGGCATAATGATCATCCGGGTCTTCCTGATCCCCATCTTCAGAGATGATGAGGACCTTACCGAGCGGCCATCTATTTTCGCCCGGTTGACCTTCTTCCCCGCCAGTTCCTCGCCCTGGACCGCCGAAATCCTCGTTGGGTGAACCTAGATCCCAATCATATCCAGTGGGTTGCGCACTATCAAAGATCATCGCTGGATGGTTGGCGGGATCATCTGTCGTGATATGGATTCCCAACGAAGCCCATTCTTCGTTGATGACCTGTCCCTTTGTCGTCTTGCTGCCAGATGCATCAAGCTCAAAATCCAATACCCATGAACAAGATTTTGGGGGATCCGTTGGATCAGGCGTCACCGTTGTGGGCACAGCCGTCGGCGTATCCGTAGGCACAGCCGTCGGCGTATACGTAGGCTCAGCCGTCGGCGTATCTGTAGGGTCAGGCGTCGGCGTATCAAATGGTGTGGGTGTGGGCGACTCTGTGGGCTCGGCTG
>CAYLOO010000134.1:0-5877 GCA_964385355.1 uncultured Anaerolineaceae bacterium
ATGGATTTGGATTATCTCCTGAAAGTCATCAATTTATGAAAACGCGATTGCCCTGCACCCAGAAGGCTCAAGCTTGACAGGCTCCTCGATGCCTTGTAGAATAGAACATATGTTCTATTCTACATAGGTGTCTATATAAAACCTTCAAGGCACGCAGTCTTTGAATCCTGTCCTAAAAGCATATGCATCATGATGGCACGCCTACGTCGGGTTTAGAAAGGAAGGAGAACAAGCTATGAACTTCAAATGTGAACTTAGCAAGCGGTCCGCACAACCTACGATGAGTGTGCGGACCAGATCCGCAGTGCAGGACCTGCCTGAACTATTGGGCAAAGTTTACGGAAAGATCGCGCAATATCTCGGCACCCTGGGCGCCCAGCCAATCGGTCCTCCCTACGTGGGTTACTACAATATGGACATGCAGGATTTGGATCTCGAAATTGGATTCCCCGTATCCCAGGTTATTCAGGGCCAGGGTGATATTCAATACAGTGAGATACCCGAGGGACAATTCGCCACCTGTTTATACACTGGACCCTACAGCGATATTGAAGCTGCATATATCGCGCTCACTCAATGGGTAGAAACACAGGGACATCAAACAACCGGCGTCGCTTACGAGCTCTATCTAAATGATCCAGCTCAAACAACCCCTGAAGAACTCCAGACCCAGATTCTTTTCCTTCTAGAGCGAGTGTAGCTCAGTGTGAGCAGAGCACACGCGAGCGCGGCCTCACCCATACTGCTTAAATATCTGACATGCAGTACAGGGTGAGGCTTTGCTTGCATGTACATTCTTTCGAACCGAAATACTTATACAAGAGTACTTGCCTATGGTATCTATGATGGTCTATCGTCGAATAGGATTCACGATAACCATTTGATCATCTGCGTGTTTTATCGTATACGCTGCATGACCCGAGTTTGATCGCAATGAAAAAGTGAATGTGTATACGTCGCGTTGAAGTCGACTGTGCCAATTGGATTAAATGATGTGGTTTGAATCGCAGAAAAAACGATTAACCGGGGTCTATCAGGAATACCCGCGCCCGTTCTGGACGCTGGTAGGGGTAACCTTCATCGACCACCTTGGTGGGGCGCTTCTCTTCCCCTTCTTCGCACTTTATATCACTAGCAAATTCAAGGTTGGCATGACCGAAGTGGGTCTGCTCTTCGCCGTTTTTTCGATTTCAAGCTTTGCGGGCTCCTTTATAGGCGGTGCGCTGAGCGACCGCATGGGCCGCAAAGGCATACTCATCTTCAGCCTGATCTCAACTTCGATAAGCAGTGTGCTTATGGGCCTTGTAAATTCCCTCTCGGCCTTCTTTATCCTGGCGCTGGTGGTGGGGATTTTCACCGATACGGGCGGGCCTGCCCGTCAGGCGATGGTCGCCGACCTGCTTCCTGAGGAGAAGCGCGCGCAAGGCTACGGCATCATCCGTGTAGTTTTTAATATTTCGGCGACCCTTGGACCGGCTATAGGAGGTTTTATGGCCTCGCGGTCCTATCTTATGCTGTTCATTGCCGACGCGGTGATCAGTCTGATCAGCGCATTCATTGTTTGGCGGGCGATGCCGGAGACTAAACCAGAAGCACATCCCGGAGGGCCGCAGGAGAGCATAGGCGTGACCTTTAAAGGCTACTCCCTTGTGCTGCGCGACAGGCTCTTTGTACTCTTCATAAGTGCCAGTGTATTGATGGTTTTTGTCTATATGAATATGGGCACAACGCTAGGCGTTTACTTGCGCGATTACCAAGACGTTGTCGAGTCACGCTACGGTTTGATCCTGAGTATGAACGCAGCCATGGTGGTGCTCTTCCAATTCCCCATCACGCGGCGAATTGAAAAGCTACCGCCAATGTTAATGATGGCTGTTGGTTCAGCTCTCTATGCTGTTGGTTTCGCGATGTACGGTTTCGTGTCTACCTTTACCCTATTTCTCTTGGCGATGGTGATTATTACAATCGGTGAGATGCTGGTGGCGCCGGTCGGGCAGGCGCTTGTGGCTTTTTTCGCCCCAGAGGACATGCGCGGGCGCTACATGGCTATCGCCGGTTTCTCCTATGGTATCCCCTATGCGATCGGACCGCTGCTGGCGGGATTGGTCTTGGATAATGCCGATCCGCGCGCCCTGTGGTGGGCAGCCGGATTCGTCGGCATGATGGCGGTTAGCATGTTCATGTGGCTGCATCGTAAACTTCAAACCGAGTCAACAGCGGAACAAGTGAAGGTGGGGGAGTAGACCTAAGGGTAGTACTTCAGACATTGGTCATCAATAAATTGAAGGTCTTGGGGCGCACGTACGGGTGCGACCCTTTGTGTGTTAGAAGCGGTTACCTGTGACACCCTTACTGTGAGATTGGCACATATCCGCTTTGGGCAATAGCTGCCTGTCCCTCCGCCGTTTGCAGCCAATCCAGCAACAAGCGCTCGGTACTCTCTTGGGGAGCATCCCCCCTGATGACCGCATAGACCTCCGTGGTCAGAGGGTACGATCTGTCGGCGATGTTCTCTGAAGTCGGTTGGATGCCGTCGACAGCGATCATTTTCACGCTATCATGCGGAAAGATAAACGCAGCGTAGAAATAAACCGAGTAACCGATCCCCAATGGGTCGTCGCTGAGCGCATTAATCGGTCCCATCATCGATTCCAGGATCATATCCGGCGACTCGATCATGGGCGCGCCCCGCATGACCAGGCTTTCCATCAACTCCTGGCTCCCCGAGTTACGATTCCTCTGATAGGTGTGGATCTCCCCAAGCGAACCCCCCAACTTTAACCAGCGCGTAATTTCTCCGGTATAGATGTTCTGAATGTTGTCTAAAGTCATTTCATCGACTGGATTCGCTTCGTTTACTACAAAAACAAATGCATCCAAGGCAATAGGTTTGAATTCGAGATGTAGCTCAGCCTGCTCGGCAGCCTGCAGCTCGTCCTCTGAAGGCGGCCGGGCCACGATGATGATGTCCGCATTTCCTTCGATGAGGTTCATATAGGAGCCATGCGTGCCGTTGTGATAGATGCTGTAAATTTTTTCAACCTGGCCGGACGATCCCTCAAATTCGGGGTCGGGAATGATGCTCCGCGTAGTGCCGAATAGATCACCCTCCATCCAAATACAGGGAACTTCCAGGATCTGACAGGCAATTGTGATCTGAAGCGGATATGCGGACGTGGATCCATCCACGCGGGGGTATTCCTCAATGCCGAGATGCGAGATGTCAACCGCTATTGCCGTAGGGGATAAGGGTTGGGTAGCTGCCGGTATGCCGGTCGGTGAAGCTGTTGGAGCTGCAGCTGAGTTGCCGCAGGCGCTTATTAATAACGAGAATGCTGCCAGTATGAGCAGGGTTGATTTTCTGTCCATCTCAACCTCCCGATTCGCTGAGAATGTAACCTTACAGTTTGCAATTAGCGGATCTCCAGATGTTAGTATCGTTAGCAAATCATTCGATTCGATCCATTGATATCACGAGGCTGCAGCCGTTTGATGGCAGAATCGGGTCAGGATTGGGGCAATGAAGTCTGTTGTCTAGGGTATCGGTGAAGCAACAAACCTCTGCTGATGTTTATAATATTGCACCAGATGCGGATTTTTCATCGGCGTATTCTGGAGTTCAGGAGCTCTGTTTCGGCTCACAACATATCTCACATTGTTCCATTAGTGGACTTATCGAAGATTTGAATGTCTAATTAAGGAGGGGTCTGGTGTGTCGAAGATGCACTCCTCGTTCCTGAATCAAGAAAGAGGACAGAATGAGTGACTCAATAAAAATTCCCCGGCGCGGTTTTCTGAAGGTGTTTGGTGGGGCAACGCTTGGCCTGGGGGTTTCGTGCTTGGCCGGATACGGATATGTCTTCTATGTCGAGCCGCACTGGCTCTCGGTCGAGCGTGTTGATGTACCGATCCAGGGACTGCCGCGAGCCTTCGAAGGTTTCAAGATTGTCTGTCTAGGCGATTTCCATCTGCACCCTTATACACAGATTGATTTCATCGAGAAGGTTGTCGCCGCCTCAAATGAATTGATCCCCGACGTTGTTTGCCTGCTTGGGGATTATGTATTCGAAGGGGCTGACTCGATCTACGAATTAGCGCCTGTCCTCGCCGGATTTAAATCCAAACACGGCATTTTCGCCGTACTGGGTAATCATGACCTTTGGACGGACGCTGGGGTGGTGAGATCTGGACTAGAGTCGGTTGGAATCCGTGTCCTTGTTAACGACAGTGTGCTCTTGCGTGTTGGGGACGACGATTTAATCCTCGCCGGGTTAGACGATGGCTGGAGTGGCGAACCGGATCTCTCGCTCGCGCTGAAGGGTTCGCCCCAAGGGCCACCTGTGATTCTGATGTTGCATGAGCCAGATTTCGCAGATTACTACGCCAGGGATGGGAGGGTTAGCCTGCAGTTATCCGGGCATACGCATGGGGGGCAGGTGCGAATACCTGGCATCGGCGGTCCGTTCCGGCCAGAATATGGGCGGAAGTATGATGATGGCTTAGTTGAAATCGAGGGCATGTGGCTCTACACAACGCGCGGTGTTGGGGTCATCGGTCCACCGGCGCGCTTCAATTGCCGCCCCGAAATAACTGAGATCACGCTCCAAGGCTGGTATTGAAGGGAGTGGCGGAAGTAAGCGTTGTGAGGTAAATTCGTGAGGTTCTTCACAATGAGGGATGCGTATTCAGCGTTTTCCCGATGGAGTGTAAAAGGAGAGAATTCTATGAAGATTTTAGTATTTGGAGGATCCGGAAAGATGGGGACTGCCGTAGCGTGGGATCTCGTCCAACAGGCGGACGTTGAGACCGTTGGGCTCGTTGGGCGCCGGGAGGAGTCATTGGCGCGCACTCGCGATTGGATTGGAGATCCGAAGGTGAAGATCCATCCCCTCGATATTCATGACGTTGAGGCCACTGCAGCATTGATGG
Organism: uncultured Anaerolineaceae bacterium; assembly: GCA_964385355.1. Classification (GTDB taxonomy): domain Bacteria; phylum Chloroflexota; class Anaerolineae; order Anaerolineales; family E44-bin32; genus E44-bin32. Next base: position 4,930 of record CAYLOO010000134.1, read on the forward strand.
CTCAATACGATGTGGGGGTCAGCACCCTGCCGGATCGAAAAACGAGCTACCGGGTTGTCGACACCGCTGTTAGACATGGCCTGCACTTCGTCGACATGCTTGAGGAATACCATCGCAGGCCCGATGCTTACGAAATTGAGGGCTTGGAATTGCCTGAAGGGATGACGCTGAATGAATACGGCGATTTCCTGCACGAGACGGCCATTCAGAACGGGGTCACGTTCTTGGACGGCATCGGGTTCGCTCCCGGGATCAGCAACATCATGGCTGGGGAAGCAATTCGCAAACTGGATAAAGCAGATGGAGTCGTCGCCCGCGTCGGTGGCATCCCCTCAAAGGAAGCCGCTGCCCGACACCCTTTGCGCTACATGATCACCTGGGCGTTCGACCATGTATTACGAGAGTACATGGTGAAGTTGAATGTGATCAAAGGCGGCGAGGTTGTGGAGGTGGATGCTGCCAGCGAGCTAGAGCACTTCCAATTCCAACAGTTTGGTGTTGATGAAGCGCTGGAATGCGCAGTCACACCCGGCATGCCCAGTTTTATCTACTCTCGTCCGGAGCTCAAGGAATTTACGGAGAAGACCGTGAGATGGCCCGGGCATTGGGAGGGTATTCAGACACTCAAGGAGTGTGGCTTACTTGACATCGAGCCTGTGGATTTCGCGGGTACCGCGGTTGTCCCACGGGAATTCTTGTTGGCCATGATTGGACCCCGCCTCCAACCATTGGAAGGGGATACCGATGTTTGCGTAATGTGGAACACGGTTACGGGTACCAAGGATGGCAAGGCAACCGAGATTCACAGCTATATGTGGGATGAGGCTGACACCGAGAAGGGTTTTTCGTCAATGGCGCGGGTCACAGGCTTTTCAGCGGCAATCGGTGCGGCGTTCATCGGTCGCGGCTTGATCACAGCGAAGGGCATCGTGCCTCCGGAAGATTGTT
>CAYLOO010000135.1:0-5855 GCA_964385355.1 uncultured Anaerolineaceae bacterium
GGGGTTTTTTGCACATCCCCTCAAAAAGGTTCAATTCAGAGCCTCAGAAATACTGAATTCCCCTCTAACAAGGTTCTGTACCACCGATTCAAGATGATAATCGCGAAGTTGAAGGATCAATGACTGATGTTTGAGCCGCGTTCCTTTGGCGACTGGCTTTTCAGGAAGCTTGCTGCCTGGAAAGTGGGTTTGTTGAATCCAGGTAATATCCTGGACTACCTCGTCAAGTTTGAACACAAAAAACTGCCGCACGGCTTTGAAGTATCCGAGTTGTAGAATAAATAAGATTCGCGATGTGTAGGTACGTAGCTCGGGAAGCACAGCTTGCTCATGGGCAGATAGGGAGAAAAAATGGGCCTGATCTTCTGTAGAAAACCTGGGAAGATCGTAAATTGCGGCTATTTCATTAGCGCCGATGATATGTAAGCGCTTGGAGCCGCCTTTGTCGTTCTGCGGGGTCATCCGTGTGCACCTGCTTGTGGTTGTCGGGCCAGGACTTTCTATGTTTCAACAATGGGGATCAGTATCAAAGAAACCGTAGTTCAAATCGGATTATAATACCAATCAGCAGGTGTAAAAATGGCAGAATATCTCTCTGTTTGGCAGCAGGGCTTCATATTAAAGTATCCTAGGCTACAGCTGAATTGAACCTTTTTGAGGGGATGTGCAAAAAACCCCTATATAGAAAAAAATATATGTTCTCAAAAGATCGAGGATCTATTAGAACAAATCCAATCTGCAAGAATTTCCGATCAAATTAGCGAAGTAAGGGGTTTAAGAAATATCTTTGTTCATTATGGACTAGGTAATTTTCCTCAACAAAAAATTAACAAGGAATTTCGATTATTTGGCCTTATAGAGCATTATTTCAACGGTGCTTCATTTTCGACAATAGATAAATTCCTGAATCGAAAAATACATATGCTTTCAGAAATTGCCAACAATTGGTTGTTTAATTAATAGCACCTAGCCCTTGCTTCGCCCTTAAGCATACGTGTACGGAAATTTATTTCTTCTCCTCGTGTTCGTTCCTATTATTTAAACCTTAATTGTCCACCCGGTTTTGGATGAACGCCCCCCAATGAATTCAAAGGAATTTTGTATATGGCATATATAATCGAAAATATTGTGCTCAAATAGTTACGGACCTGATAAACGTTAGCACGCGCCTTTCTCCACCGATGGACAGGGGTAGATTTTCAAGATAACCTTTCAGTCCTCTCCCAAAAGGAAGAAGTTCCTCGCCCCCTGTGAATCTTTCTAATTTCCATGCTGAATAAACAGAAGAATTGTCCGGGATGGATTTGTTTTTCGGGATAAAGCAATTTTTATATTCACCGTATGCCCATTCAACACGCAGTTTTGGCACCGCCAGATCGGGAGGGCGATCTGGGAACATTCTGATTTGGTGGTCCGGGATTTTTCTTTTGAGTTCTGCTTTTGTATTTTTCATTCTCCAAAAAACCACTACAGCTTGTCCTGGAAAGAGATCTGCGATTCTAAACAGCGCGGCGATCAGAGAGACTTGATACAATTCTGCCAGCTGTTTTCCAGTCTCAAAAGAAACGCCCAGGCGTTGTGTTTCTGGCAAAAACGATTCTTTCGGCATTAAGAGATTAGCAGCCCCAGCCAGACAGATCCTTTCTTTATTTGTTCCAAAGATGGTCTCTTTTAACCAGTCCGACCTAAATCCTCCTGGGAGCTCGTGGATTAGGAACTCAATTAATTCGTGAGATTCTGTGAACCGTCGGCGTGTAAGCTTGTCGCCTTGATGGATGAGGATTTGGGGTTTGTCTGAATTAAAAACAGTTGCGCCTTCTTGCCCAGGAAGAGTAACTAGTTTTGGGTGAGGGATCCCAAAATGGTTGTATATTTTCAGCAAATCAACTGGTGGACTTGCGTTAATGCCTGCAGATTCACGCAAGAAGATTGTGTATTTGATCACATCTGAAAGAGAAACGACATTTTGGTTAGCTAGAAAAAGCTTGGCAGGGTTTTGGTAGGGCATTGATATTAATCTGTGATGAAAGCTTCAACTGCATCGTAGAGCTCCTGCCAGGTATCCGGCGTTTGTGGTTCTTTCCCGCGGAAAGGAATTTGAAGTAATTTTTCTGCAACCTTGTAGCTGATTCCTTTTGATAAGGCAAATTCCCGCAGAGAAGGGGGAATCTTAATGGCAGAGGAATCATCACCCCCGGGTGCCCCTAAAAGCTCTTCAATTGACGTCTCTAAGCTTGTCGCTAATTTTCGAATGATCTCATCAGAGACATTTTTTGCATCGCCCCGTTCAATCATTGAGATATAATTCCGTGAAATATCAGCGAGAGCCGCCAATTCTTGTTGGTTAAGCCCCTTCTCCTTTCGCTGCACAAGGACATTCTTTCCAAAATCTTTGGCATCCAATAGTTTTCTCCTTTCTTAACCTCTAGTTTAACTCAAAACTACATTAATGTAAACTGATTGGTAATATGAATAATGGCTTGCTTAATTTTTCGAACTATGATAATATGTATAATGAGTGGTAAAATAACCATTGGTTATGCATAATGAAAACGTAAAAAACTTAGTTAAGGAGCCTGTTTATGGATTTCAGAATTGTGTGTACGGAACAAGAACCCGCTTCAGCTCCCCCTAAACACGCACATATCGTTGCTGTTGGTGTGGGGACAGATCCAGGAGCCGCAACCACAAAGTATACCCTTGCGGAAGTGATTACAAAGATGGAGCAGGGGAGTAGATTTTTTACCAAGGGAACGAGGAGCGGGAAAGTTGCCTGGGTTGAAAATTACAAGTGTTCAAGTTGTAGGAAAACACATATTCGCTCAAAAGCAGATGCAACAACCGACAATAACTTGGATAGTCTTAAGAAATGCACCTGGAAATGACAATCTTGTCCAACCAAACCAATTATTGGATTGACATAGCCGACGCATACACCGACTACTATAAGCTTGTTTCTAGAAACAAGAAAAGTTAAATTTGATATAGGAGTAAAAAGATGAGCAAAAAACAAGACAGAATGGTTTATCAGCGCAAAGATGGGAAATGGGCCAATAAACGCAACGATGCTTCAAGAGCTTCAAGCGTTCATAATTCCCAAAACGGTGCAATTGACTCAGCCAGAACAAATTTAAAGAACCAGGGAGGCGGAGAGCTGATTACTAAAGGGCGAGACGGCAAAATAAGAAGTAAAGACACCATATCCCCGGGTCGCGATCCGTTTCCTCCGCGAGATCGAGAACATTAGACAAAATCTTCCGGGACAAGAATGGGTGTCTGCCAACCATACCGCTCTGCGCAGATAAACAGAGATGAGAAAGCCTCACCGGTGCGCAGGCAGAAAGTATGGAAAAGTTATCCAAATGAATTGTGGGACAATAAAGGGCGATTAATTCATGTAAGGTAATGAAATGAGCATAATTTCCTACATCTTTCAGAACACTATAATATTGGTCCTCCTGTTATTAGCAGGTGGAGTAATCTACGCTAAAAAGGGACGAGGAGGCAACACTTCACTCGTGGGCGGTCTATCCATGATTTTTGGTGTCTGCTTAATAATAAATTGGATTATTCAACTTTAAGTTGTTTAGACAACCGTTGCTTTATGATATATTTAAATAATCACGAAATCAAGCAATACTTGACTTATAGGATTATTTGTTTATAATGTAATTAATATACCCGCCAAGCCTATGTCCCCCGGGATACGCTGAAATGTGGCGGGTCTTTGTTTAAGAAGGGACAATGAAATATACAAAACCGCCACTAACGTTTATTCAACAAGCGAAACTACTCGCAAGTCGAGGACTTGTCGCGGACATAGGAGACCTAGAAATATTTCTCAGCAACGTGAATTACTACCGGTTCTCTGGATACTTATATCCCTTTCGATCTAAAGCGGGGGACAATTATCTTTCTGGCACAACTCTAGAACAGATACGTAATATCTACAACTTTGACTCTGAATTACGCTTACTTACTTTGTCAGCCATTGAGACAATCGAAATAGCTATACTGCGCACAAGAATGGTCGAGTGTTTTTCTATAGCACATGGCGCATTTTGTTATACAGACATCAAATGCTTTGGCCCTCGTCTGTCAAAGTTTAGCCACAAAGAAATGTTGGATAATATTGAACAGAATGTTGACCGGTCCACCGAAGAGTTTGTTGCACTTTACAGAGCTAAATATACTAGCGAGCCGCACCTTCCTTTTTGGATGGTAGCGGAAACCTGCACATTTGGGCAACTATCGAAAATATTTAATTTTTTACCCCATAAGGTCAAAGTCACTCTATCGAAGCAATTCGACCTACATTATCGAGACCTTGGATCGTGGCTTCATTCACTATCTGTAGTAAGAAACATATGTGCGCACCACGCGCGATTATGGAATCGCATATTACCCGTAAAGCCAAGCATTCCTTCTAATAAATATCACCCGGAATTTTATTCACCAGTAAAGATACGCAACGATAGTTATTTTGTGATCCTCGCGCTGCTGGAGTACCTGGTAAAAACAATCTATCCAAATAAATCGATAAAAAATGACTTTGATAAGTTGCTTGTGAAATATCCGGGTGTTCCAATCAACAAGATGGGTTTTCCAATGAATTGGCAGGACTGCGCTGTATTTGTAAATCAAAAATGATATTTTCCAAATATATTTAATAGAAACAGAATCAAGAAACCAAAATGGGTATTTTTGCATATCCCCCCAAAAAGGTACAATCCAGGGCTACGCAAAATTTGGTGCCGCTTCTGACCAGGACAATAATTCCTGCACAATCTCATCAATATCAATGGGGTAGGGGAGACGACGGGGTTATGGGCGTTTTTCAGTATTGAGCAAAAATACAGGAAGTTTAGAACTAATGAATAGTGTGGATTTAGTTAAAATGGCACAAAATCACTTATTGTTGTTTCCAGGTCTAGCTCTATATTGAGATAGTCCTGTGTGGTTTCAATGCTGGCGTGCCCTAGAAGTTTGCTGATTTGAGAAATAGGAACTCCAGCGCGCCTGCCAAGCTCAGCGTAGGTCCTTCTAAGGTCGTGAGGCTGCAGCTTGGGTTTTCCAATTATTGATCCGCGTTTTTGCACGATGTTATACAACCCCGTCGAGCTGATGCTCTCGCCGGGAATTCGGTTTCTCCCCAGGCTTCGTAAAATTAACCCTTCTGTATCGATCAAGAACTGCCAATCTATGATGGCTTCAGCCAGCCGTTCATTGATGGGAACAACACGGCTTTTTGCGCCCTTTCCGATCACATTCAACACGTAGCGTTGATTCTGTTTGACGATGTCAGTAAATTGAATACTGGCAGCTTCTTCTCTGCGCAGACCCGCGGCCATCATCAATCCGATGGCCAACCGGTCCCGCAGGGTATAGACCTGAAATTCCTTCTTTCCATTAGGTCTGCGATAACAAGCCTCCAGCAGCTGTTCCGCTTCATGGTAGGTCAGCCAGGTGTGGGCTTTCTCCCCCTGGGGTTGCTGAGTCTTGATCGCACTCTGTAGCGCCTGGGTCCGGAATACAGCTGCCTGGATGACAGCGATATTCTCCGGTGTAGCGCTGCCTTTGGCTAGCTGCTCGAGCTCCTGGGCCATGCGGGTCACAGCTGCGGCCAGAAAAGAACGTGTAGAACTACCAACAGTTAGCGCGTATTCGGTCAGGGCCTGCGGATCCGTCAGGCTTTCACCGGTGGCCAGGTAGTTTTGGATCGCTTTGATGTATTGGTGTTTGGTGGAAGGCTGCAGCGTGGGGTCGTTTTGAATGGCCCGGACCACAAATTCTCCCAGATCAAAGTGCTGGAAGCCAGGTATTTCGGAGAGAGAACTGGCGTTGGTTTTGCTCAT
>CAYLOO010000136.1:0-5746 GCA_964385355.1 uncultured Anaerolineaceae bacterium
TAACCCCCGCCGCAGCAAACGCTGGGGAGCCCACCGCTGGGCTCATCCGCTAGGCGGTTTGGAGGAATCATGTCCCACATTACATCGTCAGAGTTCTCAAAACGGTTCGCTGCCCTTGTCCTTGGCGCGCGGGATCTGCCCAAAAAACCAATCGGTCTCCATGTTCTCCTGGTCAGCGCGCTCATCGGGCTGGATCCAGAGAAGGATTACGCTGAAAGTGAGCTTAACGAAGAGCTTCAAGATTGGGTGATCCGCTATGGTGCCAACTTCGGCCTCGACCACATCACCCTCCGGCGGTACCTTATTGATGCTAACTATCTCAGCCGCGACCCCTCTGGATCCGTCTATCGGCTGCAGGCGTCGGATCATCCCTTTTCGTATGATCCTGAAATCCGCTCCATCGACCTCGAGAAGCTCATCAGACAGGCCAAGGATCACAGAGAGAAGAGGAAGCAGCAATACAGCGGGGCAGCCCAGTAGCCGTACAGAATAAAACCATTCAGGAACCAAATTGCCCAACCTGCCACAGGAGACGTCCGCGTTTATACTTCCTGAGCGCTTCGCCACAGTGTGCTTCGCCAGGGATGCGATGCACTTTAATAACGAAGTTGTAGGATTGGGACGCTGGGATGGTTTGTAATGGATCGAACCCCGACGCCTCCCTCTATTAAACGGGGGACTTCTCCCCTCAAAAACAGGAGACTTCACCCCCCGAATATAGGGGATCTCGCTGCTCGAAACCGTTTACAGGATCTCCCGGAGAGATGAAATGGAATGGACCCCGCGCAGGTTGAAGTTCGTATTAAATATCTATCCTCCGTACTTATTTGCCGGCGTTCGGGTGGCCAAAATTGACCCTGATTGGCGAGAGCTTCACGTCTCGATGAAACTCCACTGGTTCAATCAGAATGCTGTTGGGACTCACTTCGGTGGGAGCCTCTACTCCATGGTGGACCCACACCTCATGCTCCTGCTCATGCAAAAACTTGGTAGCGACTACATCGTATGGGACAAGTCAGCCGAAATCAAGTTCCACAAGCCGGGCATGGGCCGGGTGCACTCCGTCATCCGCATCACCGCTGATGATCTAGAGAATATTCGTCGTAAGACCGAGGGTGGAGACGTGTACCAACCTCGTTTTGAGCTTGCGATTCTAGATGAGAACGACGACGTCGTCGCCATGGTGATTAAAGTCCTCCACATCCGCCGACGACGATCCACTCGGCGTGTGCAGCCAATCTAGTCCGCCACTCTGCATCCATACATAAAGAGGAAGGTCACAGATGCCAAGGATGTCAATCAATGGCCTCACCCTATTTTTCGATGAAGAGGATCAAGATGCTGCCGAACTGATTTCGCACGCTTGTAAGAAAAGCGCGGGGCTCTTCCAGGGGTGTTTGGGGCTTGATACGCCAAAAGACTGTCGCGTCTATATCATGACCTCATGGTTTGGCTTTATGGTCCGGTCAGCTCCCTATCCCTGGAAGGTCTTGCTTGCGGTGACGCTGCCTCTATGGGCTTTTCGCGCCTGGAAAGTATGGCCGCTTGCTGGTGGTTGGGCGCAGAGATACGGTCATAGGCAGGCAGTTGGCATCAAGCCACCCCGCCTTTTGCGGCTTGCGGAAAGGAGGATAGGAGACCGAATCTTTGTCAACCGGGAAAATAATAGCGAGAAGGTGCAAAGCATCACCTGCCACGAGTTGACCCACGCTTTCACATCGCATCTTCAACTGCCAACATGGCTGAACGAAGGTCTCGCTATGGTGATGGTGGATAGGTTCTTTGATAAACCAACGGTGCGGAGTGAGACCATCGAGATTCTTGAGCGTTGGTCAGGAAAACGCAGCCCAGGGGGGCGTCAAAAGCTGCGAGTTGGAGACGAGGATGCCCTGGTGTACCTGTACGTGCGCGGTTACTGGCTGACGCGGCACATCGAAGAGACTCAACCTGAGTTGTTGAGAGATTTGCTGTCACGGCGGTTCTCGCATAAGGAGCTGGAGGGCAAGATTGCTGCGTCGTATGGGAAAGAGCTTGGAGAGTTCTGGGCTGACATAAATGGAACGCTGGTTTCTCACTTCAAGCAGAAAGGCGAGGCCGAATAACTCGCTGAACCCGACCGTCTGATCGTGAGCATCACTGCTGCGTTTTTGCTTTTGCGGCGTTCTGATTCAAGATTTGAGATGCCGTGAAACCTGGGGGTGGGCTAGCCTGCCGACCTGATGCCGGGTATATTCCCTTCACCTTTTGAATCAATTTTTCGTCGCAACATATAAGTAAAAATTCTGGAGGATATTCGCTGTGGAAATTTTGGAGAGCTTATTTGTAATCTTGATCGTAGCTCTGCTTGGGATGTTGAGTAGGAAAACTAGGATATTTTCTGCTGAGCATATAAAGACAATTTCTTCTTTCGTCTATTATTTCGCTTTGCCCTCCCTTTTCTTTGTCAGTTTATCGAATACCGACTTGTTAGCGATCGATTATCAAGTAGCCGTTGGTTCTCTCCTCCCCATCGCTATCGTATTACTTGCGCTTTATATGCTGAAGCTTTTAAAGGTTGTAAGTAAGGACAGTTTTATTTTATTTAGCCTTTCGATAAGTTTTGGCAGTTACGCCTTTTTTGGAGTCGCTTTTTTTGAAACACTTTATGGGGGGAAATGGCTTCCCCTTACTATCGTCATGGGTTCTGTCCTTGGGTTTACGGGAATTATCTTTGCTCTGATTTTTTTTGAATATGCGAACAAAAAAGAAAGAGGCTTGAGTTTTTTTCTGAAAATCATCAAGAACCCTCTGATCATTTCACTTATTCTGGGGGTTGTATGCTCCTTTTTTGGAATCAGATTGGAGATGCTCAACAATGGCCTCTCGCTACTGGGAAAAACCGCGGGGGGACTGGCCATTTTCTCTCTGGGTATTTTTATTTATGACAATTTTTCTGTACAGGCATTAAGACAAGCATCCCTATATTCCATATTCAGGTTTTTAGCTCTTCCATTAGCTACCTACCTGGTGGTTCTTTTTTGTATCGATGTAAATCTTGAACTACAGAGCTATTTAACTCTCCAAAGCGGTATCCCGGCGGCTATCTCTCTTGCTGTTTTTGCAGAAAGGTACGAATATAAATTAGCAGAAGTTACCGGAATAGTGATCATAACCTCGATTCTTAGCTTCATTGGACTTCCTATTTTGTTCTTTATTTCAGAGGCCGCGTTCTAATCATCTTATCCATTGAACAAATCTTCGGGGGCAGATGTCCATCTGGCTACCCCACTGGGTTGCGCGAGGCGCTGAGCCGCACGGCCGATTTCTTGAAATTTCTACGAATTGTGTATAGTACAGGAATGATTCCAAGGGAGATGGAAATATGACTTATTCCGCAGTATTTGCCATCATCGTAGGCGCTGGAATGATTGGCCAGTGGACTGTATCGTACGCAACCAAGCAGATACCGGAAATTCAAAGTGAGCCAATTAGGATCTGGTTTCACGTCGCCGGGGAAATAGCGACAGCGATTTCTCTCATAGTAGGTGGGCTAGGGTTGTTAACTGAAAAGCCATGGGCGCCGGCTTTATTTTTGATTTCTTTAGGTATGCTTTTCTATACTGCGATTGTGAGTCCGGGCTATTTCGCTCAAAAAGGTCAATGGATCTGGGTTCTGATCTTCGGTACCCTAATTGCGCTCGCAATCATTGCCGTTATTCCTGTTTTGGGCAGCACATACTAAGAACCGCTCATTGGAGCGGCCCCGAGCTTCTGCGGATTTTTACGCAAGATATTATGGATTATCGAAGTTGAGAACAGGCGGGTTCCCATACATCGCGTGGGAACTTCGCCCTCCAAAGAACGGGGGACTTCGCCCCCTAAACCCCTCTCCGCTTCGCTTCGGGGGGCATGGCGGGGCGGGGAATTTGCGTCAACTCGGAATCGTTATGTTTAAAGAGTAAATTGATGAAAAAAATTTACGACTTATGTTTTAGTAGGCTCGGTGTTTTTTGCAGTCATGGAAACTATGTTTTCGGTTATCATCAGAGGAGACCTTTCGAATTTCCTGGGCAGTATCGTCTTCAATGCTTTCTATCTCACATTTGTCTATTTTTCAAACAAAGTTGATGAGCCTCACGATTGTCTTAATAAAGGAGCAGTAACTAATGCGATCAAATGCATCCACCGTAGAAGAATACCTGGCTGAGCTACCCGAGGAGCGTTGAGCAGCAATTGGAGTGGTGCGACAAGTGATTCTGAAAAATCTTCCTAAGGGTTACGAGGAGGTGATGAATTGGGGAATGATCACCTACCAGGTGCCGCTGGAAACCTTTCCGGATACGTACAACAAGAAGCCGCTGATGTACGCAGCATTGGCCGCGCAGAAAAATCACATGGCCGTCTATCTGACGGCGATCTATATGGACGAGAAAACGAGCCGCGAATTTGAGACAGCATACAGGGCAACTGGGAAGCGATATAACGTGGGGAAATCGTGTGTGCGCTTCAGGGAGTTGGCAGATCTTTCACTGGAGTTGATAGGTGAGAGCATAGCCTCATTACAGGTCAGCGAGTTTGTGGAGCGAGTGAATGATGCACGTTCAGTTTAGAGGAGCAGAGGGAGTTGAACACCATGCTGTCGGAGCAGTAACATAGATTCTCCAGACGAGAACCCAGTCCTACCAACAACGCCCGGGCTTTCCTGGCGTTCACTCCGGCCCGTTGATGTCGGGGCGATTACTGCTCTCGCGACCACGTGCATGGCCGCGGATGGGGGTCATCTGCTGGGTGCCACAGACGCTTACATCCTAGAGCACTACCTACCGGCGCAGCCGGGTTCATCCATTGGCGCCTTCGAGATGGACGGGCGGCTGGTCGCCTGTGCGGCGACACAGCCTACTCATACAGCAAATGAGTACCGGACCACCATCGTGGGGCAGGTTCACCCGGACCATCGCAGGCGTGGGTTTGGAACCTTACTGCTCAGATGGAGTATCAGCGAGGCCGGCAGGCTCCTCGCTTCCTGTCTCTCCGATCGCGCGCATGTTCTGCAGCTTACAACCGAGATGCTCACCGAAGAAGCGGCGCGCCTTTTCGAGCGACACGGGTTTGCGCAGCAGTTTGCAGAGGATGTGATGCGTCGTGATGTGTCCGCCCCCCTCCCTGATACGCTGCTCCCAACTGGCATCAAATTCACGCCGTGGGCGCCTACGTTGGTTAGCCAGTTCTTCGCTGTCTATCAAGCAGCTTTCCGGGAGCGGCCTAGCTACCCAGACTCGAGCCAGGAGGAATGGCTGGCCTGGTTGGAGACGGACGCCGATGATTTTCGTCCCGAGACATCCTTGTTGGCAACCCACGATGATATCCCGGCCGGCTTTATTGTTTGCGCTGACCGGTGGATTGTACAGATGGGAGTTCGACCGGAGCAGCGCGGGCGGGGCATCGGATCGGCGCTCGTGATTGAAGTGTTGCAGCGCTTCCAGGCAGCGGGTGGTGACCATGTGCTGCTCGACGTCAATTTAAACAACCCCGGCGCGGCGCGGGTGTATACTCGGCTCGGTTTTGAACGGGTCGGACAACGTGCGCGTTATATGCGTGGCCTGAAGTAATAGAAAGGCTTCTTGGCCCTGTGTGAATAGAAGTTCCTCCCTTATGCGCTTAATTTATATTTTGATACGGGCTCTTATTAAAAGTGTAGTTGTTAAATCTTTATTTAATCCTTATAGTCATGAAGTAAGGACGATAGTCCGCGGAATCACATGTTAGG
>CAYLOO010000137.1:0-5613 GCA_964385355.1 uncultured Anaerolineaceae bacterium
GTCCTCGTTTCAACTCCCAGGACACCTGGCGGATTGGATAAGTAGCCAGCACAACCACCACAGGCAGCCTGCGGAGAGCAACGCTCATCGCTGCCAATGTGGGCCGCGGCGTCGCTTTTTTGTTCATCCTTTTCGGGGTTTGGCAAATGCTCGCCGGGAACTTAGGAAATGGCCTGTGGATCGCCTTCATCGGCTGGTTCCTGGAAAGCGCTGCCAATGCCCAGCTGCAACAAGAGAGGGTGCAAACGTTGCTGGCCGGCCATAAGGTTTCAGAAGCGATGAGCCGTGATTGCCCGGTCGCTGCCGCCAGTCTTACATTGCAGGCCTTGGTGGACCATCACATCCTCGCTAAAGGACAGCGGTGTTTGGTCTTACAACACGACGAGAAAACGGTTGGCTTGTTGACATTGCACCAGATTAAAGATGTACCACGAGAGGATTGGCAAACCGTCACCGCCGCTCAAGTGATGCTCAGAATGGATCAAATCAAGCACATCCGACCCGATGCATTGCTTACGACTGCGCTTGAGCAGATGGACCATGAGGGTGTCAACCAGCTCCCGGTCTTCAAGGACGATCAACTCACTGGGATTTTGAGCAGGGAGGATCTGATCTCCTATCTGCGCACGCTGCATGATCTGTCCAGGTGACCGAACCATCTAAGTGATTTCTGAAGAGCCTGTAAGATAGATCGCCGTCTCCGTGCTACATGGGATTGCTGCATGGTAAGCCGAAGCTGCAATGTGGGTGGTGAGGCTTCAGGCGACCAGACAGGTGGTTGATATGAGCCTTATCATCTGTTGTTTGAATGCAATAGGGTAGCATTTCCCATTATCATTGTTATATATTAGGGTTGATTGGAAGCTCAGGAGAGTGACATGGATCTACCTATCGATGCAGAGGTTATTTGTACGGACGGTCCTGTCGGGTTATCCAAGTCCATCATCATCGATCCGATCCACCAGAAGGTGACGCACATTGTGATAGCAGAGAAACGCTTCCCTCACATCGAGCGATTGGTTCCCTTGGAGTTGCTTGTTTCAACCGAGGCTTCCACAATTCATCTTCGCTGCACGCGAAGTGAACTGGCTTTTATGGAACCGTTCATGGAAGTAGAATTTATCACAGAAGAGGGGATTTCCCCGGAGGGGGAATATCGGGATCGCCTCTACTGGCCTTATGTGCTACCTGAGGAGAACGTCGTCCTACCAATTGAGATCGAGCGGATTCCATCAGGTGAAATAGAAGCACGCCGCGGGATGCGCGTTCACGCCAAGGACGGAACCATTGGACGGGTCGATGAATTTATCGTCGATCCTGTAAATGGTCACATCACGCACATGGTCTTGCGCGAGGGTCATCTGTGGGGGAAGCGAGACATCACCGTTCCCCTTTCGGAGATTGAGCGGATCGAGGATGACGGTGTTTACTTGAAGTCAGACAAAAATGGCATCGTGGCGTTGCCAAGCGTGCCTGTCCAACGGTCGAAAAGATAAATAGAGAAGCAGCGGTCGTGAATGAGGAGTGTTGGCGGAGGGATGAACCCTGTCGATAAGTGAACATGCTGTGCATGACTTGAACGAAAAAGGACGAGGAATAAATATCAGTAAAGGAGAAATATAAGATGCAAATCTTAATCTGGATCATCAGCGGTATCGTCGCGGGCTGGCTCACAGGCTTGATCATGAAGGGAAAAGGCTACGGCATCTTCGGCGATCTGGTACTCGGCACGCTGGGCGGTGTCCTGGGAGGTTGGATCTTCGGTCAAATCGGGCTTTCGGCCACCAATTGGATCGGCAACGTCGGCGTGGCCATCGTTGGCGGCGTTATCTTAGTCGTCATCTTACGAGTTCTTCGGCGTGCGTAAATCATAGACATCCTAGCTTCCATCTGTGTGTATTCGGCTAGTCAAAAGTGCTATCTGAATCAACCGTAACGCACACACCTGTTCGCGTCCGCGGGTCATTTACCACGCGAAAATAGGAACGCATGGCTTACCGTGTTCTAGCAGGGTGCCGTCTGCACGGAGCTCGACATGCCAGTCTCCGTTGCGGTCGTTTAATGTATACGGAAGGAACGGCTCTCATCTTTGGAAACCTCCTCCCTGGGTTCCCATAGGGCAGAGAGCGTCAAGCGCGCAACCCGCGCGCTCTTTGCAGACCATACGTGGAAAGGAGATCGCTATGGGCGTGGAATGGCAACAACTTCTAGCCGAGCCCCTGGTCATCCGTGCGATTCTGGTCCTACTTGGATTGCTGACCATCTTCCTTGCCGTCCGTCTAATCCAACGCTCGGTCACCCAACGTGTCGAGGTACCCCATGCACGCTACCGCATTCGCAAGATCATCGCTCTGGGTGGTTACTTGCTCATCGTCCTTTTCATCAGCCTGGTATTCAGCGATCAGCTGGGACACCTTGCGGTAGCCTTAGGTGTCATCGGCGCGGGTGTCGCTTTTGCACTCCAGGAAATTATTGCCAGCTTGGGTGGTTGGGTGGCCATAACACTGGGGCGCTATTATCAGGTTGGCGATCGCATCTTGATCAACGGGATACTTGGCGACGTAATCGACATCAACTCGCTGCGTACAACATTGATGGAATGCGGTGGCTGGGTAGGTGCGGATCTGTATAATGGTCGCATCGTTCGTATCCCTAACAGCTCCGCTCTCGGCGATCCAATCTATAATTATTCGGCAGATTTTCCTTACCTATGGGATGAAATCACCTTGCCCATCAAGTATGGAGGAGATGCCCGCGAAGCAAGGACGATGCTCGAGCGGGTTGCCGACGAACTGCTAGGCGAGCACATTCAACCCACCAAGAGAGCCTGGCAAACTGCCAGGCGCGTCTACATGCTCGACGACGAACGAGTGGAACCCACTGTCACCCTGCAGGCCAACGACAATTGGATCGAATTTACGCTGCGCTACGTGATTGATTACCGACAACGCCGGCAAATGAAAGACCTTTTGTACACTCGAATCTTGGAGGAGGTCGATCAGCTTGGTGCGCGAGCAGAAATCGCTTCGACCACGATTCAGTTGGTAGATCCGGCACCATTCTCTGTCCGGCTAGATAAGTCGAAAGAGGATGCGCAGAGATAGAATTCAAACATTGAGATAGATAGGGAGGTGCGGGCGATGATGCGGACGGTGTATCGAAACCATGCGGGGGAAATCCAGAGAGATTTATCCGTGGATGGAATTACAGCTGCGATTCAAGACTCCGAAGGTCTGCTGTGGGTAGATCTTCAGCAGGAGGAGGTTGATCGATGTCGCCCGCTCCTGCTTGAAACCTTTGGTTTTCACCCCTTGGCCGTGGACGATGCGCTCGAAGAAAGACATGTCCCCAAGGTGGATGCGTGGGAGGGATATATCTATTTAGTCCTACACGCGATCCAGTTCACGCCTGAGGCGGATAAACCACTGACGACATTAGAACTTGATTTTTTTGTCGGTAAAAATTATCTAGTGACTTATGCTTCTAAACCGATTGCGGCTCTTGACCGGGTATGGGAATTTTACCAGCGTGATGAACGAGGATTAGCGCGCGGCGTAGAAAGACTACTATATGAGATAAGCGATGAGCTTGTGGCTGATACGATGCCTGTGATCGAGTCAATCGACGACACAATCGATTGGATTGAGGATGAGATCTTCGATAATCCAGGTCCTCACCTGCTGGCACAAATCTTTACGTATAAACGAGCTTTGCTTCACCTCCGTCGCATTCTGACACCGCAGCGGGAGGTCATCAATAAACTGGCGCGGGGCGATTTCACCGTCCTTGACCCCGATAGCCGAATATTCTTCCGTGATGTTTATGACCACCTCGTACGCTTGTACGACATCACCGAGGGCTTACGCGATCTGGTGGGCGGCGCCTTGGATACCTATCTCTCCGTGGTCAGCAACCGCATGAACGAGATCATGAAAACCCTCACCATTATCACCACGCTTTATATGCCTCTGGCATTCCTGACGGGCTTCTTTGGGACCAACTTTTTCCAACCGGTGATTGACTTAGCCGCCTGGACGGGAAAGGCCGCTTTCTACCTTGTCCTGGCTTCCATGGTCTTCGTCCCTGCGTTGATGTATCTCTGGATGCGCCGGCGGGCTTGGATGTAGACCATCGATCTTGGGTGTCTCACAACAAATTCTCAGGAACCAAGATTAAGGGAGGCTAGGATTCCCTGGCCTAGCCCACCAGGGCAAGCGAACCCTGTTCGGACCCGTGTCCACAGGCGCAGCTCGCTGGGGCGAACAGTCTAGGACACTTAAGATTACCCCGTGCCGCGGCGGCACGGGGTGAGGTCGCCCTCTAAAAAAGGGGCCTTGGATCGCCAGGCCAGGTTTCCAAGGGTATCCTATCGCTTTTCGACTACTCGGAACCCGGCGAGTATTGTGTTTCAATGATCCTGAACGCAGCGAGTCAACTTGACAAGTTAATTCAGGGTATACAGGAAGGCCACTAACCTCACTTTCATTCCTTAGTGTTGCACTTATTCGTTGAATCTACGGTATATTATTATCAACGAGTTCTCCACAATCATCGCACCCAGTCCACCGTGAAACCAATTTGAAGATCTTATCAGCATATTCGATATGCGCTAGATTCAGGAGGTTTTTCCATGTCAACTTCAAGTCCAATTCGCCACATCGCCATGACCGACCCGCCTTTCGTCCAGTCGCTATTTGGAAATACACGTTGGGCCATCCTATGGTTAATTGCACGGTTGTATGTAGGATATTCCTGGTTGACTTCCGGTTGGGGCAAACTCAATAGCGCTGATTGGATGCAAACCGGAGAAGGCCTGAAACTATTCTGGCAGCACGCAGTTCAAATTCCCCAATCACCTGCAAGATCTCCAATCGCCTACACTTGGTATCGCGATTTCATCCAGTTTTTATTAGATACTGGACAATTTACCTGGTTCGCAAAATTAATCTCTATCGGGGAGTTTTTGGTAGGGATCGCGTTAATTTTAGGTATGCTAACTGGTTTCGCCGCCTTCTTCGGAGGCTTCATGAATTGGAATTTCATGATGGCAGGATCAGCCAGCACTAACCCTGTAATGTGCCTCTTTTCGATCCTCTTGATCCTGGCTTGGAAAACTGCGGGGTGGTATGGTTTAGATCGTTGGTTACTTCCAAAATTAGGCACTCCCTGGAGACCGGGCAGGGTTCTTTCGCGGCCTAGTAAGGAAAAGGACAGAATATAGGTTTTATTTCCTCCGCTGGTATTCATCTGGCCCGTCACATGACAATCGTCATTTTTACGTTTTACCCGGATTCAATGACGAAGTGTAACTCTGGGTTCGCATTTGATTAGCACTCAAAGGGGTCTGACCGCTTACTTGCTCCAAATTTCATTCCTTAGGGGAAGCTTTTCGGATTCAAACCCAGGACCTTGAGGTTACGAGCCCGAATCCTAAATGACTACCCTTCCCATCCCCGTTTTGCGAGAATCAGTAAAACCTTAAAGAATTCAACTCTAGGGACCAATAACCCCGGGGGCCTTAGTCCTAATCCTAGAATACATACCTAAACATTGTTTCTTTAAATTGGGATAGGGGGGAGCCTCGCGACTCCTCCCCTCCCACACCACCGGACA
>CAYLOO010000138.1:0-5481 GCA_964385355.1 uncultured Anaerolineaceae bacterium
TATCAAGGTCCTTTTACCGGATGATGGAGTAGTTACTGCTAAATGCAATGAGGAGTTCCTGTCAGAAATTACGGATGCCTTGGTATTCAGTGACGGCAATTTCGCTTTCTCCATCACCCAAACCGTATTTATCAGTGGAGGTTTTGTCTCAACAATCACCATTAATCTGGAAGAACCTCAAAATGTACTGCTTGTCCGTAACGAGGCTGATAAATGGGAAGTTGCAGAGGTTCTTAAGTAATACTGGTTGTAGGTCATGGTCAGGGGGAACTGAGATCTGTGCAAACCTACCATCTATGAATATCACGGTCGGTGACGAAATCACATTACTTAGTGAGATATAAAGCGATTAGAGTCAGGAGTTTCGCCTTTTTTGGCTGTTGAGCAAGTTACCGAATGTTGTGGGGCCACCGTGCGTACTGACATTCGTTGGCACCATAAAAGTGGTCAGCATGCAGTAAGGCCAATGCCCCGGCTAAGCATGGCTGGGCCCTAATCTGGTCGTGAAAGAAACGTGTATTTGCTCAACTCGAGACTGTTGGGCATGGTTTTAGAAGATGTGCGAGAATACAAATGAGTTATGGAGCGGGTAGATGTCCACAAAGGAGGAAGTGATGATTCGCAGAAATTGGAAAGTGGTAATAGGTCTGGCAATACTGACCCTGGCGATATCATCGTGCGGTGCTTCCAGAGAGACACCCACAGCCACGGCTACTGCTGTAGTTACGGCTACGCCTTCACCCCCGACAGCCACACCGACGCCGACTGGGCCGGAGGGTATATCGATTGCCAATGCGGAACAAGTGGAAGTGATTTTCAGTATCAAACACGCCGACGTGAGTGTCGTAGCCTGGTCACCCGATAGCCGGATCTTCGCTTTTGGTTGCGGAGAGAATCTGGGCATGCAAGATCCCATGTTCGCGGTGTGGGATGTCGAGGCAGAAGAAGAGCTCTCTGTAACAACACGCCATTATGATCTGGTATCTGGCTTAGCATGGTCACCCGATGGCGCTAAACTTGCGTCGGCGAGCGCCGATGGCACAGTACGAGTGTGGGATGCATTCGCTCACCAAGAATTTGTCAAGTTTACTGGCCACCAGGATCGTGTGATTGAGATAGCCTGGTCACCAGATGGGACGCGCATTGCCTCGGGGAGTACCGACTCCACTGTGCGAGTGTGGGACACTTCGACGGGTGAGGAGTTGCTCGTGATGAGCGGCCACGCCGACACGATCTTTGATGTTGCCTGGTCGCCTGACGGCAGTAAAATTGCCTCGGCGAGCGGCGACAGTACGGTACAGGTGTGGGATGCTGTCACGGGCAATGAGTTGCGGCTCCTAGCCGGGCACACCGATGTAGTGCAGGCTGTAGCCTGGTCGCCAGATGGGGATCAGTTACTGTCGGGAGCTCAAGATGGCACCATACGACTTTGGTCAAGCAGCAGTGATACCGAACACCAGGTTCTGGAATCCGGGGATGCCTGGGTAAATGACATAGCCTGGAGCCCTGATGGTACGATGTTCGCCGCAGCCGGCATGTACAAGCCGCTTACGATTTGGGATGCGTTGGCAGGTCACCCGCTGATCGAGTTGGAGGGTCACGGACCTCTGGTTTGGGATGTTGACTGGTCGCCGGATGGCACGCGGTTGCTGTCGGCGGGTCTGGGGGACGGTAAGGTCATCGTCTGGGGTGTGCCAGGCCAGTGAAAGCCGGTGCAGCGTAGCTCAAGGATGAGTTCAATCGAAGCCTTGGGAGAAGCATCGCCTCCCAAGGCTTGAGTGTGAGCAGGGAATATCTTCTCCGAGAGATCTTCCTGGTCCAAAGGAGACATGTAAAGATGGATGATTCAATAAAGCAGACCCGGCTAAAGAAAGGGCGCACTTTTATGTGCATAGCAATATGTCAGCCACAGACTGACACTGGTCTTCTATAACTTACATCAGGTATTTTGGTATTTCCGCTTATCCGGCCGCTCATATATCCCAGTAGATTATTAAATGGATGGAGTTCAGACCGCGTGATCCCCGCTTTGGGTTCTGATGTGCATTCACAGGAATATTGAAAACTCCAAGGCACACGGTTCATAGCCGTGTTACCGTCTTTACGAATACGCCAACCGGTCATGCTAATCTGAGTGATTAAACAACCTGAATATTTGTCTCAAGAAGATGGAACCGTGTGGACTTTGGTTCCGGATAAGGGCTAAGCCCCGCATAGAATCTCAAATACTTGTGCGCACGGATTTAAACCGTGAGGACTACGGTTCAACCGAGGATTGGGAAACCACCTTACCGTGGACCTCAAGGTTACCCAAATCGGCTATCCGTGAGGACTACAGTCGGGGCGGCCGGATTTGAACCGGCGACCTCACGGACCCGAACCCAGTGGTCTAAAACCCTTACCGCGGACCTCACGGATCCTTGTTTTCGCGAACCATGTGGTCAGCTCAAGGTGGGTAGCCGTGTGGACTACGGTTGGGTTTTAAACACCTCTCTGGTTCTTTTTTTTACCCGGTTTTTGGTTCCGGGTAATGCATATTATTAGAGCTGATGCCCTATGACAAATTGTAATAGTGACTGTCAGGCTCACACCCCAGCGTTGCCGGTGTGGGACGGTGTAACCTGAAGGTCCTCGGTTTCCCACACCTCGCGCGGGACAGGCGAATCGGTGCCCCGCTACGAACCGAAAGATTGGATGGATGAGTTAAGTAGCCAGCACAGGACCTTCCGTGTATTATCTCAAGGAGTAAGCAAAATTTCGTTCGAGTATAGCCGCCCCTGGGAAGACGGTGAGAAGGCAGAGTGGACGTTCGTCTTATCTGTTGTTGCTGAATGATGTCTGGATGAAAAATACGCTACAGGATGCTGCGCGAGGGCGCTGCAGCCGATGCTTCGACAGGTTCATCCTGAGCCATGTCCTGAGCGAAGTCGAAGGATTAGGCGAAGGATTAGTCGAGGGGATCAGGGCGAAGCGGCGATGCACGAGCCGAGGAGAAAGGAATCGACACACAGGTTCCCTGATACATGTCAGGAGCTCCAAGCAAATTTGTACCCCTACATCTGGAAAACATCAAAGGAGAACTTCAAAATGAAAATGAAAAGAATGCCTATTCTCTATAGTGCAATAGGATTTTCAATAGGATTGTTTCTCGCTGAACTCATCGGAAAAGCGATCTTTAAGAACCTTGCCTGCGCTCTTGGATATTCACTAGCATATGGGATCGTTGGTGCCATTGGAGGTGCAGTATTGGCGCGGACCCAGGATGACAAAGGGGTGACATCCACCCTGTCATTCGTTGGGGGTCTTGGATTCGCGGTTGGGCATGCCATCGGTAGTTTCGCAAGCAGCAGTGTCGAGAACTCGATCGGTTCTTGGTTCGGAAATTACGGCATAGCATACGTCGGGTACGACATCGAGAATGCGATCCTCCTCTGCATCGCCTATGTCATCATTTTTGCCATTGGTGGAGCGATACTCGGATTGGCTGTTGGGGATAGATCGAGAGCGCGCCGACTGGCTATCGCCGGATCAATCGGAGTTGCATTCACACTCGCATTTTTAGCAATCCTCGGTATAGATGTCATGAGGGTTTACTCATCCATGATCGCGTTTGCTGTCGGCGGTGGAGCGATAGGAGCCGTGTGGAAAGAAATGCCAAGACTTCCTTTGCTTCCTTTTAGCGGTGTGATGGGTTTTACCGTCGGGTTCTATCTTGGTGGCTTCATCGGCTGGGGCATTGGATTTGATTTCAGACCCGACATTATTGGAGCGATCGGAGGTGCGGTTGTGGGAGTGGTTCTGGCCAAAAGAAACGGAAGTAAATCCTTTATGCAAAATTAACATCCTGTGTGTGGCGCTGTCCCATTCGCATGAAAAATTCGGGGCTTGTTACACAGGATCTCGCTCGAGGCGATACTTCGGCACTGCTCAGTAGGGGCCTCCTTCGACATCGCTCCCCACTCCCTTCAGTCGGGGACTTCGCAGGACAGGCATTGACCCCCGCACCCCCTTCTGAATGGCTGCCTGTGTTAGGTGATGGGGGTTGGACTTAAAGAGCCGGGCTCTGTCCAATCTGCTTGAGGTTGCGCTTCATTGGAAGAAAAGAGTCCGTGAAGTGAAATCAAGGTGATCCAGGGGGTGTGCTCCACACTGCGCTGCGCAGCTCAAAGCTGATAGGCAATGTTTTGAAGATGTGCGAGAATATAAACCAGTCCTGAAGAGAGTAAACCCCATAAAAGGAGAGCGCAATGATCCACAGGTATTGAAGAGTGGCAGGGGGCCTGGCAATAGTAGTCCTTGCGATAACATCATGCGGCGCGCCCCCGGCCACAGCCACGGCTACCGCCATACTCACGCCCATGCCTTCGCCCTCGACACCCACACCGACGCCGACCGGGCCGGAGGGCATATCGATTGCCAATGTGGAGCAAATTGTAGAGATATTCAGTATCAACTACGCCGACGTGAGTGTGGTTGCCTGGTCACCCGATAACCGGACTTTCGCTTTTGGCTGCGGTGAGGATTTGGGCGCCCAGGATCCCATGTTCGCGGTGTGGGATCTCGAGGCGGAGGAAGAGCTCTCGGTTTATGTGCTTATCAATTTGTCCGTCGTAGGGCGACACTTCTAGGCTTCAGTGCCCCATAAGGTATTTCTAACTTCCCAAACTTTGGTTTGATAAACTCCATATAATAAATCCATGTCAGGCTTTCACTAGAATATTAAATGAGATGAAGGAGCAATTTGCTGGTCTCTGAGGAAACTCCGAAGAATGAGGAATCAATATTCCTGTGATCACGTTGTAGTGACCAGCATCACGGTTCTATAAGGTAGAGCTTTACGATTTTCAAGCAGCCCGGGCACGATGGCCGGGATGCGTTTTCATTATGCTACTCGAACGCTAACTCTGTGTGGTTTTCCACGCCCTGGTTCACGTCAAGTTGCACACCGGGGGGTGCCCCATCAAGAATGGTGACCGCCTACTGGGGGCACGGCGGCATGGATAAACAACACTTATGTGCATAGTAATTTGTATGCCACAGACTGACACAGGTCTTCTATAGCTATCATCAGGTATTTCGGTGTTTCCTCTTATCCGGACGCTAAAATATCCAAGTAGAATATTAAATAAGAGAAGTTCAAACCGTTTTGGTCCATGTTTTGGATTCTGAGGGGTAGACACAGGAATTATGGAAATAACGAGGCACACGGTTCAGAGCCATGGGGTCAAATATCGGCGCAATTAGTCTCGGTTCTGCGTGATTTCACACTCATGTGGGTGTTTTTCGAGAAGAACCGTGTGGACTACGGTCGTGTTCTATGCGCCACCATGGTTCTGCTTTTCAACCAGAATTTGAGTCCCATAAGCCGACTAATCGGAGGCAAGAGTAAGCTAGGATCCGATTGATTTCGTAATGGGCATCAAAAAGGATGTCCTATCGAGTCATTTGCTCACTCGAAAACACTTCACTCGGCGTGAATCG
>CAYLOO010000139.1:0-5457 GCA_964385355.1 uncultured Anaerolineaceae bacterium
GCATGTCCGGTGGTGTGGGAGGGGGGAGCCGTGAGGTTTCCCCCTATCCCGATTTTGGAAAATGGGAGCGGAAGGATACGCCGCGAATCATCAATAAAAATCAGTGCTTACAGCTATCGAGTGCTCTACGTCGTGCATCGGAGAAAAGCATGACGTTTTGTGTTCGATCGCGTGTGACCACAAGTGCTTGTATACAGGTCTCGACTCCGCGTGCTTGATCGTCTCGACAGGCACGGTCTATAATGGACTCGCAACCCGGAACAAGCACAGCAGTAACGCGCTGCGAGCAAGTGGTGCAAATCCAGCGCTTCGAGTAATCATTGATGAGAGACAACGTCAAGTTTCATAAGAAGTACCAAAGGGCATTTTCCGGTCTGAGCCCAGGGGGGGCACGGATATGAACTTTCTTCCGCCACGCTCGCGTGGGATGATCTTTGGCTTCGTAGTTCTCCTGCTCCTCTTGGGAGCGGGTGTATTTGGCTTAATTATGCTGGCGACGGATTCGATCTCGGTTTGGATGGTGTTATGGGTGCTTCTGCCTCTGCTTTCCTTACCACTGTCTATGGTCGTGGGTTATCGGCTCTACGGCTATACCGCAGCGCGATACTACCTCGATCGCGATGGGTTCTTCCTCCAATGGGGTTCAGCGATTGAACAGATTCCAATCACAGCCATTAGAGGTGTGGACACAGCAGAAGCGCTCGGCGTTGAACTAAAAGCGCGCGGTGTCCTGACCTGGCCCGGGCTCGTGCTTGGAGAATGTGAAGATGAGGCAATCGGTCGAGTGGAGTTCTTCGCTTCAGCTTCGGCTGATCGCCTGGTCGTGATACAAACGACTGCGCATTCATATGCAATCTCGCCGCAGGATCGCGAGGGTTTCCTGAGCGCTTTCAATTCAGCTCTGCGGATGGGTCCGTTGGAGACCATAGTAGCGATATCGAAACGCCCGCAGTTCGTGCAAATGGTGTTCGATGTGGATCGAGTAGCGCGCCTGCTAATCATCGTGGGAGTTCTTTTGCCATTGCTATTGCTTGGATACCTCGGGTTTCGCGTAGCTGGTCTACCGCCTGAAGTGCCCTTTGGATTTGACCCAGAGGGGTTTATTGACACCTTTGCACCACCCGGGCGGCTGCTCTTGCTGCCGATGATTGGGGGACTCTGCTGGCTGATCGATCTTGTGGCCGGTTTCTGGATGTATCGCAGCGAGAAGAATCGACCCCTGGCGTATATGCTGTGGGTGACGTCGATTCTGGTCGGCGGACTGCTTTGGGGGGCAACGCTGCAGCTGCTCTCGGTGATTTAATCGCCTGGTTTAATCAACAGGATTTCGGTGGTTATCCACAGGGAAACCGTAAGTTATCCACAGGCTGGGACAATTTGCTAGGGATTGAGGGTTTACAACTCCTGCTCGGGGGTATTTTGGGAATTGCTTTTGCTGCGTGTGCCTACGCGGCGGGGGCACTCACACTCGATGGAGCTATCGCTGCGTTTCTGGTAGGCGGGTTGACCTTTAGTTTTGGCGGGATCCCACTCGCGGCTCTTTTAATTGTCTTCTTTCTTTCCTCAAGTTTATTGTCTGGCCTTGGTAAATCGCGGAAACGACGTTTCGCGGGGATGTTCTCCAAGGGCGGAAAGCGAGATCTCGGCCAAGTTTTTGCAAATGGGGGGGCGGCCGTCTTATTCGCCGTAATGTTCGGCTTGACACAGGATAATCTCTGGATCGCCGGATTTGCAGGCGCGATTGCAGTCGCCACCGCGGATACTTGGGCAACAGAGATCGGAATCCTCTCTCGCCGGCGACCACGCTTGATCACAACAGGAGAGCGCGTTGCACGCGGAATTTCGGGCGCCGTAAGCCTTTTAGGGTATATCGCGATTTTGAGTGGCTCTGGCCTGATAGGATTATTGGGATGGGCGCTGCTGCGCGATTGGCGCTTCTTACCGATTGCACTCTTTGCCGGGGCCATTGGATCCACAGTGGACAGTTTGCTTGGCGCTACGATCCAGGCAATCTTTCTTTGCCCGGAATGCAAAAAAGAAACCGAGCAGAGCCCGGAGCACACTTGTGGAACAACAACTCAGCAAGTGAGAGGTTTGACTTGGCTGCGAAACGATCAGGTTAATTTCGCGGCAACCGTAGTGGGAGCGCTAGCAGCGCTCTTGATTTGGTATATCGTCTGACAAGTTATGTGCCCAAGGAAGGAGGCAGCGAAAATGGAGGACAATGGCAGGGATGATATCCGTCGCTTACTTAAAACGTTTGGCATCAAAGCCGATGAGATCGTAATTGCCCATCTGGCGCGCAACCCCGGTGATATGCCGCTGCAAATCCGGCTAGTTCTCGAGGACCGAACGGATTACGGCGACCATCCACCAGAGACCGCGCTCTATCTCGAGATCGAGGGTGAAATCAGGCGCTGAGGGCGGGATAGAGACATTGACGTCGTGGGCAGACTGTCTGTAAAAGAGCGAAGTGAACCACTGAAACGCTGATCTGACTGAAACCCTGAAAAAACCTGGCTGCAGCTCAAGTCCTAAGTGATGATGTTGATTGGGACAAGGGCAGCGGATAAGATTTCCTGGTTCTCCTTAAAAAAGTGTGGGTGACAAAATGGATACCCGGTATCCAGCTTCAACCCATCAATAGAAAGTAGGGGCCGACCCGTGTGTCGGCCCGTCGGTAGCACACAACCAACCTCCCGCAGGCTTGAAACCTGCGGGAGGTTTACATTCATACCTCAATGCGCAGGCTGCGCCTGCGAATGGAAGCGGAGCTTCCAGACTCTACATATTGAGGATCCTCCGATTAAACCTGCTGGGCTCTCTCCTTCACTCGAATGCGAGTCATGGAGAAGGCTGCCAGCCCAAGGAAGATCGCGCTGAAGACCCAGACCCAGCTATGGCTGGTTAGATCAATAAGCCATCCACCCAGGATGGGCCCGGTGATTGCCGCGGCGGAGGATGAGAAATAGTAAAGGCCGGTATAGGCGCCGATGCTCTCCTCGCCGCCGAGGTCATACACCATGGGCAATGAGTTGATGTTAACGAATGCCCAGAAGATGCCCATAATCGCCAACAGGATCAGGAGCAAGTTTGAGTCGCGGATGAAGAAACCAATCACCAGCCCGAGGAACATCCCTGAGAGCCCGATCAGAATTGTTGGTTTACGACCGATCCGTGTAGCCACCAATCCGCTGGGGATGGCGAAAAGGACCAGCGTGGCGGCGAAGGCTGTGAGCATCTGCGTGCCGGTCCCTACTTCGATTTCAAGGACATTGCGGGCGTAGATGGTGAAGAACGCCTCCATCGCGTTCCAACCCACGAACCAGAAAAAGATCGCGGCGAGAAGGTAGATGCCGTTTTTATCCGGACCGGTTGCTACCTGGCGTATGTTATCCAAAAGACCGGGGGCGATTTCTCGGTTGGGATCATTTCCATCAAGATCCGGCTCGTGGACGTAGAGCAGCACAACACCTATGGCCAGCAACATCACCCCTGAACCAACGATGAAGGGCAGTGGGACGCCAATCTTATACAACGCACCGCCTCCGAAGAGCGCCGCCGCAGCGCCAAGACCACCCATTAGGTTAATGACGCCGTTGGCTTTGCTGCGGTCTTCCGGATGGAAGAGATCTCCCAGGTAGGCGACGGTCGGTGTGCGGAAAATCGCCATACCTATATTGGTGCAGAGGATGGCCGTGCCGATCAAGATAAAATTTTCGCGAACGAAAGGGACCAGAATGAAAAACAGAGCGGCCATTGGGGCACCGAGGATGAGGAAGGGCTTTCTGCGTCCGATGCGCGTGCGCGTTCGGTCAGAAAGGCTCCCCAACCAGGGTTGGACGAACATATTGATGATGTTGTCCCAGGTGAGGATGAAACCTACGACAACGGCCGAAAGACCGAGGTCTTCCAACATTGGCGGGATAAGGCTGTTGAATAGTGGCCAGATAATGCTGATGCCAAAGAAGCCGAACCCCAGAATGAAAGTGCGGGTATATGGGAATCGCTGCATAATTAGACCTCCAGAATGTGGTGAACCCTGATTCTATTGGCTATTGGAGAACATGCAAACAAAGTGTGAACCCTTATTGACCCAGGAGTGTATGAGATATACAATGCTTGTGGGGTTGCACCCGCCTTGGGTGCCCGCTGTGCACCGCCCAGCGTTTCTAAGTATAATTTTGGAACGGCGCGCAGCACGCTTATCTGCGAGCAGGGAGGTGGTGCCGGGGATTGAACTCGTCCAGAACCGTGTTGATCCATATGGAACCTAACTGTTAACAGGAGGAGAATATCGTGATACGCCGAACTTTGTACGTGTTACTAGGATTGCTCATCGTTTCGAGCATGCTGCTGGGTGCTTGCACAACCAGTGAGCCAGCAGAACCCGCCGAGCCCGCTGCGCCCG
Source organism: uncultured Anaerolineaceae bacterium (assembly GCA_964385355.1). GTDB lineage: Bacteria > Chloroflexota > Anaerolineae > Anaerolineales > E44-bin32 > E44-bin32. Next base: position 4,412 of record CAYLOO010000139.1, read on the forward strand.
CTGAGCCTGCTGAGCCTGCTGAGCCCGCAGCGCCTGCTGAAGCGAAGACCTTCATCTTCGGTCGCGGGGGAGACTCGGTTCAGTTGGATCCGTCCATCGTAACCGATGGCGAGAGCTTCCGTGTGACGGGACAGATCCTCGAGCCTCTATACCAATACGAACCCGGCTCAACGGCCCCGATCCCGGCGCTGGCGACGGGGTGCACCGCGAACGCTGACAGCACCGAATGGACCTGCGAGCTGCGTGAGGGCGTCAAGTTCCACGACGGCACGGACTTCAATGCCGATGCGGTTTTGTTCAACTTTGACCGCTGGAAGTTCACCGACAACCCCCTGCATTTTGAAAGCCAGGTGTTCGAGTACTACGAGTACATGTGGTTTGGCTTCGATGACGACAGCGTAATCACGGCTGTCGAGAAGGTCGACGACTTAACGGTGAAGTTCGTCCTCGGTGCTCCGCTTGCCCCATTCCTGGCTAACCTGGCCATGGACATGTTTGCCATCTCCAGCCCGGCGGCGCTCGAAGCAGCCGGTGAGGATTATGGTACACCCGCTGGGGGTTGCGTCGGCACCGGACCCTTCAAGTTTGTCGAATGGATCGAAGGCGACAGCATCACAGTAGAAGCCAATGCAGATTACTGGGCCGGAGCGCCGACCATCAGCGAGATCATCTTCCGGGTGATCCCCGATGACTCGGCACGTTTCCTGGCTCTGAAGGCTGGAGATATCCACGCCCTTGAGCAGGCTGTTGTGGAGGATCTGGCATCGGCAGAAGCTGATCCTGATCTGTATGTCCAAACCCGACCTGCCCTGAACACCGGCTATCTTGCGTTCAACTACAAGATCAAAGAATTCCAGGACAAGAACGTCCGCCTGGCGATCTACCACGCCATGAATCGCCCAGGCCTGGTCGAGAACTTCTACGGCGCCTATGGTGAAGCCGCGGACACGTTCCTGCCGCCGTTGATCTGGGGCAAGAACAAAGACATCAAGGGCTATGAGTATGATCCTGAACTGGCGAAGCAATATCTGGCGGACGCAGGTTTC
>CAYLOO010000140.1:0-5407 GCA_964385355.1 uncultured Anaerolineaceae bacterium
CTGCGCGGCTGGTCGCCGGAAAGCTTTCGCTCGACGCTGCAGGCCTACTTCCTGCCAACGGGAGGGATGATCCTGATCAGTCACGGACTGGCGGGACTGTGGACACCCACAGTGCTGCGGCTCTACGCGTATGCGCTGCCGATCATCCTGCTGGCGATTTTCCTCGGGGGGCGGGCAAACAAGATGGCATCGGGCGGGCGCTTCAACCGCATCATCTACACTTCGCTTGTCCTGATGGGCGTGCTCCTCTTTCTCTGAACCACGAGGGCATGGATTTAGGCGGCTGCAGGCAACCATCTTCGTAAATACAAATATAAAATCATCTCAGCTTCACCTGCTCAGCACATTTACCGAACTACGAAAGCCCGCCTGCGAGCGGGCCTCTTTCTTGCACAGATCATGCCTAGCAACGGAAACAATTTAATCGCTCAGTTGCCTGTCCACCGGAAATAAGTTATCGTCTCGAGCGAAGAACATCCCGATACACAAATGGAGCTAGGTAACAAGGTTCTTTGAAGGAGCTGAAGCATTAAAAAAGTGCCGGAAGCGAAGCGTCCATCCACACCCGGGAGCATAGCCCTCTGGCTCGGTCTGGCCTGGTGGTTGATCGCATTGACCCTCTGCATCTACCAGTCCTACGCTGAGGGCGTCCGTTGGGGTACTCCCTATAGCCTTGTGGTCTTGCGCAGTTCTGTCCCCATCCTCGGGCTTCTCATCTTCTTCACAATCGCCATCATCCAGCACGGGCGTGGACAAACGAAGGATTATCGCCAGAACATCGCCGCCCAGATCGCCTTTTTAGCTCTCGTCCTGGTCCTCTCCTATTGGGCCGCGACCGCTCCTCTGCGACCGAATTGGTTTCTACTCATCGGCGCTTGGATTACCCTCCCGCTTCTTTATTGGGCCAGGATAAAAACCATCAACTCGAACACACTGCTGAGCCTGGGGTCGATCGTCCTGACGCTGGTACTCATTGAAATCGTCCTGCGACCGTTTCCTCAACTCTGGCCCGGGTATTCACGCATGGTCGGAAGCAATTGGCGCCGCATTCACGCCGACATCCCGACGCTGATGTACGAGAAGGACGGGATTCACTATCAGATCAATGAGCTCGGTTTCCGCGGGCCTTCCCCGGCACCCGTTCGTGCCGGGATCGTTGCCCTGGGCGACAGCGCAACATTCGGCGTGGGCTCCGAAATTCCATGGCCCGACCGCTTGTCGCTGCTTCTCGACGAGCCCATACTAAACCTGGGCATGGGCGGCACCGATCCGCCCAAACACATCGGCCCACTCATCGCTTTTGGACTTCCGCGTGAGCCCCGTCTCGTCATCGAGATGTATTTCGAGGGCAACGATCTATTCACCTGCTACCAACCGGCAAAACCGCAGGGGCCCCGCTGGGGCGATCGTCACGTCCTGCCGGATGTAATCGGTGGCTGGATCGAAGGTACCCGACAATGGAGCCGCGGCCCCGTGGTCACGTCAGCGTTAACCTATGACATCGCCACCCCGCTCATCCGTGAGATCGCCGGAAATGAAGTCACCCTGACTTTCTCTCCCGCCTACTCGGCCACGCTCACACTTGATGCGGACCGGCTCCTTGCCTCTGAGAATTGGCGCATCGCTTCGAACAGCCTGCTGCGCATGCATGATCTGGCGCTTCAGAACGGCGCGACCTTCGTCCTGGTTTACCTCCCCGAACGAACGCACGTCTATTGGCCAATCATCCGCGAGGATGAAGAGATCCTGGAGACGCTAAACCGTGACATGATCTACCAGTGGAACAGCTCTCTAGGCTGTCTCCTTGTCCAGCGCGGCCGGGCACTGGAAGACCTGAGTTCATTTCGTGATGGTCTAGATCGAACCATCGACATCCAACGCGAGATCGTGAGCGGTTTCGCGGCAGAGAACGGCATCCCATTTCTCGATCTTACCGAGCCGCTGCAGAAGATGGCAAGCCTTGGTCAGACGATGGCAGACCCGCTGGAGACTCATTTCAACGATGCCGTCAACCAGTTCATCGCCGAGCGTATTGCTATTTTCCTGCAGGAACTCCAGGATGCCTAAATCGTGCCGGGGAGATTCAAACTATCGAGCGGGATATGTATTAATGAGACTTGTGATACGACTGCACCACCCCTCTGCAGATACCCGACTTACCTATGGACAAGGATTGATCCCATGCGTATGGTTATGTTAACTCTGGACCAGCGGTATGGGCTGCACGCGTAAACGTTTTTTCAGGCTGAGGAGTGCATGAAGGGAATACAATGGGCGTTTTGAGAAAACTGTGGGGCGGTTGGTTAAAGGTTGGGCATGTTATCGGTGATTTCATCGGCCGGCTTTTCCTCACGCTACTTTATTTCACCTTCATCGCCCCGTTTGGATTGGTAACCCGAATTCACAGTGATCACTTACGAATCAAAGGCGATGGGAGACCGGAGTGGCTCGCCCGGGGGGATTCCGCATCGACGATTGACGAAGCGCAGAGGCTCTCCTGATGTATATCCTCGGGATCTCCTGCTACTACCACGACTCGGCCGCCGTGCTGCTCAAAGATGGCCACATCATCGCCGCGGCGGAGGAGGAGCGCTTCTCCCGCCGGAAACACGATTTTGGATTCCCGGAGAAGGCGATCGATTTTTGCCTGCATCAGGCGGGTATTAACGCCGAAGACCTTAATTACGCCGTTTTTTACGAAAAGCCGCTGCTCAAATTCGAACGCATCATGCTCAGCACGCTGCAGACTTTCCCCCAGTCGTATCGCGTGTTTCGCGAATCGATGATCGCCTGGTTCAACGAGAAGCTCTGGGTTAAGAGCCGCATCCTCACCAAACTCAAGATCCCTGAAGCCAGGCTGCTTTTCGTTGATCATCACATGAGCCACGCCGCGAGCGCTCTGTTTTGCTCTCCATTCAAGGAAGCCGCAATCATCACGGTCGATGGCGTCGGGGAATGGACGACGACCACGGTCGGACGCGGCACGGCTGACTGGGGCGCCGATTCCTCCTCCGAGGACCATACAGAGAACCACATCGAGCTCTTCAGTGAACAGCGCTTCCCCCACTCTCTCGGCCTGCTTTACTCCGCCTTCACAGCCTACCTCGGTTTCCGCGTGAACAATGGTGAGTACAAGGTGATGGGCATGGCCCCCTATGGCCGCCCCACCCGCATGGAAGATGTGTATAAACTGATTCAAGTCTCTGACGACGGCGGCTTCCGTCTAAACATGGATTATTTTTCCTTCCACCACTCGACGACACATACCGTCAGTCAGCGTTTTATCGACTTGTTCGGCGATTCACGCGTCCACGACGCCGATTTCTACACACCAGGTATGCTCCCTGACACCGCCAATCCACATTGGGACGAGAGCACGGCGAAACGCAACCAGCATTACGCAGACATCGCCGCCAGCATCCAGCGGGTGACGGAAGACACGCTACTCAAGATCGCCAATTATGCCCACAAACGTACTGGTTTAAAAACCTTGTGCATGGCCGGCGGCGTGGCCCTTAACTCGGTCGCTAACGGTCGCATCGCCCGCGAGACTCCTTTTGAGGAGATCTTCATTCAACCCGCAGCGGGCGACTCTGGCGGCGCACTCGGTGCGGCGCTGTACGTCCACCACGTTCTTCTTGGAAAGCCGCGTTCCTTTGTACTCGAGCACGCGTACTGGGGGCAATCGTACACAACCAGCGAGGTCCAATCTGCGATCACGAATGCTGGCCGCGCCCATAGTCACATCGAGGATGTCGAGAAACGCGCCGAGATGATCGTCGATGACCTGCTCGCCGGCAAGGTGGTCGGACTGTTCCAGGATCGTTTCGAGTGGGGACCGCGCGCCCTGGGCAACCGCTCGATCCTCGCCGACCCGCGTTCGGCCGAGATGAAGGAGAAGGTCAACGCCACGATCAAGTACCGCGAACCTTTCCGCCCCTTCGCTCCCGTAATCCTGGAAGAGCGCGCCCCGGAATTCTATGCCGGGCTGAACCCTGAAAAGGACCACTACCCGCTGCGCTATATGCTCATGGTTTACCCCACTGTTGAAGGCCAGGGCGAGCGCATCCCGGCCGTGACGCATGAGGGCGGGACGGGCCGGCTGCAGGTGGTCCGGCGCGAGTGGAACCCGCTCTACTACCGGACAGTCGAACTCTTCGGGGAGGCGACAGGCGTGCCTGTGCTGCTGAACACAAGCTTCAACCTGCGCGGCGAACCGATCGTGACCACACCCGAGAACGCGCTCAACACCTTCAGCAAGAGCGAACTGGATACCCTTTACATGGGTGACTTTGTGGTGAGAAAGTGAGGCCCACCAACATGAAAACTTTCTTACGAGGCATGTGGACCAACCTGGGTGTCGCCCGTGAACTGCTGAGCTTCCTCTGGCAGCGCAAGCTCTGGTGGTTAATCCCGATGGTGACGCTGCTGCTCGTCTTCGGTCTGCTGCTGATCTTCGCTTCCAGCTCCGGACTGGGACCGCTGATTTATACATTGTTCTAAAGACATCTTAACTTCTATCTGAGGAAACTGTGGGATTCGTTGAAAGACACATCCCTTTTTGGATATCATCGTCTCGATATCTGGTTGCATTTCCCTTGAAAATCCCTTACAGTTTCTTCCTATAATTCAACTGATTCAGGGAGTGGAGGACGTTCATGAAATCATCGAAATCGCTCGTAACGCTCATGGTTATCATACTTCTGGTAGTTCCGCTTATCGCCTCATGTAGTATTCAATCCGTGGAGGTTGATGATCCGGGCGAAGGGGAAATCCCAGTTGATTCTACCGGTGATGAGTCAGATCAAGGGGACGGGTCAGAGGACATCGGCAACGTCTACCTGACCTGCCCCGAAGAACCGGTCACGTTCAAGCTCGAGTTCAATCATACTTTCGAATTCAGCCCCGAGGAGAGAATGGTCGTCACTGGTAACACTTCCGCGGGCGCGTGGTGCTTAGTGGTTCTCAACGGAAATGTTATCGAAGCCGACGATTGCATCATTGATTATGAATTCAGCGGATTCATTCAGGGTTCGGACGCGAAGTGCGACATACAAGGAGCCAGCACCGCGCTCATCAGCATCGAGGGTGAGTGCCTGGATAGAAAATCTACCGGCGATGAGAATGACCCTGTCGCTGAAATTTACCTGACCATCACAGAGGGCCAGGATCCTGACGCGGATTTGGGTGGCGTGATAAACTGCCCGGGCTATTCCAATTCCTTTCTCAGTTTCTATCCAGCCACCTTCTCCCTCATGACTTTTGGCATCGTGGAAAACGGAGCATCCGACAATGACAGTGGCCTGGACTTCTCTGGACTGTATGACTACGACAAAACCTGGTCTCTCATACCGGTGGGCTATCCCTTTGGGCTATAGGGTTAGAGAAGACAGCGAACTTCATCGCT
>CAYLOO010000141.1:0-5344 GCA_964385355.1 uncultured Anaerolineaceae bacterium
CGCAAAGCCTGAAGACCTTTATCATTCAAAGCCTCAAGCTCTTCCACAGAGAGAAGAATCTCTCCGGGAGCTCGATCAATCTTGTCTAGCTGAAAGAGCACCTCCCGGCCTACCATCTCGTGCGCCAGGTCTTGCTTCGTGACCTCTTTCGCAAGCAAGCCCTCTGCGCTGACCTTTCCTTTTCTTAATACGGTTATCCGGTCGGCAATAGCCATGACTTCATCGAGTTTGTGGCTGATGAAGATGATTGATTTCCCCTCCGCAATCATGGACCGAAGCGTGATAAACAGCTCTTCAATCTCCTGCGGAGCTAAGACCGCTGTAGGCTCGTCCATAATGAGCACATTAACCCCGCGGTAGAGCATCTTTAAAATCTCCACACGCTGCTGTTCACCAACGGACAATTGCCAGATTTTTGCGCGCGGATCGACATGAAGACCATACTGCTTCCCCAGATCAGATATAATTTGCTCATAATGCGATAAGTTCATACGAAGGCGTGGCTCCTTGAGACCAAGGAGTACGTTTTCCGTTACAGTTTGAGATGGCACGAGCATGAAATGCTGATGGACCATGCCAATGCCATTATTAATTGCATCGCGGGGCGAGCGAAGTTCAACATCTTCACCGTTCACGCGGATTGAGCCCGCATCCGGTCTATAAAGCCCGGTGAGCATATTTACGAGGGTGCTCTTGCCGGCGCCATTTTCGCCTAGCAGGGCATGGATCTCACCAGATCGCAAGGTGAAATCGACCCGGTCATTCGCCAAGACACCGGGAAACTGTTTGGAAATCCCTTTTAACTCCACGACATTGAGATGGTCAACCATGCTCAGCTCCGATTTCCATACCAGATGTAGCTCTCGAAGATGATGAGTCGACGCCTGTCATGGGCGCCGACTCATTCTCATCTGATTATTGTGGACTACTCCGGCAATTCCGCAGTAATGCCCTCAGCCCACCACTTCATGCAGTACTCGCATCCCAAGTCATATTCGGGGAAGGCATCCAGGTCAATTTGCTCGAGCGCTTCACCGTCGGGAACAATCAAATTGCCCTGATTGTCATAAATCGGACCTGAGAAAACTGAGAAGCGTGTGAAATCTCCCGCCAATGTTGCCGCTACCAGATCGCGAACTTCCTGAATTACTTCTTCTGGAAGCTCAGCAACACCGGGGGTCAACTCCTCACCGTCCATGAAGCCGTACAGGCCAAGCGCACCAGTATCGGCGTCAAAATAATCCCAGCCGGGGGTATAGGTTCCAGCGATGATACCTTCAGCAATGTCTGCGTATACCGGTCCCCAAACCCAGTAGGGTGCAGTCAAACAGGCATCCACTTTGCAGGAGCCATACCAGTCATAGGTTACTCCCCACTTGCCTTTTTCCTGAGCGACATCGGCGACGGCAGGGGTATCAGCCCCCGTGAAGACGACCTGAGCACCTGCATCGAACAACGAGGCTGCGGCCTCTTTCTCGATGATCGGGTCATGCCAGGTGTTGATCCAGCGCACATCCAGCGTGCACTCCGGGCAAGTCTCCTTCATACCCAAGGCGATTGCATTGCCGAGACGGATCTCTTCTGGGATCGGGAAGGTAGCCATGTAACCCAGCTTCGGGTTTCCATCCATTTTGGCGCGTGCACCAGCGAGCATTCCCGCCATGTACTTCATATTTTCCATAGCACCCATCAGGTTGCCGAAGTTAGTCATGTTGGACTTGATGCCCGTCAGATGGATATACATGACATCCGGGAACTCCTCAGCAACAACTTCCATGGGATCCATATAGCCGAAGGAAGTACCAAAGATTAGGTCAAAGCCCTTCCGGGAGAGGCTGCGGAAGATCTGCTCCGAGTCCGCTCCTTCAGGAACGTTCTCGATATAGGCGATGTGAACGTTCGGGACGTTGTTTTCGACATAGACCAAACCTTCATAGTGTGCTTGGGACCAGCCACCATCGTCATGGGGGCCAATCAAGACTGCAGCGACGTTAAACTTGCCCTCTTCCACCGCTGGAATCTCAAAACCACCAACAGCCGGTTCTTCAACAACCGGTTCTTCAACTACTGGTTCTTCAACTACTGGTTCTTCAGCTACTGGCTCGGTACCACCGCAAGCTGCGAGTGCCATAGTTAGAATTACCAGTACAGCAATAATCCGCCAAGTTTTGTTATGAAGCATTTCTAACTCCTCCTATTAGAGTTGTCCGGATTGGTTTCCAATTCTACCTCTTCCGTTTTTCCCGATGCATCACCTCCCTTTGCTTTTATCGCAAGGTGCAGATTATGAAATGACTATTCGAGTACCTGTTTTCCCCTCTAACGCAAGCTCGATATTCAATGGATCTGTAATCAGGGCTTCTTTACCACCACGCTCAAGGAAACCGACGATGGCACGGATCTTAGGTTCCATACTTCCCTTACCAAATTGACCATCAACAAGATGTTTTTTCGCCTCATCCAACGTCATCCGATCGATCCACTGCTGATCCGGGGTATTGAAATTCAACGCGACTTTCTCTACTGCTGTCGAGATCAAAAGCAGATCCGCCTGGATGCTATTTGCCAGGAGTGCGGAGGCGAAGTCCTTATCGATTACAGCCTCAATCCCGACGAGTTCGCCTTGCTCATTTTCAACAACGGGAATACCACCCCCGCCAACGCCGATCACCACAAAACCCTCATCGATTAACGAGTGGATCGCATCCTGCTCGATGATACGGACCGGTAACGGCGATGGAACCACACGTCGCCAACCTCGTCCTGCATCCTCCACGACCGCCCACCCCTCTTGCTCACTCCGTTCCGATGCGGTCCCCTCATCCATGAAGGAACCTATCGGCTTAGATGGATTCTGGAAGGCGGGATCGTTTCGGTCGACTAAGACTTGCGTAACAACTGTTGCCGATTTCTTGTCGATCCCACGGTGTCGGAATTCATTGTAAAGCGCTCGCTGGAACATATAGCCGATGGCACCTTGCGTGTCAGCCCCACATGAATCCAGGGGTACGGGGTGAAGCTCATGCAGCGCAAGTTCAGCCCGGCGCAGTATGAAGCCAACTTGCGGTCCATTGCCGTGTGTGATGACTACATCCCAACCCGCTTCGATCATGCCGGCGATGTGGGTCATAGATTCACTCGCCGCAGCATATTGATCCGGAACTGTTCTGTGTTGTTTGTCTTTGATTAACGAATTGCCCCCGACAGCGACTACGGCAACTTTCCTCCCACTTGATTTGCTCATTCACATTCCTCCAAACTAGCGCATCGTTAATGCCATGACGGCTTTTTGTGCATGCAGACGATTCTCTGCCTCGTCGAACACGACGCTATGCGGCCCGTCTATGACGCCATCCGTGACTTCGATGTTGCGATCGGCGGGGAGGGGATGCATATATATTGAATCGGCTTTGGCCAGCCCCATTTTCTTCTCATCCATGATCCAGTCTTTATACTTATCCTGGATCTCCTTCCCACCCTCAGGATCTGTCGTCGTCAACAAAGGTCCCCAGGACTTGGCATAGACGATGTCAGCATCTTTTACCGCCTGATTCATATCATCGACGACTTCAAACCCTGTGCCGAATTTCTTCGCCTGCGCCTTGGCTTGATCCATGATCTCCGGCATCAACTTGAATTCCGGAGGATGGGCTAAAACAACATCGAGACCAAAGCGGGGCATCTGCAAGATGAGCGATTGCGGCACGGAGATGGGTTTTAAGTAGGAAGAGGCGTACGCCCAGGAGACGACCATCTTCTTTCTGCGCAGGTCCCTCCCTTTTTTCTCAATAATCGTCATCAGATCGGCCAGGATCTGAAATGGGTGGTAGATCTCGCATTGCATGTTGAAGACAGGCTCGCGCGAGGCCTCAGCTACCAGGTTTAGATACCGATTCCCGATCCCCCAATCGACGTGGCGGATCGCGATCCCATCGAAATAGCGACCGAAGATTTCCCCCATCTCCTTCTCAGTATCTCCATGAGAGATCTGGGTTGTACGCGATTCGATAAAAGCGGCATGCCCTCCCAGCTGAGCCATCCCCGCCTCAAACGAACCTCGTGTGCGGGTGCTCGAGAAGAAGAACAACATCGCCAGGACCTTATCTCTTAAGTAAGGATGGGGTTCTCCAAGAGCGCGCTTGCGCTTTAGATCAAAAGCTACTTCCAGGACGGTTTCGACCTCCTCGCGGGTAAAATCAAGGTCACCGATGAGGTCCCTTCCACGTAAATCTGTTTTCATGGATACTTCATCTCCTATCGTTTAGTTGTGGGCTTAATATTCCCGTGGTTCATCGAGTCTCTGACTTAGCAAAGCTGTATGAGCTCACCATTCACCACTATCAGCTCCCCCCATTCGACTCAATTTTCTCGTTTCTCTTGTTTCCGATAATCGATTTGCTCACTCCATAGCGCCGAGAACGGATGCCAACAGCCCCATGCGCATGACCACACCATTGAACGCTTCCAGCCAATATCGAGACCATCGTGTTCCGTCAACATCGGGAGGAATTTCATCCATCCGCGGCAGGGAGTGCAATAGAATTGCATCCGACTTGGCTTTACCGGACAGTAATTCACGCGTGATCTTGTAATTCGCAGGTGTCAAGCCAACATCACCGTCCCGTTCGTCGCGGGACTTGGTGTAATCCGGTTGGACGACTGGCTCTACCAGAATTACATCTGCTTCACTAATCGCTTGCTCCACATGCTCTGCCTCAGCGAAATCGAGACTGAGTAGTTCAAGCTCTTTTTTAAATTCATCCGTGAGAGACATCTCGGGCGGGGATACGAAGGTGATCGGACAATCAAATTGAGTCAGGCCATAGGCTAAGGAGTGCATAGTTCTCATGCGCATATCGCCAACAGCCAGCCAGCGAAGTCCATCCAGGCGGCCTTTCTCCTGATGTATAGTGTATAGGTCGGTGAGAATCTGAGTCGGGTGTTCCCCCCAGCCATCGCCGCCGTTGATGATCGGAATAGAAGCCCATTTCGCAGCCTCATGCGGCGCCCCCTGCGAGAAATGCCGCATCACGATCACATCACCGTAGAACTCCAGCATTTTCACAGTGTCCTTGATCGACTCTTGATAAAAATCCCCTGCACGGGTCATCTTTGCGTCGGCAAAACCTGTCACTTGCCCGCCCAGGCGGATCATCGCTGCTTCGTGTGCCAGACGGGTTCGGGTGCTGGGTTGATAGAACGCGGTAACAAGCGTTTTTTCGGATAACAAATCTGTGTTGCGCCGATCGCGCGCAAACGGCGCCAATCGGTCACACACTTCGAAAATCCGGTAATACTCTTCCCGCTCAAATCCTTTTAGGGAAAGTATGTCTCGTCCTGAAAA
>CAYLOO010000142.1:0-5340 GCA_964385355.1 uncultured Anaerolineaceae bacterium
TAACGTTGAACTCCCCGATTAACAATGCTTCAAGCGCCAGACCGAAGAGCACAATTGCGGTACCATCGTTAAAGAGGCTTTCTCCCTCGAGTAGAACCTCCAATCGTTTTGGCGCTCCTAATTTTCTGAAGATAGCAATAACAGAGACGGGATCTGTCGCTGCGATCAGTGAACCGAAAACCAAGGCAACTCCTAATGGCAGCCCGGTTCCGACAGAAATGATTCCGCCAACGATAATGGTTGAGAGGAGTACACCAACAATTGCTAACAAGGCTATGGTTGGTGTGTCTCGTTGAAGTTGAAGGAGGTCGAGGTGAAAAGCGGCTTCAAACAAGAGCGGAGGTAGGAAGAAAAAGAGGATGATGTCGGATGTCAACTCAATTGGCTGACTTGTACGGAAGGACAGCGCAATACCGACGAGCACCAATACCACAGTTGAGGGAACACGAAAGCGGCGTACAGCAACACCTACAAAAGAGACAATTAGCAGTGCGCCCAAGATTAGGAATTCTATTTCGACGAGATTAGCGGTGTTTTCCATATCGATGAATCTACCTTTTTAAAATGCTCGAAGTCTAAATTTTATCTGCATCAAGGTGATCCCCAATTCGAATAATCCCAATCCAAAACAGTAGTCTTGAGTACTTTATCATAGATTAGGGCGAACCGTTCACTTCAGATAATTGGATGCTTCTATTGCCGGAAATAAAATCGGTGGAGCATTCTGATTTTACACACCCGAGCCCAGGAAATCCAGGATGCGGGAATTGACCATCTCAGGGTGCTCATAGATAAGGGCATGACCTGCATCAGGGATGATTTCTATTTGTCCGTCAGGCAGGTTCGCGCTCAATCGGGAGAGGACTGCGGTTGGCTCACAGAAAGAATCGTGCTGTCCCAAGAGAACCAATGTCGGTGATTGGCATTTCTGCAAGTCCTGGCGCGACGGTCGGACCGGCGCTGCCGGCATATGAAAATTCTGGACGGAAACGCGACCTGCGTCTGCAATATCATCTATTATCGACTGCGGCGCGGTGGGTCCGGCGACAAGCCGGGCAAGCCCATTTATGGACCTATCGGATGGGTAGAGCAAAGCCCTGAGAAGTATAAATGGAGCTCGGAGAAGGTACTCAAAACGTAAGTTTACAGCGCCAACAGGGCTTATAAGGACCATCTTTATTAGGCGTTCGTCCGCAATGGCTGCCAGCTTCAGAGTTAACCAAGCGCCAAACGAGAATCCGATGAAGTGAGCCTGGTCCAAAGCAAAGCTGTCGAGGATGTCAATCAGCCATAGGGCGTAGTCATCTCCCCTTAGCGATATATGAAAGGGCTCTGTTTTGCCCAAATGCTTGGGGATGTCGATTGTATAAACGCGATACGTTTTGGCAAGACCATTGATCAATGGCCAACATGCGGCAGCATTACTGGCGGCACCATGCAGGATAAATATAGCTTCGGATTTGTCCAGATCGGTGGTGATGAGATGTGTCTGTCCGAAACGAGTGGGGATGAACTGCGATTCAAAGGGGACAGCCAACCTTTCGAGAGTGGCATCATAGAGTGCATTCAGCGCAGCAGATCCTTTAACACGTTCACCTATTGAGGTCATGTGGATTGAACCTTCTATCTTTATTCTCACCATCCACATTGTCCGAAATCTTGCTCTTAAGAACATGGGGAATAACGGAATATCGATTTCTGCAGTGTGCGCCATAACGCGAGGACCATTTTCGCACAATCCAAGCTTATTAACAATCTTGATTATTCTCTGCTCTTCACAGGACAGAGCAAGTCTAAGTAAACTTATATTAGACTGGAATTGAGTTGAGGTGTGTATGCTTGTACAGGAGGATGGTTCGTACCTTTATCCAAACAGAGTTGGTTTCTAAGCCCGCGTCACCCCAATCGGAGTGTCACCGCATAAGGTACTGCGCAGGTTTCAAGGCATTCCAGACAGCGAACGCACTCGGTGCTGCGGATATTTTCAGGGATGCCGGGAATATCAACCGGGCATTCCGCTTCGCAACGACTGCAATGCGTGCAGCGATCACGATCGATAACCACTCGCATGGGGGAAATCTTGTTGAACACAACGAGCAAAGCGCCCAATGGGCAGAGGTATCTGCACCAGAAGCGTTTCACAAGCATCGATGTGACGATAAAAGTGAGAAGGACACTTGCCAGCAGGGGGGTCGTCAATTGAAAGCTAAAAAGTGCCCTTGCCGGGCAGATATCGTGTAGGGGTGGATAAACGCTCATCGTGCTCGCAATCAGAATTACGGCTAAAACCAGATATTTTATATAGCGGAGCCATCTATCAACGTGGGGCGGGAATTGTGTGGGGAAACGCGCTTTGCTCCTCTTGCCGCGGATTTGTTTTTTCCCGCCGCTCAAGCGGCGTGCCCACCCGGCGAACATATCCTGCAAGGTTCCAATGGGACACATCCAACCGCAAAAGGCGCGGCCGGCTATTAACGAGACACCTAGAACGGCAAGCAGGACGGAGAAATTGAGCAGGTTTGTTGTCTTGAGGGTCTGCCCTGTCGTGATGTAAGCCCAGAGGGTTTCCACCCCGCCAAAGGGACAAAAGGCGTCGAAAGCCCCACCCCTGGATGATTCACCGGGAAGCATATGGCGGAGACCAATCAAGAACGTCCCCGCTACAAAAAAACCTTGCATCAATCTTCGGATTTTGGAAAGTTGATGTTGATTCTCTGAACGTGTTGTCGTCATCGTATGAGAATCCTTGCGCCTCAATGCGCTGGAGCAAACCCGAGAATTATGCCAATCACCATGAAGATAACCAATGCGGAAAGGATGATTACCGGAAACAGGAATTTATCTATTTTCATCAAGGGTGGTCCACCTGGTGTCTTCGTAATGGTTCTGTAGCAACCCCTTCACGGTTATCCAAGGGGACATAGTGAATATTATCGCGAATGGCGCCAAGGGTCTTTAACCAAAGGCAACATCATGGCAAAACGACTCAGGCGCGTCAGAATTGAGGGGGCATTCTCTGGCGAGGTTAACTATATTGGCGATTGTGCGAAAAAAGTTCTATTCAAAATGCGGAGGAATGGATATGCGTTGGGTAAGACGGTTGGGGATGAAAGAAGGCAATAAGTATCTCCGTAACCCGTAGTTTCCTCACAGGAATGGCAAATGCAAAAGCTTGAGAATAACAATCCAAGCAAGAATTCACCGAGCCGGGTTCGTGCCAGTCTATAGATAAATCCAGTCATGATTAATGCTTAATCGAAATTTACTGGACGTAGGGAATAAAGTAAAAATATTCTTCCCTGAGGATATTTTCATCGCCATCCGCAATCCGAAGGTAGAACATGCGGTCATCCTTAAATGATTCGCTTAGCCAAGTAAATGGGAAGTGTACTTGGAAAACGTATCCCCCTTGGAACGCTTCCCCAAGTAAAGCATTTGAATTTGCGATTGCGTATTCTCCATCTTCTCGATATGGGAATACCCTGATCGCGAGTTCTTCTGTCAACGCTTCCATTTCAGACGTTGTGGTTATTCCGGTTGCTTTGATTAAATCAAACATATAGGACAAACGATCAAAACCGCCCTGAGGTTCCTTGATAGTGATAAACTTCCCCTGATGTGTAAATGTTGCTCTGTCCTCACTCAATAGATTGGGATAGGCAACAACTACACCTTCCGCTATGTCTTCACTGAGGTTTGCTGGAAGCGGAGAGAGACCGATGGAAAGATAAAGTTCGTCTTGCCAGGCATCGTTTCCCGCTTCGTCCATAATTTGATAGACAAGGTCCCGATGATTGTTAAATTGATTCCGTATCTTTTCCAGCGTGGTTTCTACATAGAAAGTATATTGCTGGTCTAGGGGGTCTTTGACATCATCGAGAACGAGAACTGCCTTATTAGAGTAATCAGCATCCACCCGGCGCTGATACACATTAACCTGCCACCCCGAACTTAATTGACCTTTCTGGAATGGAGTAAGTTGATGGTTAAGGAAAGCACCGCCCAACTGTACCATCAGGCGATATTGACCATCCGGGGGATCCTTTGGGTAACCGCGGGCTTTGGTAACTGCCGGATTCAGGGCAGATACATCCACAGTTGGTGTGGGCGTAAGTGTAATGATTTCGACGAAGGACGTTGGGATGGGGGTTGCTGTAGAAGTAGCGGGTAAAAACCACCGCGGCGTTGGATTGACATGCAGACCGAAGTAATCTTCGGCCTGCTGGATGTTGTTCTGAGATAGTGTCTTGCCATCCGCTGTGCGACCTCTCGGAGCGGATATTCTTGGCCAGGCTTGGGGTGGGAAAATATCATAGATGCTTACCCCACCCGAAGAACTATATGAAGGCTGTTGAAGTTCAACGTTCCAACCCTCTTCCTGTTTCTTCAATGTCAATGCAACCGGAACGGAGATGCCTGTTCCCCGCAGCAAAGCACCACAATCCTTATAAAATTCCTGACATCGAACTTGCATATAAGCCTTGATTGTCCCATCTGTTTCGGTTTGTAAAGGCATGAACAATTCATACGAACAGAAGGGTTCTCCACCATAGCTAGCAATTCCTATACGATCTGTCAGCGCCAATTGAATGACTTCGGCGGTAATCGGATCGTCGATAGCGAGTGGCAACAGAGTGCCGTTATCTGCCAGCGATGTGGGGGTCAAGGATGGCGTCACCCTGATAGCCGGTGGCGTTAATGTGGAATACGAGGTGGCAAAGAGGGTGGGTTTTATGATCGCTACATCTGAAGCCACCGCAGGTGTGGCTGTAGGGTCCGATGTGCAGCTTATCACACTAACCGCCAAGTAAAAGAGCGATATTATTATTAATAAAACGAGCGTGTTTATGTTTTTACTCATAAAGATCTCTTTGACGGATTACCACCTGAATGGGGCCAGTCCACATAACAGTGTAAATGATTATCCAGAATAGTTGGTAATAATGATCACCAGGCGGGTGTGGACAGGATTTGAATCAGTCCCAATTCCAGCGTACACCATCACGAGGGCAAATTCAACGGGTAAACAAATTACCCTAAACAGGGCGTTGCTGGCTGATGGGTGGGCACCAATGACTGGTATCGGATCCCCTCTAGATGCAAGCCATAATTCAGGAATCTATTCAAATTCTGGAATTAATTTGGATTCTTTTCTGATTAATTACCGTCAAAACCGGTTCAATTATTACCAAGTGTAAAATATATATAAAGAAGATGTAGGGAATCTTATACAGGTAATCCCTACATCTAGTGGCGTCCCCGGCGCGACTCGAACGCGCAACCAACTGATTCGAAGTCTGAAAAAGTTCCGTCTACCCCGTATATAGAGTGCTATGGTGT
>CAYLOO010000143.1:0-5274 GCA_964385355.1 uncultured Anaerolineaceae bacterium
CTACCTTAAGGCACCTGAAAGGGTGCCTTTTTCCTTCCAAGCCCCCTTGTACAGGGTTCGAACTCGTAACCTGGGGGTTATGAGCCTAGCTCTTGAGCTCTGAATTTCGGCCTCCCGAACGAAACGTAGACCGTCAGGCTTTCCCTAATCTTTGAATTCATTTACCTTGCCTCAAAAGGGAAAGGATGCCACCTGACATCTGAGAGGAAATTATTCACATTCACTGGTCGCCCATACGAAGTCAGTCTTACTCTCCAAGACCCCGATGAAAGGAATCCCACAAAGAACCTCCAGAACCCTGAGTTTCCCGCGCGGAGTTCCATTCTGAGAGAATCGAAGGGCTCTGGACTGGCGAATCTGATAACGATGTTCTGGGGGGGGCTGTAGAATGAAACAAGGGTCAATCTTTCCTATCAGGAATTTATTACCGTGATCGAATCGCTCAGAGTATTTTCTGGCACATTTTCTAAAGCGGATGCACATTTTCGGACATCACAGGCATTTTACAATGCTTCCAGACCCCATGAGGGAATCAACTAGCGGACTCAAATACCCATTATGAGACCTATTAGGACAGGATCCGTTGCACGGCGAGATGTACTCGGGGGAATTGTCAGTGACTACTATCAGCTTGCCGCATGATCCATCCGGATGAGGTTTTTCCATACTACAGGATATAATCGTTGTGAAAGGCCATAGACTTCTCTGCCAAAAAGAGCCTCGATTGCTTATCTAGGGTACGGAGAAGAAGCGATCTAAAATAAACGGTGTTCCGGAAACGGACAGCCTTCGAAAATGTCCTTCGCGGCAGAGCGATACAGTATGCTTCATAATCCCATCATCTGGTGATCATTGAACCCTTGTAAGGGAGGTCAGTGTGGAAGCTATCGTGATCAGTGATGATCAAGACGAGAAGGATATCCTCATGTTCCTCCTGCGTAAAGCTGGGCTCGCTGTGGCCTCGAGTTCAGATCTGCAACGAGTATTGAAGAATTGGTCTGACCATGCTGCAGACCTGTTGCTGCTATCTTTAAGCGAGGCAGAAAGCAACCCCTTGAAGCCGCTTTATACCGTGCGTGCGGTTACGCAAGTCCCCTTGGTGATGATCGTAAACCCGCAGATCGAGAAGATAGTCTGTTCTCTCCTACAGCAGGGCGCAGACATGGTCCTCGAACGTCCTGTTTCACCGCTGTTGCTTACCTCGCATGTTCAAGCCCTGATTCGCCGCTCGGCAGCGATCCCCAGTTTCGTTCTCCCAACTTTATCGCTGGAGGGCATCACATTGGATCCTTCATCTCGGACGGTGACAGTCCACGGCCAGGAGTCTAAACGTCTGACCCATCTGGAGTTCCGATTGCTCTATACCCTCATGAAAAACCGAAGCCAGGTAGTTCCCGCCGATGTCATCGTTGAACGTGTTTGGGGTTACGAGGGCGAGGGGAATCGAGATCTTGTCCGAGGACTGATCAGTCGCCTCCGGCGAAAGATCGAATCCGATGATATGGAAGTTCGTTTCATTGAGACTCTTCCCGGAGTTGGGTATCGCTTCGTAGTAGACAAGATTTAGACACCCTTTCGGGTTTGATTAATTTGCTAATTATCCATTCTTCACTTTCGGTGCCATATGCGAGCATTTAAACAAACATTTATCGGCAGCTGACACGGTATTTCTCACCCTTACCCCCGGTTTAGACACCAATCGCGCATCACTTGAACACATTTTATATTGCACTCCCCTATATTTATGCTGATCCGAGATAGAAGGAAGGCTTAGGGTACCTGACCGCTATGCTCAAACCGAGTTCGATAGCGTTCTTCCCAGGAAAGGCGCTCATGCTGAAAAGAAACGACACGAATGGCTTGAGGTCCATAGGTATCCATCATAGAGACAAGGCTCTACGGGAGGAGTCGCTTTCTTTATTCATGCCTAGAGGAACGTACCGATGAGACAAGGAATCTGCCCAAAATGCGGCTCTGACATTCTGTTCGATCACCCTCCCGCACCTGAAGAGCGTGTTAAATGTCATGGATGCGGCGATATTCTCAAAGTAGTGACGCTCTCGCCCCTGGGACTCGAGTGGGCTTGGGAGGATCTTCTCGAAGGACCTGAGTATTCGGTCCGATCTTCGTCGTGGAAACGAGGGTTAAGTTAACGGCCTGTAATACATACAGGATGAGGTTCACCCGGAGAATGGAACCACTCATATTTAACCTGCAAAGATGGAACACAAGGTCAGTTTTGAGAAGCAATCGATTGTATCTGCGACTCGAGGATGGGATTTTCGTGTGGAGGCCATTTGGTCAAGAGCCCTTGTCCTGAATGTGACACGAGCGTTACCTTCTCATCGAGTTTGAGACCCAAGCGGGGAGATCGTACGATTTGTCCCAAGTGCCTCACCCAACTCGTTGTCATTAGAGAGAATCCGATTGAACTCGATTGGGCTTTTATCGAGCCGTTTCAAGCGCTCCGACGAGGCGATGTTCATGAGGGAAGTCTACACGAGTAATAACGTGTCGGCGAGATGGATCGGCCACCCTAAAGGCCTTAATCTCAAGCGCCCAGGAAAAAAACAGCCCACAAATTCCTCAGCATGATTAGGGTTAAGAAGTCGGCAGCAATACTGCAACTCCTCAATCCGCGAGTAGGGAAATGCATACGAGGTATGAAGGTTATCAGGAGTATAGGTATATGGCGAAGGGATGCTGTCTGAACTGCGGAAAGGTTCTTCATTTAGGGAAGAAACCTCGCAAAGGTCAATATATTTTGTGTTATGCATGCGGTGCAGATCTGAGAGTTGCGCAGCTGTCACCGATTGAATTAGACTGGACACTCAATGACGGGGACCGAGTCAAAGCATCTGAATCCGATTACAGCTTCTCGCGTAGATTTCGCGACCATTGAGCACCCGAAGTCCGGGCAGTTCCTTTCGGAGGGGAAGGCGAACCGCGCGGGGGCAGGGGCCACGCCTGCAAACCTAAATTGATCACGCGTATGGATCAAAGGGCAGATTCGAAGCCAAAATGAGACAGCTATGACAAATTCTCATCCGCCAGGCAAGGCTCAGACCTCTCGTCAGATCAAAGGCGGACAAATAATGCCGCGTTCTTTTGGCGTCGTCGATAACCTGGAAGCCTTCGTCCCAGCCGATTGGTGGCGCGGGATTTTTAACCCTTTGTACCTCAAGACGGATGCGGACGTCATCGGTGATGCGGAGATCACCGCAGGTGAGGTGGATGCCCTTCTCGAGTTGATAAAACCGGATATTGACACGAGTATTTTGGACCTCTGCTGCGGTCAGGGTAGGCATACTCTCGAGTTCTGGCGCAGGGGATACCACGGCGTGGAGGGATTAGACCGTTCTCACTATCTCATCCAGAAAGCCCGAAAACAAGCAAACACCGAGGGACTCAACGTCCGCTTTCGAGAGGGGGATGCGCGTAAGATCTCTAATCGACCAGACACTTTTGATGCCGTCATGATCCTGGGAAACAGCTTTGGTTACTTTGAGACGGTAGATGATGATTTGAGTGTGTTAACGGGAGTTTTCCGTGTGCTTAAACCGGGAGGCATGCTCGTGCTGGATCTGACCGACGGCGATTATATGCGGTCGAACTTCCAGCCGCGTTCGTGGGAATGGGCTAATAAGAAACTCTTCGTGTGCCGCGAGCGGGCGCTATCCACAGACGGTCAGCGGCTCATCACGCGTGAAATCATCAGCCACATCGATAAAGGTATCCTCGCCGACCAGTTCTATTCGGAGAGGTTGTACAGTAAGGATGATATTGCTCGATTGGTCCGGGATGCCGGATTCTCAAACGTCCAGCATCATGAAGGGTTTGTCTCGGCTTCTCAGCGCAACCAGGATCTAGGGATGATGGCGCAACGGATCTTGCTCAATTGCAATGCACACAAACCAAGTATCCCTGGATCAAGGATTGAACTACCCGTATTGACCAACGTGGTTGTCATCATGGGAGACCCCCGGAAGAAAGACGAAATCAAGCCGGCGAAGGTCTTCGATGAAGATGATTTCCATACGATCCGGCAACTGGAATCCGCGCTGGACAGCTTGGGATCGAGACAGATCACATATCTCAACGACCACGATTCTCTACTCAAGGTGTTGGACAATATGCGTGGGGAGATCGACCTGGTGTTTAACCTTTGCGACGAAGGGTATGCGAACGATCCGCGCAAAGAACTCCATGTTCCGGCCATGATGGAGGCTTTAGGGATACCTTACACCGGCTCCGGTCCGCAGTGTTTAGCGTTTTGCTATGATAAATCGCTGGTGCGAGGGGTTGCGAGCGAAATGGGGATACAAGTGCCAGAAGGGCAGCTTATCCAAACCGATAGTTCAACCCTCGACTTGACTTTAACTTTTCCTGTGATTGTCAAACCCAACTTCGGGGATTCAAGCTTTGGGATTATCCAACGCTCTGTCGTGCACACAGCCGAGGAACTCCTGGATGCGGTGCGGGAAATCCGCCGTCGATTCGGGTACGACAAACCGATCTTGGTTGAGGAATTTCTTACCGGGAAAGACCTGAGCGTTGGGATCCTGGGCAACCCTCCAGAGGACTACATTCTTTTGCCAATTGTCGAAGAGGATTACTCCTCGCTCCCAGAAGGGCTGCCAAGAATCTGTGGTTACGAAGCCAAGTGGCTTCCGGATTCTCCATATTGGAACCTCCAATCGATTCCAGCCGTGCTTCAAGATGGTGTGCGGGATATGATCGTTGATTCCTGTGTCAAGTTATTTGCACGCCTGGAGTGCCGGGATTACTGCCGCTTAGATTGGCGACTTGATGGCAATGGCATACCAAAGCTACTTGAGGTGAATCCAAATCCTGGCTGGTGTTGGGATGGACACTTGGCGAAAATGTCTTATCTCGCTGGGATGTCCTACACCGATATGTTGGGGTCTATTCTTGGCGCTGCCGAACGCCGTCTGTACCAAGAAAGAACAGTCCTGCGGCACTCCAGCGCTTCTTTGTCCAGTCCATCCAAACGAGCTGTATCATCGCGGTCGGCGCAAGAAAAAAACCTGTCAGCGGACGAGAATAAGCATCAAGGGGCTTTTGAGTCAAATACTGATCATGATCTGCCGATGAGCTAACAAGTGTTCTCCTCAGTCAAGTGTGACTGATTGAAGTATCCCTTTTTCATTGCTCCCAATTTATATAGAACGGGCTTGGGAGCCCGTTCTATGGTTTCGTTCCGGGCGAGGCGACGAAATCTCCTGTGATGGCCGAAAAACCTCATCCAGTTGT
>CAYLOO010000144.1:0-5239 GCA_964385355.1 uncultured Anaerolineaceae bacterium
AAACCCCACTCCGCTTCGCTTCATACCCCAAAGACCGGAGGACTGCAGCTCAAACCGCTGGGTACCGTAACAAGACAAGGAGGATAAACGATGACAAATGTTAGTGACACCGGTGATCGTGTAACGAAACGGATACGCCGGATTGCACGTATTTGGTCCGCTCCGATCATTGTTTACGCTCTGATGATGCTTACTGGTTATGCATGGAACTGGGTCACAATCGGAAAAGCAGACCCGTATGCGGTGGAGGGCTATCCTCTCGTAGAAGCACTCCCCCCAATTTTGATGTTTCTGAGTGTCCTGGGATTAGCCATCGCCTGGCGTTGGGAGAAATTAGGGGGAGTGATTGCTCTTGTTTTCCAGTTAGCAACGCTTTTGTTGCTTCTTATTCAAAGACCGATCACTCAGGATTTCTCTCGCTCAGCTATCCCTTACCTTATGTTGGTGGTTGTTGCTATTCCTGGAATACTGTTCTTGTTGGTTTGGTGGAGATCGAGGAGAATATCAGCTTTTCAGAACGGTGCCTAGCTATTCGCTGCCCCGTCTCAATTGGGGTCTTGGTGTAGCCGATGCTTCGACAGGTTCAACATAAGCTCCCGCGGGCGGCACGATTTGGTAGTGATAGCCCTGGAATGAGAATCTTGAAAAGTGAGCTAAGGTATTAACGGGACAGATAAACTCATCCCATGATGCCGATCTCTGGTAATACAAGGGCAAGAACCATGCTGAAGAAAGTATTACCTCCGACTTACTTGCTGGCGGCAATTATCCTTATCCTGATACTTCATTTCACCTTGCCGGTTGCCACTATTGTTCGGAATCCCTTGAATTTGATTGGATTTTTCCCTCTTTTGATCGGGGTAGCGCTCAACCTCATCGCTGATCGCGATTTCAAACAATATCAAATAACCGTTAAACCTTATGAGGAGTCAGCGATATTATTAACTGAGGGGGTTTATCGATATAGTAGACACCCAATGTATTTGGGTTTTGTGTTGATCCTTTTGGGAATTTCTCTCTTGCTTGGCTCTATCTCCCCATATGTTGTTGTCTTATTTTTTGCTATCCTAATAGATATTCTCTTTATGAGAGCGGAAGAAGAGATGCTTAATGAGACATTTCAAGAAGAATGGCAGCAGTATCAATCGAAAGTAAGAAAGTGGATTTAGGATGGGCTTAGGCCATAGCGGCTCTGTCTTACAAAATGCTTATTGACCCACTCCACTTCGTTCGGGGGCAGGTGTCCGCTTGGATACTCCGCTTCGCTTCGTGAAGTTCAAAGACGGGATGCCAATATTCATATATTAAGGAGGGCCTCATGAAGAGAAACTTCGCATTAATCTCCCCAATATTCTTGCTCTTCCTGATGACTTTGGCTTGTTCGATTTCATACGATCTAGGTGGCTCGCGGAACGCTGAAATAATGAATGTCGAAGCGAAGGAGGGATGGAATAACACGCATATCAAAGTCGAAGCTGGAGATATTCTTACGATTACTTACGTGTCTGGCAGATGGTCACCATGGTCGGGTGAAGGATTCGATGCAATCGGGTCCGGGGGAGACCCTCGTTGCAGATGTAATGTTATGGAGGGGGTTTCCCATGCGGCACTAATAGGTCGTATCGGTGATAATGAACCATTTCTGGTCGGTGAACGATACCATCATTCCATCGGCGAGAGCGGCATTCTCTACCTCGGAATCAATGACGTTGATATTTATGATAACTCGGGGCGTCTGCAAGTGAGGGTAGAGATAGATGAGAAGTAAATAGTGGGTGAATATCCGCTCTCAGGAGGCGACATGACAGATACGAACGAAAACAAAATAGTGAGCGTCGTTCGTTGGATCGCGAGAATCTCTGCTGGGGTTATGGCCGCAATGATCCTGCTTATCTTCGTCGGCGAGGCCCTTGCTGATGGATTTGAGCCCCTCCTCCACCTGACGGTCCGTGAACTCGGAATGATGATTGCCTTCTTTGCTGTGTGGTTGGGGCTGCTGTTGGGCTGGAAGTGGGAATTGTATGGAGGACTGCTTACAATCTGTGGGGTAGCAACCTTTTATCTGCTGGATTATCTTTTTTCAGGCACCCTCCCGCGAGGTCCCTACTTCCTGATCTTCGCGGCCCCTAGTCTGTTGTTAACTTATTGTGGGTGGCAGACGATGAAGCGAACAAAGGATGAGATTGCCTAGCGATTCTTTGCTAATTCGTCGTCGATCTGGAATATATCTTCAACATTTGCGCCGAAGACCTTAGCTATCTTAATTGCTAGATAGGTTGATGGTATGAATTTTCCATTCTCGATTGTGTTAATGGTCTTTCGAGTTACGCTGACTCGATGAGCTAGCTCTTCTTGAGTCCAGTCATTCTTGGCGCGGTAGACCTTGATCTGATTTTTCAAAGCTTTCTTTCTCATGATAATCTGTACTTGAAATAGAATGTCGCTTGATATGCACCGGCTCCGGTTATGATTGATGTCAAGGCTACCATAACAGGATCACACACGGGGTAGAAAAACCAGGCTGCTGCGAAAAAGGTTGTCACCGCGACAGATCCACAATAGGCAGCCCGCCAGGAGCGCACTTCGATCGACTGGATCAACTCATTATTAAGGGCCTCCTCCAATTTGGGATTATTCTTGATCTTTCTCCCAAGCAGTAGAGATCCAAGCGCGCTGAGAGCAAGTAACAACAGGCTCAATATTAAACCAATCAAGACTACAGCACCAATGGGACGGGAGTTAAGACCACCAAGGCGAAAGAAGAAGCGCGCAACAGATAGGATGATGAATGCCCCAGAACCGATCAAATACAGCTCAAGATACCGCATTCTTCTCTTGTCCAGCATTTCGATGTCTGAGTTCATAATTGGCTCCTTCATTGGCAACTTTGTGTTAGTTAATTTAGTAACTCCAGATACACAAATAGTACCGTACACTACACATAATATAACCTAAAGGTTACATATTGTCAAGAGGATTCAAGAATATTTCAGATAAGGATTGGAGCAAGTAGTTCAGCAGACAGGAAGGTGTCGCTTTGCGAATTGCGCTTACGCGGGGCGTAAGCCCCAGTATTGAACAGTGTGAGCTCACTCATCTTTCCCGCCAGGAAATTGATGTTAACCGCGCCCGATACCAGCATGCGCAATATGAGAATCTATTGATCGACTTGGGATGCAAAGTCAGAAGGTTACCAGAAGAACCCAAACTACCCGATTCAGTGTTTGTGGAAGATACAGCCGTTGTATTGGATGACGCGGCGGTTATTACACGGCCAGGTGCAGTCCTGCGGAGAAATGAAACACGAAGCGTTGCTGAAGTCTTAAAGGAATACCGGACGATATATCAAATAACCGATCCAGGCACTCTTGACGGCGGAGATGTCTTACGGATTGGCAGGACCTTGTTCGTTGGCAATTCAGTTCGCTCGAATATTACTGGCATCAAACAATTGATGGAGATCGTTGCTCCTTATGGGTATGATGTTGAAGTTGTTAAAGTGGAAGGCTGTTTGCACTTAAAGTCGGCGGTTTCCCTCGTGGGTGAAGAGACCCTGCTTATCAACAGATCTTGGGTTGACGCGAACTCATTTACCGCAAGGGATTTCATAGACATTGATCCAGGTGAACCTTATGCGGCCAATGCTTTGCTCGTTGGGAATGAATTGGTATATCCGCAGAGTTTTCCGCTGACTCGTCGCCGATTGGAGAGTAAGGGGATTAGGGTAAGAGTCGTTGATGTCTCCGAGCTGCAGAAAGCTGAAGGCGCATTGACGTGCTGCAGTTTGATATTCGATATTGGCATCTGATAAGGATTGCCCTCCATGAAGCGAAAAGAAAAAAACCCGAGCTATTGAATTCGTTGCCTTGAAGTTTAGTTCAGCTATTATGAGGCTGAGTTCAGGGAGGTGGTATTTTGAAAAGCGCAATGATCGTGGGGGCTTTTGCTGCTTTGGCGACAGGGGTAGCGATTGGTATTCAAGCTACACTGACTAGTCGAGCAGGTGGAATCATCGGTAACATTCGAACTGGCTTGCTTACCAACTTTCTTGGCGGAGCAATCGCTGGTGTTGCTGTTCTCGTTCTTTTCTTTCTACATGGTTCGGGCGCCTGGAAGATGCCGATTAATGCGGTAGGAATGGTTGCCGTATCTGGCACGTTAGGTGTATTGATCATCACCGGGATCTCTTTTTCGCTTCAACGCGCGGGAGTTGCTGCTGGACTTGCCACGATCATCCTTGGCCAACTCATCGTCTCTATTATCGTTGATACACGTGGGATCGGTAATGTTGAACCTATTCCATTGACGATCCCGCGTATCGGGGGTTTATTCGTGATGGCAATAGCTGTATATTTGTTGATGCCTAGAGACTGAAGGATAATTCACGGCTAGGTAAGAGGATCTCGCTGATGTAAGAGATCTAATAAGTCTATTGGTAAATCACAACAAACGTAGCGGAAGGGAACTTGTGACATTCAACATGACGAAGGCGGAAAGGGAAGCCTTCCTCGCGGCTCTTCATGTAGGAATTCTCGGAATATCTGCTCCTGATCGTGCCCCGGTGTTGGTGCCCGTATGGTACTCATATGAACCTGGGGGTGATATCGTATTCATCACGAACAAGAACGCAAAGAAAGTAAAGCTTCTAGGGCAAGAGGGGAGATTCACACTATGTGTGCAAGATGAATCTACTCCTTATAAGTACGTCAGTGTTGAAGGTCCAATAGTCTCCATTGAGGATGCTGATCACGAAAGAGAATTAGGACCAATTGCACGTCGCTATCTTGGCGAAGAAAGAGGCGATGCGTATGTGGACAAGACATCGGGAGACGATGAGCTCCTGATTCGGATGAGACCAGCGAGGTGGTCAACGGCGGATTACGGAAAGAATTCTGCATGACAAGCGGCAGCGATCCGCGAGTTGTCCGCGATTAGTGATTGTATTGAAAATGAAGAAGTGGTGTAAACTCAGTCAATGCCATTCGCAGAACCCAGCTTGAAGCGCTGCGGTACGCGGGGGTAATATTCTTGGTGAAAGGCGAAAAAGGATGGCTCCAAATAATGAAATAGATCCAATACAAGGGCGAATACGAGCCATGTGCGAGCGCGTCAATGGTATTCAGGAGTTGGATTTTTATTACTACAACATTCCAATCCAGGAGTTGCACGGTACGGCGACGGCTATGGTTGGTGGGCGTGAGATGAGTATGTTCGCTTCGTATAGTTATCTTGGACTTAT
>CAYLOO010000145.1:0-5211 GCA_964385355.1 uncultured Anaerolineaceae bacterium
CGTATACCGAGCCGACCGGATTAAGTTCCGTCCGTACTTCGGCAATTTCTCCGATAACTCTATCAGGATCCATCGTTGGTCTTGCGCGCTGCGCGTTGATCACGCTGCGAATCGCCCACCAAAAGTATCCCAATGTGAGCAAAGACACACCCAACGCGATCAATGGGTGAACAGCCGCTCCACCTCCCGCCGCTTGAAAGAGAAAGACAGAGCCCACGCTTAGGGCGAGTCCAGAAAGTCCCAACCAGATCTCTGGACGCGGCAAACGGAGCGAGGCGACAAACAACACGCCTCCAAGCACGAGAACGATCAGCGCCCATGCGTTGAACGGCACGTAGATCGTCCCCAACCCTACCCCTCCTAGCGCGGCAAGAGCAAGTATTTCCAGAGCTCCCGTGCCCGGGTTTACGACCGCCAGCGCCGTCAACCATATTCCGGCAACCAATAATAAATAGAGCAGATTTGGAAACAGTGGCGAATCGATGATTGTCATCTACTTTCACCTCCTCTCGATCGAACTATTAATAGAGTACAAGGAGAAGTTGGTTAGACATCTCCGCTTTAGCGGACATTCAGCTGACATTCTACTCATCTAATTGTGCACTATTACATGCGGTTCTTCAAGGACATCTCACCAGAAGATTGAAATCCGGTCTGCACCGATGGTATCATTGCCATCATCGCAGGGAGCTGCCAAGATTTCATACCCTCTCTTCTTCACCGCTGGTGCTGCCGCAGGCCTGCTCTGGCTGATTGCAGCCGAACCAGAGCCGGATCTCGCTCCTCGGCAACGCTTAACAAACGACCCGGTCATCGCCGGGGTAATTATGCTCGCTGCAGGTCTATTCGCAGCCAGGTTAACCTTCATCCTCCTGCATAGCAGCTACTATTTTGCCGGCCCGCTCGAGATCCTATACCTTTGGCAGGGAGGCTTGAGTGGGATTGGAGGGTTCGCTGGCGCGTTGCTTGGGCTGGGTATTTTCTCGAGAGTAAAGGGTGAATCATTCGCCGCCTACGCGGACGCCCTAGCAATCCCGGGCGCAATCATCGCCTCGAGCTGCTGGCTTGGGTGCTGGATGGATGGGTGCGCCTATGGAATCCCCCTTGTAAGTCAATTCCCGCTGCTCACAGGCATCGACATGCTTGACAGTGAAATCCTGCGCTGGCCCACACAAGCTTCTGGGGCGACATTCAGCTTGTTAAGTGTCGGCGCTCTGATTACCCTCAAAGACCGGTTCCCACAAGGGATACTCGGGATGGCAAGTTTTACCTCGATAGCTCTCGGAGTCTTAATGGTAAGTTTTTTTAGGAGCGACCCCAGCCTTCTAATCGCAGGGTTCCGACTCGATACACTGGCCGCTCTGGGCCTTGCGCTTCTCGGGATCGGTGGGATATTGATAATTACACGAAAGAAATAATTGTTCTTTCCAACTCGAGCTTGACTGGCTTTGCCTCGGTATGAACGGAAATGGCTGATGCAACCCGGAAAGGATCAGATGGATCGATGCAAAACGAAGAGCTATCCTTGATTATCGACACCGACATAGCGCGTGAGACTCTTGTGGATTTCATCCGTAACGAGCTCGCCCGCGCCGGTTTTTCGCGCGCAGTCGTCGGCGTATCCGGCGGGGTCGACTCCGCGCTCACTTGTTTCCTTTCAGCAGAAGCATTGGGTCCAGAGAACGTTCTCGCAATCTTTATGCCCTATGAAACGACCAGCGCGGATTCCCGCGACCATGCCGCGCTGGTGATCGATGCTACGGGAGCCCGGGAGCAAACCGTGGATATTACCGCGATGGCAACCCCATTCTTCGATCGGTTCCCTGAGGCGGACAAAATCCGGCGGGGAAACGTCATGGCCCGAATGCGAATGATCGTCCTGTACGACCAGTCGGCTGCATTTAACGGTCTTGTCATTGGCACAGGGAACAAGACCGAAAGCCTGCTCGGCTACACAACGCTCTACGGCGACAGCGCCTGCGCGATAAACCCCCTGGGAGATCTCTACAAAACGCAGATTCTGCAGCTTGCACGCGCAGTCGGCGTCCCTGAGCCGATCGTCGGCAAACCACCCTCCGCTGATCTTTGGGATGGTCAAACGGACGAAGATGAACTGGGGTTTACCTACAACCAAGTTGACCGCTTGCTTCTACTTCTAATCGATCAGGGCTGCTCCGCACAAGCCTGTGTCGATGCGGGATTCGATGAGAAGTTCGTACGCAAAGTCCTAGAACGCATGCGGCGAAACCAGTTCAAACATATACAGCCTCCTATCGCCAGGCTTGGCAATCGGACCTAGGCCATGGTTCTCTGATGAAAGGGGAGAACTACTTTATACTGGTGGTGTTACTATAGATGCAGCCCACGTAGGTCAAGTAGGATAACAGTTGTAAACTAACTTCTCGTCAGGGTTTCAATTAGGAGAGGCGTATGAAGCGAGCAGTCAGTATCAGCTTAGGATCTTCGAAGCGAGATAAATCTGTAGAGGTTGAACTTCTCGGTGAACAGGTTCGTATCGAGCGTATCGGCACCGACGGCGACATGGAGAAAGCCGCCCAGCTCTATCGTGAGCTTGACGGGAAAGTCGACGCATTCGGTGTGGGCGGGGCGGACCTTGCCCTGCATACTGATGATCGTGTTTATCCGCTGCATTCCGTGAAGCCCATGGTGCGTTATATTACGCAAACGCCCTTTGTCGACGGCTCGGGTCTGAAAGATACGGTGGAAGCACGCCTGGCGGACTTCGTAGATCAAGAAGTGGGTCTGGGGAATCGCCCCAGAAGGGTTTTGCACACCGGCGCAACCAGCCGCTGGGGCATGGCGATGTCTTTCCTGGATGCAGATTACGATTGTATTTTCGGAGACCTGATGTTTGGACTGGGCCTCCCGATTCGTCTGTACACCAAGAGGGCATTGAAGATCCTGGCCGCGGTGCTCGCACCGGTCGTCTCTCGCGTTCCATTCGAGTGGCTCTATCCCACTGGCGAAAAGCAGGAAATCCGCACACCAAAATGGATCGGCGATTACGAATGGGCCACTGTTATCGCCGGGGATTGCCATTACATCATCCACTCTATGCCCGATCAAATGGAGGGGAAGATCATCGTCACGAATACGACCACGGATGCCGATGTCCAGCTCTTTAAGAGCCTGGGGGTGAAAACTCTGGTGACTTCCACGGCTGTATACGAGGGCCGTTCGTTCGGCACAAACATGATGGAAGCTGCGCTCGTTGCGGTGTCCGGAAAAGGACGCACACTGACAAAGGCTGAGATCTTGAGCATTATTGATGAGATCGGGCTCAAACCCCAGATGCAGACGTTGAACTAACTCCCCACCCAGCCGAATCGAGTGCGCATTCATATGGACACTGCCATCTTTCTCAACCGCAAGATTCAGATTGAAGGGGCACAAGTGCCATCCCAACCGACTCGAGATTATGGGCCGGCGAGATGAGGCCCAAAGATCGGTCATCTTTCAATCAGCTTGTCTATGAGATTTGCCGTTCGATCCCATCTGGACGCGTGATGACATACGGCGGGATCGCAGCCTGTATCGGACATCCTACAAACATGGACCCGTTTGCCTACGATCGCATCAAAGCCCGCTGGGTCGGATATGCGCTTAAGGACTGTCCCGAAGATGTGCCCTGGCACCGCGTGATCAATGCCCGGGGACAAATCAGCGCTAGACCTGGCTGCGAATTTCAGCGCACCCTGTTAGAAGATGAGGGGATTGCTTTCGGAAAGTCGGGCGGAATTAACCTCAACCGTTACAATTGGAATCCTCGGCCACTAAAGAGCAGATAAACGGTTCCTGATTACCATTTTGGAGTGATGCAACTATGCATCGAGAGGCAGAGAGAACGATGGATGCAATTATTCTAGCTGGTGGAATCCCTACAAGCGAAGACCCACTTTACTTCGCATCTAATGGTCAAAGTAAGGCGCTGATCGAAATCGCTGACAAACCGATGGCGCAATGGGTAATTGATGCCGTTGACGGGGCGGATAGCGTGGATCGCATCCTCATCGTCGGGCTACCCGCTGATGTTAATCTTCAGTCCTCAAAGCCGGTCGATTTTTTGCCGGAGAATGGAGGAATGCTAGCCAACTTGACCGCCGGGGTAGAACATCTGCGAAGCATCAACCCTTCTATCCAACAAGTGCTGCTTCTTTCCTGTGATATCCCGACGATCACATCGGAAATGGTAAACTGGCGAGTTCAAGGTGTCGACCCAGATTCCGATCTCGAATATTCCGTCATCGAAAAACAAACCATGGATACTCGCTTCCCAGCCGCATCACGCTCCTATGTTCGCCTGCGAGATGTTGAGGTGTGCGGCGGGGACATGAATGTCATCCACGTCAGATTGGTTGAAGACACCTCATTCTGGGAGCAGTTGGTCGCCGCACGCAAGAATGCCTTCCGTCAGGCTGCGCTATTGGGAGTTGATTTGCTATTCCTTATGCTCATCCGCCGCATAACGATAGATGGTGCAGTAAAGCGCGTGAGCAACCGGCTGGGCCTAAAAGGACGTGCGGTTATCTCACCCTACGCGGAGATTGGCATGGACGTGGACAAACCACATCAATTAGAGCTTGTTATCTCCGATCTCTCACAACGATCGAGCGATTGAGATGAACTTTGCCGCCTGGGAGGAATTTGATAACCGCTGGTCAGCTCGCTTGCGGGTTGCTGAGAAGCCGGGAATCTTGCGCACTCTGGCGATGGTATTCGCCCACTCCGGAGATTCTTGGTTCTGGTTGCTCGGGTTAGGTCTGCTTTGGGCTTTCGGAAACCCGGCTAATCAAGGATTGACGGTTCGTTTCATCGCCGCCATTCTCGTTCTCGCGATCCTGGTTATGGTTACCAAATTCACCATACGCCGAAGCCGCCCCGAAGGGGACTGGGGGACAGTCTACCGCAAAACCGACCCTCATTCCTTCCCTTCCGGTCACGCGGCGCGGGCGGCGCTGATCGCCACGTTGGCGATTCTTTGGTGTCAAATCGCAATCGGGCTAATGCTGGCCCTATGGGCTCTTCTCGTCTGCCTTGCTCGCATCGCCATGGGTGTGCACTACCCCTCTGATGTTCTGGCGGGGGCGCTGCTGGGCCTATTTTTCGGCGTTGCCGTCCATCTAATCACTCTCTAAACGAGAACCGGACCGGCTTCCTGCCAGTCCGCATTGGTCAACCCTTCAATTTACC
>CAYLOO010000146.1:0-5179 GCA_964385355.1 uncultured Anaerolineaceae bacterium
ACAGGTTCGCATATGTACCGAAAGATTGGACAGATGAGTTAAGTAGCCAGCACAGCAATGTCACGTTCTCCAAATCGCTGATGGGCTCTGTGTGGTGCTGCAAGCCTGCCCGTGGTCAAGACA
Organism: uncultured Anaerolineaceae bacterium; assembly: GCA_964385355.1. Classification (GTDB taxonomy): domain Bacteria; phylum Chloroflexota; class Anaerolineae; order Anaerolineales; family E44-bin32; genus E44-bin32. The sequence continues at coordinate 124 of CAYLOO010000146.1, forward strand.
GATCATTATCCCTGGTGCGCCTGCATCAGGTCGCCTGAGCGGGTAGGTCGCCCAGCACCTCGCGCAGTAGGTTGAGCGCGCCGGGGGCCTTCTCCCAACACTGACCCTGTTCATTCCAATAGAGGTAGGCCTGCTCCGGGCTCCATAGGGCGACGCGGTCGAGGCGCAAACCCTTGGGCTTGCGGTGGCGTTCTTTCACGAGCTCCTGCGCCACCAGAGGTAAGTTATCGACAGCCAGCACCAGCGCCTCCCGCGCCCGTTCGATCTCTCCGACCTGATACAGTGCCAGCGGCCGTCCGAAGAGAACCCCTTCCATCCCATCCTCCGGGAAGAGCTCGCATATTTCCAGGACCCCCTCCGGTTGGTTCAGTCGAAAGTAGCAATCGACGGCGAGCGCCCGAACCCCCTGGTTATCGTTGGGATTCCAGGCGAGCAGCCTCAAGAACGCTTCCAGGGCTTTCTCCACTTCGCCCCGCTCCAGGATCTCCAGCGCCAAACCATGATATGCGCGCAGAAAAGGCCGGTTGTCGAGGAACAGCCAAGGCAGTGAACCGGATCCTGAGTGGATTTCTTCGGGCAAACATTCCAGGCCGATCTTTACGACGTGCTGCCAGAGAGCGAAAGCCTCCGCCTCCCGTCCGGCTTCGTCCAGAAGCATCGCCAGATGGTGGTAAACGTCGATGAACTCCGGATAGTCGGAAAGGAGCTGGCGGTAGCGGCCCTCTGCGTATTCGACGTCGCCCACCCTCCAGGCTTCGATTGCGTCTTCGAAGAAATCATAGATCGTCAGCGTCAGCCGGGGGTAGACGAACTCCCAGTGGTCATCGCCGCGCGGCTCCACCGACAGTGTGTCCGGCGGCGGCATTGCCTTGGTGGGATCATCCCACCATGCGTCACTCATGATATTCTCCTTGGTGAAAAGCGATCGCTGCTGGAGGTCAAACAATCCTCAGTATGAATGCGTCGTCGAAATTCATCTTTCGCAGAATCCTCTCCGCCTGTTTCAATTCGCGCACCTCTACCCCGCTGACATCGAGGGTGTACTCATGATGTTGAGTCTCAATCCGGACGATCTCTCGTGAGAAATCGATCGACCGCAGCCAATCCCCTTCCTCCCAGTGAGCCTCATCGGAGAAGCTCACGCCACGCTCGGATTCGTCGAGCAGGAACTCGTACTTGGGTGTGCGCAGCAGGATCAGACTGCGGATTTCCCCCGGCTCCCCTTGGGATAGCGCGAAGGAGACGATAAGATCATCCCCGCTTTCGTTCGTGATAAACGCCACTCGCTCCATTTATGCCCTTTATCATGACGGCTCGGGTACGCTCGATACAATTGGCTTAACGGGCTTAGGTAAAAGTCCGATACGACGGGGTGGAGCCTCATTCCTGCGTATCGTTCAAGGGATTGGATTTCCATCGCCACTCAAGATTCCGAAGCAGGGTTGCACGCGTCAGGAGATCGAATTCCATTGTAGCATTTTGCCATTATTGGCAAATAACTGCAATGGTTTCTAGGTCTGAGTACAATTCAATCAACATGTGCAGCAAGCGGATAGGTGAAATGATTCATCGGGGGCTGATTTCCAACCAAGGTCCGGGTGCTTGCCAAGTCGCATCAAACTGAACGCCATTCTTCAAAGATCGGACAACTGGATCTAAGAACTCCACCATGAGGGACAAAACATCGCCTAGTGTCTCCGGGACCTCTTGTAATCGATTGCGGTGGACAAACGTCAGCCACTGGGTGGCCTTTGCTGTATCCTGCATGAGAGGTTCGAAGAGATCGATCAGGCTTGAAGGCACCTCTGTCTTCCGGCGCTTAAAAGTCTTACTGATAGCCATCGAGAGCTTAGGACCATCAAAGTCGAAATGGATGGAGAGGAACCAGATATCGAAAAAATCCTTCATGCGGCTGTTCAAAGAGCCAAGCTTGACCATCGCCTGGAACTTCTCGCCGATAAGGCTTTCCCGGGTATAGCCTCGCAGGCGTGGACCAGGAAGATCAAGAAGCGAGGGGTATTTCACAGATTCTGCTCGATGGAATATGACATCTCCAAATCCAACATCAAGCTGCATGAAGATCTTTGCGTTGCCCAAGCTGCCGCGGAAGGACACCCTCACGCCTTGGTACTCAGCGGCTTCGGCAATGCGATTCCCCTCCACGCTATCCGGGTCGAAATTGAGTCCATCAGGCTCGACTTTCTGACGGCAGACATCGCGAATAATTGAGACAATCGTCTCGACTTGATTTTCCGTTCGACCAAGTAGATCGATGTCCATGGTTGGTCGCGCTGGAGGTGCCTGCCAAACTGTAAACATCAGTGCTCCCTTGAGAACGAACTTGTTCTGATGAGGCGATTGGGATAGCCGGTATAAGAATCGCTCGATGGCGAAGTACTGGAGCAGCTCGTTGAACGGGCGTCCACTCTCCCGTGCCTGATTGAGCAGTCGTTGATGTATGGAGGCTTCCAGATTTTTGGGCACCTGGCGGCTCACAGCAGTGTCTCAACATAGGGTCGCATGACCTTCCTCACGCGGCATACAGCGGCATAGTGCATAAGCTCGTCAACCTTGACGGGTTTCCGTTCAAAGTACAGTTGGATGGCTTCGATGGCAACATCAAGCCCGATTTTGTTACGATATTTGAAGCAATCAGCAAGGGTCTTTTCCGCGCTGTATACGCGCACGGGAGCGCTATCCATCTGGTGCGTTTCAATTCCCTCGGCATATGGCTCATGGGAAAACCAGAATAGACGGAGAGGAGGATATTCCATCCTTGGAGCTTCCATACCCCTGAGAAGAGCGAGGTAAATATAATGCGGAATCTGAGTAGTAAGATCGTGAAAGGCCAGCGCTGAGATCAGGCAGATCACACCCTTGGGAACCCTCAGAGCCACCGTCGCCAGATCCGGATTGCCAAGCGGGGGCATCTCTGCGAGGCGGTAAAGCCCTCGGCTGAGCCGCTCAAGATCCCCCTCATCGCGCATCGCATAGAGCGTGCGCGGATGGATACCCAGGCGAATTGCTTCGCGGGTGCGCATCACACCACCATACTGGCGGAAGACACGCTTGGCTTTTTCAAATCGGATTTGTGTTGACAAATTACTCGCCCCTTTCGATGGATAATTTTACCTACACTTATATATATGTGCTGGTAATTCTATCCAATCCAAGGGGCGCTGTCAAGAAAGGTGTTTCCCCCAACTTCTTATCGAGCCATATTTAGTGTAATTTTATATCGCATTTCTTGAGGTGCATGCCTAATGAGAAGAGCACAGGCCGGTGATCCCGATTCCCTTGGCTGCCGCAAAGCAATTTGAGATGCAATACGCCAAATAAGGTGTTAAGGATTTCTGTGAGTTCTTTGCATCTGTTCTGGCTGCTTATCCTATCCGCCAGGTGTCATGGGAGTTGTAACTACGACGTTAGAGTTCCCAATTGGACAGATGTTTTCGAGCCTCCTTTCCTGGGTTCGGCTTGGTGTAAATGCGGTTTATTTCTGCCGCAGTCGGTGCAGCTCCGGTGCACTTCCGGTGCAGTTACTCGGGGATATACATCTCATTTTCCTCATGAATTAGTTTCTGGTTTCCAAGTTGACTCATATGTAACTTGATTGGCGTTACCAAGTCATCCATAATCTTGGCTGCGTCAGCTTTCTCTGGAATGAAAATAAACGCACATCCCATGTTGCCTGATAATTACTTGAAGATTCACATCGATGATGGATATCCCGCAAAATGAGCCCCAGAATTTCTTGTTTCCACAATGTCCTTCCCATTGCGGTAGTTTAAAAGTCTATCCCATCGATCCTGCCACACTTGGCACTCGCGGCAACCATAGCGCGGAGTTCGCAAGAATGATCGCTGCTGGAAAGTTCGTCAAAAGAAGTTGGAGTCAGGTACGTCATTTTTAGTGCGTTTAATAGTACCGGTAGGGGTACTAGTTTTAGTGCCTTTTAGCACCGTTTTGCGGGATTTCTCGTCACAAAAAGGTACCGGAAGCACTTATTTGCTGGGAAAACGCATCCTGGGCTATTTCTGTCTACGGTTTTGATAACTAAAAGTTATCTGCATACCATGACTCCCCTGAAGAAAGTGAATCCACAACCTTCTGCCAAGCCAGAGACGCCCTACAGTCTATGGCAGCAAAAGATAGCCTATTCTTCAAATTCATAACCTATAGCTCTATACCCGCGGCTTCGCCTTTGAAACATCCTGGCCAGCATCGGAACTTCCAAATCCGCGTAATCGTAGATAACTACTTCCCTTTTCATATCATGCGTGCGGTGCAGTCGTCCGGCGTACTGGGTCAATGTTCCGCGCCATGAAACCGGAAGGGTCAGAAAGAGCGTATCCAGACGGGCATCGTCGAATCCTTCCCCCAGATATCGTCCGGTGGCAAGGATGACTCTTTCTTCATCATCTGGAATCTCCGCGATTCTCTCTGCGATCAGTCGTCTTTGCTTTTTCCCCATGCCGCCCTTCATTACGATTAGATTTCGGACCAGAGGGCTTAGGCGTTCATCTAGTCGCTCCAGATGCTCTCTTCGTTCGGTTAACAATACTGGAGACCGATTGGCTCGAACTGCTGCTAACACATCCTCAACAATCATATTGTTGCGACTTTCATCAGAGATTAATGCAGCATAGACCTCGTGAATGGCCGGGGTAGATTCATCCATAAGCGCCTCAGGGAGCCTAAATCCCGTTTTCCGCACGATAACCTTATGTATGAAAGGCCTAATTGCAGCCTGTCTGCGTTCATCAACCCGATACCGTACCGGTCCGCATTGCATGAAGATGATTGGATGGTGGCCATCCCTTCGAGTCACAGTAGCTGACAATCCGGTCACGAATTTTGCCTTACTTTGCCTTGCTACAATCTCGAAACTTCTGGCGGATATGTGGTGACATTCGTCTACAACCAAATATCCATATTCACCCACAATATCGTTTACCACGCCTTTCTTGCTCAAACTCTGGATCATCGCCACGTCGATGACACCCGTTGGTTTACTTTTCCCCCCTCCAATTTGACCGATCTCTTTGGAATCAAG
>CAYLOO010000147.1:0-5173 GCA_964385355.1 uncultured Anaerolineaceae bacterium
GCGGTCCCATCTTCGAATGCTCTGCCAACAATCGGCTTCCATGTGCCTGGGGAGGTTTAAAAGTCATGCGCGCCCTGACCCGCATCCCAGAACGTGATCGGACCCCTCAAATCAATCAAGCCATCAAAATCGGTACTGACTTTTTCTTCAGTCGCAATCCAGCCGATGCAGATTTCCCGATGGGGTGGAGTGAGAAACCGAACCGCAGCTGGTGGAAATTCGGCTACCCGATTTTCTACATCTCGGACATACTTGAGATCGTCGAAGTCCTGTCTGCCCTCGGTTTCGCCGCCGATGCACGCCTCGACCACGCCTTCCAGCTCCTGCTGGATAAACAGGATGACCAGGGGCGGTGGCCCCTCGAATACACCTACAATGGCAAGACCTGGGTGGACGTAGAAGAGAAAGGCAAACCGAGCAAGTGGGTCACGCTGCGAGCCCTGCGTGTGATTCACGCGCGAGCTGAAGCAGCAAACTGCTAGTAAACTGGAAACTCTTTTTTCGTAAGCCTGGTTTAAGAATCTTCCCCCGGGTGGAGGATCACCAGAGCTTTATCCTCGGCGAGATTTTCCAAATCCTGTCGACTTGGCAAGGGCGGCAATCCCTCAGCTCGCAACATCATCCCGATCATCCGTGGGTGGCGCGCAAGGCGAACTTCCAGAAAATCCGCGATCTGGACTGGGTCTGAGCTGGGCTCTGCGATCGCCTCGAACTCCTTCCGGCCAACCCGTACACGTACACCAGGATCAGCCAGGATGTTACAGTACCAATCAGATCGGGTACCGAAAGCCGAGGCGACGTAGTACTTTCCTTCGATTTGTTCATATTGCAGCGGGGTTACTCGCAGACGCCCGGTTTTCCGTCCCCTGGTGGTCAACAGGAGAACCAATCTCCCAATAATCGGTCCAAACCCCAACGCATATACAATTCGCGGCGGCTTGTTAAAGAGTTTGAATAGCCTTCGTGTACCCGGTCGCGGAGCATCTTTTTCGCCCATCGCAGTTCCTTTCAGGTGCTTCCTCTTTCTCTCTTATCCTACGCTAATTAATATTAAAAGGGGAACACTTATAGGCAGATGGCTGCCGCGCTGTGAAATAATCAATACGATTTGGGTTCATCGCCAGGCTGGATACCAGCAATGAACCGATCGGCTTCGATTTGGTTCTTCAACTCAATGATTTCAAGGTGTTTGTTTTGAGGCAACTGGAACAGCTGGGGGAATTCGCGTCGCCGCCGGCGATAGGTCCGTAACACCCACCAGACGATCGACTCCCGGTCAAACAACACTTGACGCAGGTTCTCTCGATTCCCTGCAAACAGCTCCTCCCGGGATAGAACCCTGCGGAATGTCCTGCTTAGCGCCCGTGAGAAAACTGTCCAGAATGGGTAATTCAACCAGACGAGGTGCGATGCTCTGGGCCACACGATGTCGCGCACCTTACTGTAATTACCATCGATCACCCAGCGATCCTGTGCTGCAACCTCTGCCACCAATGAACGGAATTTCTTTATTGGTCGCATCTGCCAACCGGAAAGCCAGTGGAGTCCGTCCAACTCCGTATGCGCTATGGTGAGCTTGTCGGCAAGCTGACTCGCAAAGTTGTCTTTCCTGAGCAGCTCGTTCCGATGACGACAACGCGTTTCATAGGTTGAAATGACCTCGGTATCATGAACCAGAATCGCACCCGGTCCGTATCCCCTCCGTAATGAAGAGAAGTTCTTGCCTATTATTGTACCGTCCATCCCGGCTAAGCTGTACTTCTAGCGCCGGCATCAAGAAGCACGATTCGCGAAATATCGCTCGGTCAATGGCCTATTGGTTTCCTGATCGTGTAAGATAGCATTCATCCAGCCTCGAATAGCGCAGGGAAGTTAAGTTCAAAGCTAGTCACTCTCTACAGACCAAGCTTGATCTCCTTCCGGTTTATTCACAAAGGAGTCAACCCAAAATGGGCACATACGGTTTTGATCTCATCACAACAAGAGAAATCCCGGAATATAAAAGCAAGGTGGATTTCTACCGGCATGCGAAAACGGGCGCCGAACTGCTATCTATGCAGAATGCAGACGAGAACAAGTTCTTCGGCGTTACTTTCCGCACGACTCCGTCAGACCCCACTGGCGTCGCCCACATCCTCGAGCATGCCGTCCTGGCTGGCTCAGAAAAATATCCATTAAAGGAACCTTTCGTCGAGCTGCTCAAGGGCTCCCTGGCCACCTTCGTCAACGCGCTTACCTTCGAAGATAAGACGGCCTACCCGGTAGCGAGCCAGAATCTCCAGGATTTCTACAACCTGATTGATGTCTACATCGACGCCGTCTTTCACCCTCTGCTTCTCGAACGGATCTTCGTGCAGGAGGGGTGGCACTATGAATTAGATGACCTCGATCAGCCCCTTCGATATAAGGGAGTGGTATTCAATGAGATGAAGGGGTCAATGGCAAACCCCGATACCGTGATGTTAAAGGAAGTCTTGAAATCGCTCTTTCCGGATACGCCGTACGCGTACGAATCCGGCGGTCTTGCCGAAGCGATACCCGATCTGACCTATGCCCAATTCATAGACTTCTATAAGACCAATTACCATCCAGGTAATGCCCGCTTCTTCTTTTATGGGGATGACCCACCTGAAGTACGCCTGCGCATGATAAATGAATATCTGCAAGGGTATGACTCTCCCGAAGAGAACCCTGCAGTCCCCCTGCAGGAGTCGTTTGAAGAACCGTCATCCTTCACTATTCCCTATGTCGTCAGTGAAGGCGATGAAACCGCAAAAAGCCTGCTCACGCTGAACTGGATGCTCCCTGAAAACAACGATCCGGAACTGGCGATTGCCTACACCCTTCTCGCACATATTCTCATGGGAACGCCTGCCTCCGCACTGCGCCGAGCACTTATCGAGTCGGGTCTCGGGGAGGAAGTCATCGGCAGCGGATACGATCCATCCTACGGTTTGTTCACCAGCCTGAGGCAGCTTTTCTTCACAGCTGGCTTGCGCGGCGTTAAAACGGAGAACACCACTAAGGTCGAAGAACTCATCCTGGCCACACTCACGGCGCTCGTCGATGATGGTCTAGACGAAGCCATGATCGAAGCATCCGTGAATACCATCGAATTCCAACTGCGGGAAAATAACTTCGGTTCCTATCCGCGCGGCCTAATATTAATGATTCGTGCGCTGACAACATGGCTGTACGACGGAGACCCCTTCGCCCCGCTCGATTTCGTGGCCCCGTTGGAAGCGATAAAAAGCCGCCTGTCCGCGGGTGAACCCATCTTCGAATCGATGGTGCGAGAGCTCATACTCGACAACCCCCACCGCACTACCGTCCACCTTACCCCTGACCCTAGGCTTCAAGCCAAGCAGGAAGAAGTGGAAAGAGAGCGCCTTGAAAAAGTTCGCTCTTCCTTCACGGAGGACGATCTCCTGGGGATTATCAAGAGCACAAAGGAGCTTAAAGAATTCCAGGAGGCTCCCGACAGCCCGGAGACCCTAGCCCTGTTGCCGACACTTAAGCGGAGTGACCTGGATGCGGAAGAGCGTCAGATTCATCTTGAAGAATCAGAATCCTCCGGTGTCAGGATTCTCTACCATGATTTACCCACCTATGGAATTGCCTATGTCGACCTTGGATTTGATTTGCACGCCCTGCCTCTTGAATACCTGCCCTACGTCCCGCTGATCGGGCGGGCGTTCACCGAGATGGGGACGGACGAAGAGGATTACATCCAACTGGCCCAGCGCATCGGTCGCACGACGGGAGGTATCCACGCCGAAACCTTTACCTCGATGATCTGCAACCACGCGAATACCGCTACGTGGTTGTTCCTGCGCGGAAAAGCGACGGCTGACCATACCGCTGACCTGCTCTCGATTTTCGAGGATATTCTACGCGGGGTATGCCTGGACAACCCGGAACGCTTCCTGCAGATTGTCCTCGAAACGAAAGCTCAGATGGAGGCCGAACTCGCCCAGCTTGGACACCAGGTAGTATATCGCCGCCTGCAGTCAGGCTTGCATCTTGCGGGTTGGGTCGATGAACAAATGAACGGTGTTGAAAATCTCTTCCATCTACGTAAACTGGCCGAGAAAATTAAGACGAATTGGTCCGATGTGCTGCAAACGTTGGAGACGATCCGGGATTTGCTGATTAACAGGAAGGGCATGGTTTGCAGCGTCACCATGGAAGGGCATAGCTGGCTTTCAGCCAAACCACCAATAGAAGCATTCCTGGCCACGTTACCTTCAAAGGAACTTGCCTTGCACGAATGGACCCCAAAACTGTCGACAGAAAATGAAGGAATGACCATCCCGGTAGGTGTTAATTTCGTTGGTAAGGCGACCGATATTTATCGCTTAGGACATAAGATGCAAGGATCCTACGAGGCAATTACGGGCTACCTGAGAACGACATGGCTTTGGGATACGATCCGCCTTCAGGGCGGCGCTTACGGTGCTTTCAGCCTCTTCGATAACCTCTCAGGAGTGTTTGCGTACCTTTCATACCGCGATCCGAACACCCTCAAGACGATTTCTGCTTATGACGGATCTGGAGATTTCTTGCGGACGCTCCAGCTGAGCGAACAGGAGTTAACAAAAAGCATCATCGGTGCAATTGGCAGGCGGGATCAATATATGCTGCCCGATGCTAAAGGCTTCACTTCGTTGAAACGATACCTTTCCGGTGTAACCGATGAATACCGGCAGCGGATCCGCGACGAAGTGCTGGCAACAAACGCGAGTGATTTTGCATCCTTCGGCGAAGTGTTAGACGGCGTGGCACGCGCAGGCCGTGTTGTTGTCCTCGGATCCGAGGATGCAATCAAGGAAGCGAATGCCAATATGGGTGAGGACTGGCTTCAGCTTATTCCAGTTTTATAACGGACGGTGTACTTTGAAGTGGTTCTCCTCCAAATTGAATAGGTGAAAATGCAGATTTACGCTGTCTTGGACCGCCGAGAGCTGAATCCCTAGGTTCAGTTCTTATTAAACCTCCCGTAGGTTCTAAAACTGCGGGAGGTTTGGCGTGCGGGCATTAAAGCGCAGGTTTTGCCCGTGCTTCATGGAGTCTAGAAGTCAGGACGAGGCTGTTTTAGTGATGAAGCTTTAGGATAATTCCTTCTTCATCGCCATACCCAACCGATAGATGCCTTCGTTGATCAACTCCTCGC
>CAYLOO010000148.1:0-2720 GCA_964385355.1 uncultured Anaerolineaceae bacterium
ATCACTCGCCACCGGTACGATTTTAAACTTTTCTGAAAGCATTTTGACTCCTGTTGAATGTTCAAAGACCGGATTTTATATTATGCTCTGGTTTCCAAAGCGATGAAATGAGACTGAGTGTAGCTTGAGCCACCTTTATAAGGAGTCAGAGCTGTTGATCTCACCGGTTGTCCGTCGTAACGAAGAACGAACTTCAGCACTTGCTCATCGTAAAGAAATTGGACATGGATGCTGGATTCGCTCCTCATTCCGCCTTTTTCAGCCAAGATGTATCCATTTTTGAAATCGGCAAGAACGATGTCACCAGTTGTTCCTAGTGATGCGCAATGTTCGATTGGGAGAACTGGGATACCAAACAATGTCCCATACGGCTGACCGCTCAATCCACCTGCTGGCATATATACGGGAATTCCACCTGTTCCAACGGAAAGGCTCAAGGTGAATAATTGTGGTTCTACATTCTGGTTGATTAACCAGACTGCGTTCTGACGACTCGATGCAAAGATGCGAGAGTACATATTGATTACATTCTCTGCCAAAAGAGTCGCTGCCTTTTGTCCGCCCTCTTTAGATACCGTGACTAAACTTCCAGCGTTCATGAGACCGAGGGCTTGACCGGCTCCCGTCCCTTGGAAAATATGATCATCGACTTTAAAACCAAATGCTGATGTGAAACCTTGTCTGACCCATCCTTCCAACGCTTGAGCGTCAGCCATCAACTCCTCAGTCAAATAACAAACACCAATGGTCTTATGGAGTTTCAAATCTATTTCACGGAACTTAGGTTTACTAGCTGTGGCCAGAGCTGCTTCATCTCTTTGATAAACCTGAATCCCACCCCAAAGACTGGATGCTCTTGAAGTCTCATCCACACCGTTCAGCTTAATACCATTGGAGTTTCCAGAAATTTGAATTCTTCGACATCTCTGCGCCAGGATACCAGTCTGAAATACTTCCTGTAACAATTCAGTAGAATAATCTTGTTGGACCAAGAATCCGCCCTCGCTAGATACTGTCTCACCCAGACCAGTAGCATTGTATAACCTTGGATCGGTGTGCCCGCCAGGTTTGCTCGATACCATGATCGCTGTGAGTTGTTCCCCGAACGAATTGAAACGATCCCCACTTCGAGAATCGGTTGGGAACTCCACTCTTGTTCCAGAATTCGTTGTTCCAGAGGATTTTTGTGGGGCAGGATTTGTTGCCGGTCTCCCGGTGGGACTGTTAAGCTCTGCGGAAATTCTTTCCTGTCGCTCCATGGTTTCCACAATTCCCTGGAATTCTTTGATAGAATCCATCATCTCATTTTTAAGGGTCAATTCTTCCTGATTTGGATCACGATTCTCAGAGATGCTTTTAGCATCGATCGCGGCCATTTTACTCATCAGGGTCGCAATATTTTCCCGATATTCAGATATCGTTTTCATGTGCTATCCTCAATTGGTTGTTGGAGTCAATACCACATCGACTCTAGTTAATAATTTCTTAAATTTATCTTGCGGTTCTTGCGGTTCCACCACAACGTCCCGTTGAGGAGTATCATCCTGCGTCGCAGATTCGATTGTGGGTTCAACATCCCGTTGATCACCCTCTTTGAATCCTTCGGCCAGGATCTTTTTTGCAACTTTATTGGATATGCCAGCATCCCGCATGGCCCTTTCCATTGTTCTTTTTGTCAAATTGGTATTTCTACTCATTACTGCTTCGGGAACATTTGCAAACACGGAAAGGTCGTACGTCCCTTCCACTGGTTCCCCGTCATATATCCGATCGACTAGTCCAGCATCTTGCGCTTCCTTCGCTGTGAACCAAGTCTCGGAATCCATATAATCCAACATCTCTTGCTGCGTCTTTCCTGACACTTTCGCATAGTCGTTGGCTATTGATTCATTGATCTTATCATGTAACTTGATTTCTTTACCGATGTCCTCAATAAGATCTCGCATATCTTGAGCATTGAAATATCCAAATACATCCAAAAAGCTCAAGGCATTGTGGATCATAAAGAATCCGCCCTCCACAATTTCTCTTTCGTCCGCACCCATCGCCAAGAAACTCGCTGCCGATGCCGCCAGACCATCTATATGGGCGATCACTTTTGCTTTATGCTGCATGACGGCGGTTTTCATTGCTCTTGCCGCGAAGACGTCGCCTCCCTGCGAATCTATCCTCAAATGGATTGTGCCTGCGTCGATCGCGTTGAAGTCCTGAACCCATTGTTGATGATCAACCCCAAAATACCCACCGATGTCACCATAAAGATAGACTGTAGCTTCCTTACCTTTATTCTCCACGGTTCTCTTATTGGAGATGGTCCTGACTGAGGTCTTCCTGACTGTAAGCATTATGCTCTCCCTATTTTTCTAACATTTGTCGGTTGTGGTTCATCTTCCATAGTCACATCCGTTTGACTATCGGGTTCCTGGGTTCCACCGGAATTATTCTCAAGGTAGGAATCCAACTTGCTCAAAGGCATCATATTCACCATTATAAATAGGTCATCCGCCAAAGGATCTTTCGAAGGATTCATATTTTCCAGAGCCCTCACTTCATTCGGTGTCATTATTGTCGATCCCACCATAACTTTATAAAAATCGGATCTATCTTTGGCGTTCGCCCGTAACAATCCTTCCACTACATGGTGAAAATACAAATCCCCCTTCTCTTTCTGTCTGTCTGTGAGCAATTGCATATTGTAGTTTTGCTCAAGACGGATCAAC
>CAYLOO010000148.1:2820-5165 GCA_964385355.1 uncultured Anaerolineaceae bacterium
TTTCTGTCTGTCTGTGAGCAATTGCATATTGTAGTTTTGCTCAAGACGGATCAACCAAGGTAGGATCGAGTCGGTCACAAAACTGATTTGCTCGGACTCGATATTATTGAAGGATGATTTGGTGAGATCTTTGAGTTTATGCGGTGGTAAATTAAACCATCGCGCAACTTCGGGGATTTGAAATTGTCGAGAATTGTGGGTCACAATCCCTGACGTAATGTGTGTATGACAACCCTCTATTTCTAACCCTATCGTTACTCCTTCCCCTATTTCCTCAACGGAAACGACTCTGTCATATAGGAAGTTTTCTTCACGATACCTGCTCGGAGGGGCATCCTTATATTCCTCCAATCTTTTCGATTTTTCACTATGTGATAGTATCAATATTTCTGCTGCCTTCGTCATTTGGGATATACCCATTATATATAATCCCCAGCATTGGTGAGTATCGCAAATTTGACCCATCACTTCTTTTTTACCCCCACCCCCCATATCATATATGGCGGATTGAATTCCGAGCATCGATAACAAATGCTGCGATTCCTGAAGCAGAATCAAACTCGTACTACTCCAATACATCGCCGGTGTTTGTTTCTCCCCTATGTCCCTAATACTACCGTCCGTGTCAAAATAACCAGAGAGGAAACCCACCCAAGATTCTCTCCCTCCCTGTATGACAGAATTTGGTAATATTTTCGTAGGGGAATGACTACCAACCATACCCGACTCATTGAGGATGGTTCGGGTTATCGAGCCCTTACGTCCTTGACCATTCGTCTTTATTTCATAATTATAATCATTTAATTCCAAAGGCTTGGGTTTCAACTCACCACCAAAAGATCTCATTATTTCACCCATACGATCGACTACTTCGGAATCGGCTGTGGTGAAAGTACAACTCCCCTTTCTGATATATCCGTTCCCAGCCATTGCTCCTAAAAAATAACCCTCATCGAATGTCATCGTGGATTCGACGGGGGGGATTTCGAAGGCCACTCGCACATAATTACCGATATTTAAGTCTTTTATGGCTACCCATTTCTCAGGATTTACCTTATGCGGTCGACTTCCCGCCGTTCTTAATTTTCGAATCGTGAGGCAGGGATGATCCTCTGATGCGATGAGTTCCCGCCCTCTAGCGGTTCGCATCTTTACTAAGTTTTTTACTTTCGGCTTCCCCACAGCTATGACGTTAGCAATTATGGCTTCCCCATCATCCCAACCCACGACTTCATCACCAGGGTTAATGGATTTCGCCGGTTTACGAGCACCGTTCGCCATTGTGATTAGCGTCTCTGGAGTAACACATTCTAAAAATTGCGAGTCATTGGGCGGAACCCCTACGTTCTCGATCTTCATACCCTCTTCCAAAAGCATCAATCGATGTGTCTGTCCGAGTCCGCTGTAGGTTTCCGTCAGTGATGTTTTTAAATTGGTGTGTGATTGTGCGTTGAGCTTATTTGGTGTAGAAACGATCACTCCTGGGTGCGTTCCCTGACCAAAATAATGAGATCCGAACGTCTCCATGGCCATGCCCAAACCCAAAGACTTTCGAGCCATTGCTACGACCGAGTAACCAACGAATCCGTCAAATCCAAGACCAGGGATGTGTAAAATCTGTTTTCGTGGAAGCCATTTCTTTTCGCCACCAACATCTATTTCATACCAAAGATCCCCATCATCCGTCATTTTCATATCAGTGACGCGATTAGGGGGTATTGGCCACAACTCCGTCACCTCACCCATGACATTGAAGACTTTTTCGGCATATCCGTTCCCCCATGTAAGAATATGTGATGCCTGGCATTCTCTAAACGCCATGGCTGTCATATAAGGATTTGGGGTATCGTGCATCAAACGGTACAATCCGACATCTGTGGCCGATTCTTTATTTTTCCCCTCCTTCCTCATCAAGTGCAAAGGAAGAGATCCCAACGTACCCGCGATCAACGCCACCGCATTCCAAAAAGGAGAATACGTCAATGCTGTTTCCTGAGTTACCGTTTCCCCAGATATTGATTGTGATCCTCTTAGGTTCCACAAGGAAGTGTTCCAGGCTTTTTTATCATTCAGGGCAAGATTTTTTCGTTCGATCCTTCCGAGTATACTCATTCTGGATCACCTCGCTTGACAAATAGACCAAAAAACAAACCAATGGCTACCACCGCAGTGCCAACTATTGCGTATGCTACCCACGGTTTGAAATCATATAGGCCATAAAACGTCATAGCCAAACCACCGAGGACGAAGGTATCCCTTGTGTCTACTGGAAAATTTTTTACAATGTATTTTAGGAATTTCAAAGGCCACCTCGAAAGATGTTATTTTGTGACCTTCATTGTAAC
>CAYLOO010000149.1:0-5149 GCA_964385355.1 uncultured Anaerolineaceae bacterium
GGATTGCTCTCCCGTCCCTTGATCGGGCGGGGGTGTTTTGTTTAAGGCGCCGGCTGAAATGGCGCGTGTGAATGGAAAGGAGTCTCCATGCTGAAACGTCTGGATGAACTTGAACAAAAAGCGCTAAAGGACCTGGAGGGTGCGTTGAATGAACACACGCTTCAAGCCTGGAAGGTGAGCTACCTGGGACGTGGCGCCGAGCTGGGAAAGATCACAGAAGGTCTGCGGGAGCTGTCGAAAGAGGAACGTCCTGCTGTTGGGCGGCGAGCGAACGAGGTCAAGAAGGCGTTAGAAGCCGCCTATGAAGGGCGCGAAACGTCCATGCAGCAGGCTGCGGTGGAAAAAAGTTTGAGGGAAGAACGACTGGATGTTACCTTACCCGGCCGCAGCGTGTCGCGTGGCAGGATTCACCCTGCCAACCAGATGCTTCGCCGTGTCTATGCGATCTTCGCCGAGATGGGCTTCCAAATCTACCGTTCACGTGAGGTAGAGACGGATGAGTATAACTTCAGTCTCTTGAACATTCCCCCTTTTCACCCTGCACGAGATCTCTGGGACACCTTCTACACCAAAGGCGAGGGCGTGCTCTTACGAACGCACACTTCTCCGGGGCAGATACTCGTGATGCGTGAGCGTGCTCCGGAGCCTATCCGCGTAATCCTGCCGGGGATGTGCTACCGCTACGAACAGATCTCGGCCCGGTCGGAGATCCAATTCAATCAAGTCGAAGGGTTGGCGATTGGAAAGAACATCACCTTCACCGACCTGAAAGGAACGCTCGTCGCATTTGCTCGCCGGCTTTATGGAGATGAGGTGCGCACGCGCTTTCGGGCGGCCCACTTCCCCTTCACAGAGCCCTCAGCCGAGATGGATATCGAGTGTTTCGTTTGCGACGGTGAGGGATGTGGGGTGTGCAAGAAGACCGGGTGGTTGGAAATTCTGGGCTGCGGCATGGTCCACCCTACCGTGCTGGCGAACGGGGGCTACGACCCCGAGATGGTCTCCGGCTTTGCTTTCGGCATGGGAACGGAACGGATCGCCATGAATATTCACCGTATAGACGACATCCGCAATTTCTGGGCGAATGATCTGAGATTCTTAAAGCAATTCTGAGCCCCAAACGGGCTATAAATTGGATGATGAGGGAGGTTTCATGAAGGTTCCCATAACCTGGCTGCGTGAGTTTGTCGATATTGAACTTTCAATTCCCGAGTTAGCCCACAGGCTGACTCTGGCAGGGTTGGAGGTGGAGGAAATTCGTTTTGTCGGACTTCCACTTCCAGAGGAAAAAATAGAGGGCCATACCGGTCGCAAGCGGAGCATCGGGACGAATGTTACCGGCTTGGCATGGGATCCTGAGAAATTCGTCGTCGGTGCGGTGTTAGAAGTCATGCCTCATCCAGACGCCGATCGCCTGGTCCTGTGCCGGTTGGATGATGGTGAACAGGAGCACATTGTGCTCACCGGCGCGCCCAATCTTTTCCCATACAAAGGGAAAGGAACACTGAAGAACCCTTTGAAGGTAGCCTACGCACGCGAAGGAGCCACGCTTTTCGATGGTCATATCGCCGGTTGGGAAACCTTCACGCTCAAGCGGGCGAAGATCCGCGGGGTCGAGTCGTATTCGATGGCATGTTCGGAGAAAGAACTCGGCATCTCCGAGGAACATGAGGGCATTATCGTCCTCGACGAGGATGCGCCGGTCGGGAAGCCACTCGTGGAGTACATGGGCGATGCGGTCCTGGATATCACGCTCACGCCCAATATAGCCCGCAATGCCAACATCCTAGGGGTGGCCCGGGAAGTGGCTGCGCTAACGGGGGCGGCGCTGAAAGAGCCATCCTACGAAGTCGACGGGAAGGGTCCGGCGATCGATGGGCGAGTGAGCATCGATATCCGCAACCCCGAACTGAACCCGCGCTTCGTCCTGGGGCTTGTCGAGGGGGCAGAGGTTGGACCCAGCCCGTATTGGGTCCAGCTCCGCCTGCAGTTGGCAGGGATGCGGCCGATCAACAATATCGTCGATGCTACGAACTACGCCATGCTTGAAATTGGTGAGCCTCTGCACGCGTTTGATTTCGATGTCCTCGTCGAGCGCGCCGGAGGTAAATCTCCGGAGATCATCACCCGGCTTCCAGAATCGAAGGAGCGAATAACCACACTCGACGGCGTCGAGCGGTCGCTGGACGATTTCACCGTCTTAGTTGCCGATACCGCCGGGGCGCTTTCGATAGCCGGCGTGATGGGAGGCGCCGAGTCGGAGGTGGGCGAGAAGACCACCCGGGTTTTGCTCGAGGGGGCTACCTGGAATTACATCAACATCCGCCGAACGGCAGGGTCGCAGAATCTGCAATCTGAGGCTTCGTACCGGTTCGAGCGCGGAATTCACCCCGCGATGGCAGAACGAGGGGTCATGCGCGGCCTGTCCTGGATTCAACAATTTTCCGGCGGCGAGATCGCCCAGGGGCTTGTTGACGAATATCCATTGCTGCCAGAGCCGTCGATTGTGGAGATTTCCTCATCTGACGTGGAGCGCTCGCTTGGTATCCGGCTTGAGATAGATGCTATCGAGAAAATCCTCGAGCGGCTAGGTTTTGAGATCGAAAGCAAGGGGGAAAAGCTGCAGGTGACAACGCCAGATCATCGCATGGATATCGGTGAGGGCATCGTAGGGGTAGCAGACTTGATGGAAGAGGTGGCGAGGATCTATGGATACGATCACCTTCCGGAGACGATGATCTCTGATGAGATCCCGCCCCAGTACAGCAATAAGGCTTTGGAGCGAGAGGAGCAAATCCGAGACCTGCTTGCCGATCTTGATTTACAGGAAATTGTGACCTACCGTCTGACAACCCCTGACTATGAAACTAGAATCTTACCCACTGGGACAAAACCCGACGATAGAGCGTATGTCCAATTAGAGAACCCAATCAGTGCCGACCGCATGGCCATGCGCCACAGTTTATTGGCAAGTGTGCTGGAAATCGTGGAAAGCAACGCTCGTTTCCAGGAGCGCATCGCCGTGTTCGAAATTGGACCGGTTTATTTATCTGCCGAAGAGGGCGAACTCCCGAATGAGCCGCTCAAACTCGCCATGGCATTAACCGGACCGCAATCGCTTTCTTCCTGGCGGGAACCCGTATCAAAGATATTCGACTTTTTCAATCTAAAGGGCACTATCGAGGCGATGTTCGAAGGGCTTAAGATTGAAGCGGTGGAATTTTCACCGGGAGAACACCCGTCATTTCATCCCGGAAAATGTGCGCGGATATTGGTCGAGGGGGTGCAAGTTGGCATTATGGGAGAGCTTCACCCCCTTGTGAAAGAGCGCTACAACTTCCAGTCATTCCCGCTTCTAGCTGCCGAATTGGATGTGGAAACGATCATCCGCGCCATCCCTGAATCGATAAACGTGGAATTGGTAAAGACCTTCCCGCCTGTATTGGAAGATCTGGCGATCGTCGTAGATGAGGCAGTTCCAGCCGAACAAGTCCTTGACGTTATTCGGAAATCGGGAGGGGATCTGCTAGAGGACATCCGCCTCTTCGATCTCTACCGGGGCGAACAAATCGAGGCGGATAAGAAGAGTCTGGCCTATGCCCTAACGTATCAGGCTTTGGATCGAACGTTGACAGATGAAGAAGTGGCAGGGCTGCGGAAGAAGATCGTTAAGGCTTTAGAGAAAGAACTCGGCGCTCACCTGCGATCTTAGCTTTTCTCCTCGGATAAGGTTTCTGCGCGTTGGATCGCCATAGAAGCAAGTTGGGCGACGACCATCAGTAAATGGTGGTCTTCGGTTGAAAAATCTCGGTCACCGAGTTTGTTGATCGCTTCGATCACACCGAGAACGCGCTTGCCATCAAGGAGTGGCACGCAAACAAGTGTTTGTGTGTGAAAACCCATCGTCTCATCAACCTGGGCGAAGAAACGAGGGTCTTTGCGTACGTCGAGGACAAAAGCAGGTTCGCGATTATCCGCAACCCATCCGGCGATGCCTTTCCCGGGCGGCAGCTTGTAGCCTTGAAGGTTATTGCGCGCTTCGCCTCGGACGACAACGAATACTAGTTCTTCGGTTTCTTCGTCCCGCAGAAGCAGCGATCCATCATGGGTTCCAAGAACTGCCAGAGCGGACCCTAAGAGATCATCTAGTACATGGATTAAGTTGGTTTGAGGGCCCATGCGTTGAATTAGATCCTGGATGGCGCTTAAGCCGCGCACGGAGGAGCGCAGGATTGTGAGCTCTTCTCGCAGTTCTTGATTCTCCTGGTTCAGCCGGGAGACCTCTGCTTGAAGAAAACGAAGGGGGTCACGGGTATCTACCATAACGAGTCCTTTAGGTAGGTTGATATTAGCACAAGTAGAATTCTCAGGAAAGCTCACTTATGGACGTATCTAAGCGGAAAATTGCCACTGTGATTGTCTTCACGATGGATTTATTAGCGGCGGTGTGCACATCGGGCATGGTATGATGCCCATCACTCACTCGTCAGAGAGAAAAAGAAGTGTCTGGCATGAGATAGACGGCTCAACTGCTCTACCGACAAATGTGCGATGACGTGGAGTGAGGGCGGCGCTCACGCTTAATGAAGAACCAACGTGGAGGGAATAACCGGGCGATGAATATCTATTTCTCATGCTCTCTCACAGGAGGGAGGCGGGACGAATCAGTCTACATGACGATTGTGGATCATCTATTGGCAATTGGGCACGACGTGCCCACGGCGCACCTCGCTCACCCGGAGGTGATGGACCTGGAGCGGGTTGTAGACGCCCGAGAAGTCTATGAGCGGGATATGGCCTGGATCGATGGCTGCGATGTGCTGATTGCGGAGGTGAGCACGCCATCACACGGAGTGGGGTACGAGATCGCTGTAGCGCTCAAGCGCGAAAAACCGGTGCTGTGCTGTTACCGTGAAGGTGCGACTGTGTCGAAGATGATCACAGGTAACGACTCGAAAATGCTGGTGCTGTACACCTATCGAGGGGCCGAAGACGTGCTGAAGGCGGTTGATGATTTTCTACAAACGCTGCCAGGCGCATGATAGGAGCAGAGGGCAAGATCACATCCCCCGAGGAGAAATCGGGGGATTTTGTTTTATCTGGCGTTCAGGAAGATCGAGGAACGGTTTAGGTGGTATGAGGGGACGCC
>CAYLOO010000150.1:0-4944 GCA_964385355.1 uncultured Anaerolineaceae bacterium
GACGACCTTCGAGTGGCTTATGGCGGTGAGTCTGACTCAGGTCATCATTGGCATGATGGCATTGGCGCTAACTTTGGCCACAGCCGTCGCATTGGGCTACCGGACATCGGGCTCATTGATCGCCGTGTCGATCGTCGGTCTTCTCTCATGCTTATCGATTATCGCCATCAGCCTCATCGTCGCCGCATATTTACGGACGATATTCGACTTGTTGACGATTGGTTGTTTTCCGTTTTTTATCCTCATGTTCTTTTCGGGGGGCATGTTTCCGCTTCCGCCTTTGCGCCTATTCATGGTAGGTGATCGAGCCATCAATATCAACGACCTGTTGCCAACCACCCATGCAATAAATGCAATGAGCAAAATCCTTAACTTTGGCGCCGGACTGAACGATGTCCTATTTGAGATGGGTGCGATTATTGTCCTGACGATCGTGTTGTTCGCGTTCGGGATTTGGCTGTTCACAAGACGCCAGATGCGGGCAATCAAAGCATGATGCCCGATGGGGAAAGGTCGCCTTAGGAGCTGCCGATTATCTCAATTCGCGGCGTAACAAGGGAGGATGTTTGTATAAATGCTATCGAGGCGAGACATCGTAGATTGCATCCAGGCGTTCATCAACCAAAAAGCCTTATAGGTCGCTTTTTTTATGGCGTCCTTGAATTGATAAAAAATAATCAGGGATTTCGTTCTCTTCATGTATTTCCTGCCACAGCCACGTAAGAAGGTTAACCAATATTGACTGAGAATCGTCAGGTCCCCGGGATGATACAGCCCTGATTGTCGTCAGGAAAAGACCTGCCAAATATGATATGAATGATGTATGCCCGGCGACTGCGGTCCCGGGTTTCGCGATTATTTCCCTGTCCAGGCATGCAATGATGTCCTCATAGGAACGGCGAAGAAGGAGGGTGGACCGATGACCGAGAAACGCTCCCCAAGTAAAAACACGGCCGACGAACCCCTCCGCCGGAGTATCGCCCGCCGTGGCGGTCAAATACTAGCCCAATTCGCACTCATCGCCGCGCTTCTTTTCCTCTCTTCTGGTCGTCTGTTATGGGGTTGGGCTTGGCTTTATCTTGGTATATCAACCCTCCAGGTCGTCGTTAATCTTGTGTTCATGTTGAAAAATAACCCTGACTTGATCGCTGAACGTGCGACAGGCTCTGAGCAGACTCGAGACTGGGATCGTGTTATTGCCCGAATCTCTGGACCGCTTTGGTTCATCATCTTCATCTTGTCTGGGATCGATGAGCGTTGGAATTTGTCCTTTGTTCCCTTATGGGTAAATTTAATGGGTCTGGCAATAATCTTGTTGGCGACGGTTCTTACAAGCTGGGCTATGCTGACGAACGACTATTTCTCAACTGCGGTTCGCATTCAGGAAGACAGGGGGCAAAGAGTGATCTCCCATGGGCCCTACCGTTGGATACGCCATCCCGGGTATCTCGGTTGGGGAAGTGTTGGATTGGCGATGCCATTAATGTTCGGTTCTCTTTGGGCGCTAATCCCGGCCGGATTGGTGTTGGTAGCGATAGTGGTCCGCACTGCACTCGAGGATCGTACATTACAAGAGGAACTAATTGGTTATGCGGAGTATGCTCGTCAGGTGCGATTCCGATTAGTGCCAGGTTTATGGTGAGGGGTGAATTTATTCAACAAGCGTGCTAATAGGAGATAAGCAATGAATGATTCACAATATCCCGTCAAGAGGGCGCGAGATTTCGGCTTACCCGATTACTTCGACATGCAGGCCGCGATGGGCCACACCAAACATGTGGGAGGTTGGACCGCCACCCAGGAGTTGGCGCAGCTTTGCCGCCTTCGAGAAGGACATGAGCTTCTTTATGTCGGTTGTGGGGCCGGGACTGCCGCCACCAAGATTGCGGTGGAATATAAATGTCGCCTCGTCGGTGTTGACCTGCTTGAGACGATGGTTGAGAGTGCACGCGAGTGGGCGGAGCGGCGAGGTGTTGCGGATCGGACGGAATTCCGGATTGCCGATGCCCAGGACCTTCCCTTCGAAGATGACCGATTCGACGTCCTGATCTGTGAGTCGGTGAACACCTTCGTTCCCGACTTGGACCAGGCGGCGCGGGAGTACGTGCGGGTGGTAAAACCAGGCGGGTATGTGGGGCTGAACGAAGCGGTGTGGGTCGAGGATCCACCCGAGGTGGGCTCTGAGATTATGGCGGCATTAACCCATCAGCATCTGCGCAGATCAGAAGAGTGGATGGGGATGCTAGACAGGGCAGGATTGGTAAATCTCGTCGATCGTGTCTATGCGGTTGAGATGAAAAAAGAAGCGCGTGCCCAATTTGGGTTTCTTAGTTTTGGGGATTACATGCGCATTCTCGGTCGATTCTTCTATTCGTTCCTTTTTGATCCGGCCACGCGGAAATTAATGCGTCTCGCTTTGTCTGAGCCGAGGGCGATGTTTGACTACATGGGACACGGGTTGTATGCCGGACAGAAGCCGGCGACGCAGAAACTCAATTAGGAAGGGGCACAAACGTGGCGCAGATGATATCCCCGGAAGATCGAAAGACGATCCTCAAATGGTGCATCCAGTCGGCAGTCGGTCTGGCAGGTTACGCAGCGATACTATCCCTGGCTGCGGGGCGGTTGGATTGGTTGTGGGGCTGGGTTTTCATAGGCCTGACTGCGATTTTCATGGCCAGCCACGTCTTGCTCCTGGTGCCCATCAACCCGGATTTGCTTGTCGAGCGCGCCGGAGGTTTGCGGCAGGAGGGGGGCAAACGATGGGATCGCTGGGTGGCCACCATATCAGCCGGCGTCTTTCCCTTCGTCTCTTGGATCGTTGCCGCATGGGATCTTCGCTTCGCCTGGTCGTCCCCCAAACCTTTGGTTGTTCACCTGGTCGGAATGGGAGCGGTGGCTCTAGGGTTTGCGCTTTTCATGTGGGCGATGATCTCTAATGCCTACTTCTCCGAGGTGGTCCGCATCCAGGAGGATAGAGGGCATCAGGTGGCCACTGATGGACCCTACCGCTTCGTACGCCATCCCGGTTACTCTGGTGCAATCCTGGCATTCTTAGGCACACCTTTGCTTCTGGGTTCATGGTGGGCGCTGATCCCGACTGGATTTGGTGTAGGGGGCTATATCTTGAGGACTGCCCTGGAGGATAAAACACTGCAGCTGGAGTTGGAGAGCTATGATGCCTACGTAGAACAAGTCCACCATCGCTTGATCCCGGGTGTTTGGTGAGTGTTTTGTGGTACGCTCGACTCTCTAATTTACCAAATCATGAGCTGTTTCTCTTTTTATTAACAGATAGGGTAACCTATGAATTCCAAGAAGTTACATCCCTCAACTTGGATTTTGTCCCTACTGGTCCTTGTAACTAGCTTGCTCTTATCTGTATGCAAACCAGATACTCGCCAACCACAGGAATTCACGCCTGAAAACGTTGAATCTTTCACCGATGAATTCTTCACCAAGGCGATGCGTGAGCATCATGCCCCCGGTGTAAGCCTGGTCGTGGTTAGTGACGGCGTGATCCAGATAGCGAAGGGGTACGGATTTGCGAATCGCGAAACGGAGACGCCTATTGATCCTTATGAAACGGTGATGCGCATCGGGTCGATCTCGAAGCTTTTTATCGCCACAGCGGTGATGCAGTTGGTGGAACAGGGCACGCTCGATCTCCATCAAGACATTAACCAATACCTGCAAGGCTCACAATTCATTGTGGATAATAGCTATTCTGAGCCTGTCACGCTTGCCCATTTACTCACCCACACCAGCGGGTTTGGTGAAACGTGGCAGTCCAGTACGAACTCGGAAGATTATCCATCGTTAGGTGAATACCTCGCCGGAAATATGCCGGACCGTCTCGCTCCGCCAGGTGCAAAGTGGCGCTATTCAGGGCATGGCATGGCCTTGGCGGCATATATAGTGGAGGTCGTTTCAGGTGAGCCTTTTGATCAGTATGTCCAGATACATATCCTGCAGCCGCTGCAGATGGATCACAGTCGCTATGTTCTCGATAGTTCGAGGCCACATGGTCTTGCCCAGGGCTACGCCTATAAAAATTGGGGATATGAACCTCAGCCCATGGATTATTACGGTGATTACCCCAGCGCCAGCTTGGTGACAACCGCAGGTGACATGGCAAAGTTCATGCTCGCCTACCTCAATGACGGTTGCGTAGGTGATGCCTGTATTCTCAAACCAGAAACCATCGCATTGATGCAGTCGGAGCAGATTCAGACTGAAGAAGGTGGTCATGTCTATGGGTTTGTCCAGGGATTTCGGAACGGTGAACGTCTCATCGGTCACAGTGGGGCAATCCGGGGTTTTGGCGCGATTATGGACCTTATTCCCGAGCAGGATGTCGGCTACTTTTTCGCATTCAACCTCGAGTGTCAGGACTCATCGGCTTGCGAAATAATCCCCGAGTTTCGCTCGGCATTCATGGATCTTTTCTTTATTGAAGAGGTACCTTGATTTAATTTTGAACGATCCCTGTTCAGGTTTAATCGCTGTCCGGTAATTAGCTAATGAGAGTCGTATCATTGGGGCTGTCCAATGCTTTTTCTTGGACAGCCCCCTACGAGTTTTGAATATTGCCCAGAACGCTAAACTTCAATACGCGTTGATGGATCAAGTATTAACCAGGGCACTCACAATGTGGCGCAGTGGTTGCCCCTCCCCGCTTTGCTATATACCGCCGCTGCCCATCCCCACTCAAGATTGAAGTTCACATCATCCATCACCGAACCATCAGTAGGGGCAACTTCTTCTGGATCGAGGAATATGGTGCAGCAGAGTATTCTGCAGCGCTATTTCCATGCCACCCAGAAGCAGGGCAATCGCATTCTCGTGAGGGGTACTATTAAATTTTGAGAAAGCGTATTAATATCAGATCAAAAAGGAAGGGAAATGAGCGATCTGATGACGCACTTTTCAAAAATGACAGAC
>CAYLOO010000151.1:0-4880 GCA_964385355.1 uncultured Anaerolineaceae bacterium
ATGGACTTTTCCTGCTGGCGATGGCCATCATTACCATCGGGGAGATGCTCTGGGCGCCAATCTCACAATCGATCGTGGCCCGCCTTGCGCCAGACGATATGCGTGGCCGCTATATGGCTTTGTATGGTTTCAGTTGGGCAGTCCCCTTCGCAATAGGTCCTCTGCTAGCGGGTCTGGTTATCGATTATTATGACCCCTCCTGGGTGTGGTATGCCGGCGGTATTATAGGCCTGATCTCCGCAGCGATGTTCGCTTTGATGACCATTCGATCAACTCGCAAAGAAATTTTAACGGCAGCAACCGATTAGATCATAATTTTTCCGTTTCGAGCCCTGCCAAGGGCTGCATCTCCTTCTAGTTTTTTTCTGCATGCTTGGCGGCGTCTCTTAATGACGCCGCTAAGCGCGAATCGGGATTTCCGCAGTCCCAGTAGTTCTCCCTTGGGAATCACAGCAAATCCCCCTCCCTTCTAAAGCCCAAAGGACATTTCTCCCCTATCTATATGAGCCTTTTCACTATCTTTTACGCCTTTGGTCAAATATCGTACAATTCATACCCGCATTGCGGTATTCCGTTTTTTGTAAGGTTGATAAAACGGCAAGATTAACCCGGAGGTGAGAATGAGGCGGCTCCGACATGCCTTCGTCGTCCTGACTTTGATTACATTTTTCCTCATCATCGCGGTCGTCCTGGGAACACCAGAAGCGCAGGCGAACGAGACTGTGGATCCTATCCAGGATCCACCATCATCCTTTTTACAGCTCGCATCTGTTCACCTCACAGAGACCGCCCCACCCCTGCCCCCCGAACAAGACACATGTATGCATTGCCACCTGAGCGGTTCAATTGAAAATATATGGACCCCGTTGGCCCGTTGGGTCGTGTTTGGCTTCGGAGGCATCGTCTTTCTCGTCGGGGCTTACCGGGCAGGCAGCGGATGGGTTACCCGCAAGCCCTGGAAGCCGCTTTGGGCACGCTCTGTCGATTGGCTTGACGACCGGTTCCATATCGTTGAACCAATGCGTACAATTCTTGCTAAGCCTGTTGCCATGTTTTCCACACGCTGGATGTACTGCTTGGGTGGGATAACCTTCACTTTATTCCTCATCCAGGCTGTGACCGGCACCATGCTCGCCTTCTACTACAAACCAACACCTGAAGCAGCCTATGCCAGCATTCAGTTCATCGAGACTGAAGTTCGCTTCGGCGCTGCCATTAGAGCCATCCACCATTGGTCGGCGAACGGCATGGTCGTAATGGTCGTCGCCCATATGGTACGCGTGTTCATCCATGGCGCCTTCAAGGCGCCGCGCGAGCTCAATTGGGTTTCAGGCGCACTTCTGCTCATCCTTACCTTCGCTTTTGGATTAACGGGGTACCTGCTGCCATGGGATCAGCAAGCTTATTGGGCAACGACGGTGTCAACCGAGATCGCTGGCGGCATCCCCCAGATCGGTGACATCCTACTCGTGTTCATGCGCGGTGGTTGGGATGTCTCTGCAGTCACTTTAAGCCGTTTCTATGCATTGCACGTTCTGGTGATACCGGTCGGTGCCCTGGGGCTGATGGGTATACATTTCCTGATGATTCGCCGGCAAGGCATTCATCGACCGCTCTAGTATCAAAGCTATGGAGGAAGTATGACTGAGGGAGAATCCAGTCCAGAAGAAAAAACCATCCCCTTCTTCCCTGACCATATTTGGACCGAGGCGAAAGTCGTAATTTTGATCATGGCGATAATGATCGTTGTGGGAATCGTGGGTTTGATAACCCCTATCGGTCTTGAGTCCCCAGCCGACCCGATGGTCACGCCGCACGTAAAATCCGATTGGTACTTTCTCTTCCTTTATGAAATGTTGAAGTACGTACCGAAAACCATCGGTGTGTTAATTCCCATTATCGGGCTGATCCTGATCGTGATCTGGCCATTCCTCGATCGAAAGGGTGATACGCTCCGAGCACGAAACGTCCGCTGGATTATTGTAGTTGTCGGCTCAATAGTCGTGATCGGCCTTACGATCATGGGAGCCCTGAGTTAAAACCTGACGAGATTTCCCGTTCGTCAATCGGAAAACGGAGAGCCCTATGACAGACCAAGAAGCGAAGGTACCGCGCAGAGGCTTCCTGAAAATCCTGAGCAGCCTATTCGCTGCTCTGGGATTGACCGCAATCGCTGGACCCGCAATCGCCTACTTCTGGCCCTCTAAGCTGGAAGAAATGCCCACAGAGCCGGTTTCCGCGGGGAGCGAGGACTCGATCCCTGAAGGAGAGTCTAAGACTGTTAGATTCGGTCGTTACCCAGCGTTAGTGATCAATACACCGGAGCGAGGGATTGTTGCCTACTCTTCCGTCTGCACACACTTCGCCTGCCTTGTGGATTGGAACCCCGAGTCTAAGATGATCGAGTGTCCTTGCCATGAAGGTTACTTCAGCGCCGTTGATGGCTCGGTCATCAGCGGTCCTCCCCCCACCCCGCTTGAAGAGATACTCGTCACGATCGTAGATGGAAATATACTTATAGGCGGTGAGGCTTGACCACAGACACAACGCCCTCTTCAACGCAACCGGAAATCACACGTGGATCTTCACGCTGGCCGCGAGCGATTCGAGAACTCCTGCTTCACGCCATCATCCAGGATAGAGTGCTCAAGCGTGCTTATCCCGGCATTATGCATTTGCTCATCTTCTGGGGGATGATGATCCAGATCCTCGGGACCGTGATCAACCTTCTACAATACCCTCTTTTCCTGCCCATTGAACTTCCCTGGCCGCGTGGCACATCCTTTCTCTGGTTCGAGTTGGTGATGGACATTGGGGGTGGAATGATCATCGCCGGGCTTCTATTGGCACTCGCCCGGAGAGTATTTTTCAGGCCGACTTACCTCAAGAACCGACTGGAAGATGGCTACACACTGCTCTTGCTTTTCACGATTACGATCCTAGGTTTCTTCGCCGAGGCGGCTCGCTTCCTCGCGACCCAGCCCGCTTGGCAAAACTGGAGCCCAATCGGGAACTTGCTCGCACAAGCACTTTCAGGCGCCGGTGTAACCATCGGCCCGAATGCCCCCATTCACGCCGTCCTCTTTTGGACACATTCGGTCGTGGGCTTTCTCTTTGTCGTCAGCCTTCCATTTACAAAACTCAGGCACATTATCTCGGGTCCTCTAAACATCATCCTGAGACCATTTCGACCATTAGGAGAACTGGACACCATTGAAGACCTGGAGACAGCCGAGGTCCTCGGCGCGGGCGAGATCCCCCAATACCCATCGGTCTCCCTGATGTCATTTGACGCCTGTACTCAGTGCGGTCGTTGTGAGTCTGTGTGTCCTGCCACAAACAGTGGTATGCCTTTCTCCCCGCGAGAGTTGATCGACATGCTTCAAACGTCCATGCACAGCACATTGATGGGCGCGAATGGAAATACGTCCGCCCCCCTTCTCGGTGGATTTGTCGATAAGGATTACCCCTGGCTTTGCACGACCTGCGGCGCCTGCCTGTATGCATGTCCGTTATTCATCGATCCAGTCTCCGCTGCGGTTGAAATGCGACGTTACCTAACCCTTACTACCGGGGAAATCCCCGGGTCGATAGGCGAAACCTTGATGCAAATGGAGCGCCGGGGCAATCCCTGGGGGCTGCCTCGCGAGGAACATGCACCCTGGGCACGCGAGACGGGAGTGCGCGTCCTCCAACCTGGTGATGAAACAGACATCCTGCTCTTCATCGGCTGCGCCTACGGCTACGACAGCAGAAACCATGCCGCCGGCCGCGCACTAAGCGAATTACTTCAAGAAGCGGGTGTCGATTTCGCCATCCTGGGTGCCGCTGAGGGATGCTGTGGTGAGACCGCGCGCAGAATGGGACATGAGCACCTCTTCCAGGTGATGGTGGAAGAGAATATGGCCGCCTTCAAGGATGTGCGCTTTAACCGCATCGTCTCAGCCTGCGCACATTGTTTTAATACTCTCAAAAACGAATACCCTCATTTCGGCGCCGATTTCGAGGTTATCCATCATACAGAGCTTCTCGCTGAGCTGGTCGCCAGCGGACGTTTACAACCGAGGACACAAACCGATGGGGGCACCTTTACCTATCATGACTCCTGTTACATCGGACGCTACAATGAGATCTACAATGAGCCCCGAGATGTATTAGACAGCATCGAGGGATTACAGCGCGTTGAGATGCCGCGTAACCGTGAAAACGCGTTCTGCTGCGGCGGCGGCGGTGGGCATATGTGGATGGAGACCGACCCAAATACCCGCATCAACCAAGGCCGTCTTTCAGAAGCCATGGACCAGGCCAAGGCAGATGTGGTAGTCACCGCGTGTCCCTATTGTCTGATCATGTTCGACGATGCAATCAGCAGCAAAGGCATGGGCGAGAAAGTAACTGCGATAGACATCGCCGAAGCGCTCTCCGCGACAAAAGCACCTTAACGCGCGCTCACTCACCGCAGTCTGAGCGCGGACCAGGGTCAAATTCATTATCACTCTAGGCAATGGATGCTTGTCAGCATAATGCTCCTGGTCCACTTTGGTCATCTTTACCATTTCCCCGAAGGAATCCGGAAAATTCTCACCTGAACCTTCGATAACCAATCCACTGGGGTAATATTGTGAGGGAAAATCCCTTCGTAGAGTTGTGGATTTAATGATTGCAGCTCATCTAATATAAAAGTCATGGGAAATTTGACGTGCACCAGCGGAAACTGAGCCCTCACGAGAGCATTGAAGCACGGTTGGTGTTTGAAGCTTCAATCGCTTACGAACGGGTGACGATCATCGAGGAAGTTGCTTGGCCAAACTGGGTAGGTCGTCTAGGTTCCTGGCTTTCAAGAACCGAGGCGCCAAAAAACAATGCCGTCGCGCTCGGGA
>CAYLOO010000152.1:0-4725 GCA_964385355.1 uncultured Anaerolineaceae bacterium
ACGGAGGCATGCGATTGAGCAGTAAGTCGGTGTGTGTTTCGCTCATGATGACATCCTGGACAACTACGTGCGGGAGGTTCAACCATTGAGTTACAATGTTGTTGGACACCTGTCGGATCCTTTGGGATATCGGTTGATGGGAACTTCCGTGTCCCAAAGATAACATCACCGGCAGGTGTCTGATTAATCTATGTTATGTCATCTTTCCACATAATTTGGAGGAGAACCTAAGTTTATATAAATGAACAAGGAAGTGGTGGGATATCGCTGGATATCGTCAAGGATATGCAGAATCTTGTTCTTGGTAAGGAGTATCTAGAGATGCAGGACACCTGTCTTTCCTGGGTTATGATCAAATAACCTGGTTATTCGTTCGCGGTTACTATTGGGGCCCCAAGAGGATATCCAATGACGGACGGGAGTGACCTGGGGGAGTTGCGTGTGGGGAGCAAGAAGGATTTCCCAATGGGAAATTAGTGCGACGGGATTTCTTATTTTGGTTGCCCTGTTCGGACACGCTCACGCACATCTTCAGCTGAGTCGAAATCCAAGACCTCATCTGCGAGTTTCGCCGCTTCAATCTTCGACCAACGCCTCAGGATTGCTTTTGCGCGCGGGATTGATGTTGGCGCCATGCTGAACTCATCCAGCCCCAATCCCAGTAAAACGGGGAGCGCATCGGGATCTCCGGCGAGTTCGCCGCATAGACCGACCCAAATCCCTTCATGATGCGCCGACTGGATGACACTGCGGATTTGGCGTAGGACTGCAGGGTGACAGGCGTCTCCGAGATGGGCTACTTTTTCGTTTGTCCGCTCGGCGGCCATCGTGTACTGTGTGAGATCGTTTGTTCCAATAGAGAAAAAATCTACTTCTTTTGCAAACCGATCCGCCATAACAGCTACGGAAGGGATTTCCACCATGATCCCAAGTTGGATTGACTCAGCAACGGCTGCACCGCCAGCGCATACTTCATCACGGGATTCATTGAGCAGGGCTTTTGCACGCCTGACCTCTTCCAATGTGGCGATCATAGGGAACATAATTCTCAAGTCATGACCCGGACTGGAACGCAGCAGCGCCCGCAATTGGATTTTAAAGAAGTCCGGCTGATCCAGGCACATCCGTATCGCTCGCCAGCCGAGGAATGGATTGGCCTCCTGGCCTAGATCCAAATAGGGAACTTCCTTGTCGCCGCCGACATCTAGCGTACGGACAACTACTGGTCGTTCTCCCATGAAGTCGAGAATCTGATCATAGGCAGTAAGCTGTTCGTCTTCGTCCGGGGCAGTCGCCCGATCCAGATAAAGAAACTCGGTTCTGAGAAGACCGATGCCCTCCGCGCCGCGCTCGAGAGCCATCTGGGCGTCCTGTAAATTACCGACGTTTGCGACGACTTCAATTTCAAAGCCGTCAAGCGTTACGGCGCTATCGAACGCGTTTTGAAGTTCCTCGCTCGAGCGAGTATCGTGCTCTTGCTTACGCTCGGCGAACTCTAATTGGAGAGTTTCATCAGGGTCTATGACGATCTCGCCTTTTTGGCCGTCGAGCAGGATTATGCTGCTCGAGGGGATACCAAGGACATCTGAGCCGGCGCCAACAACCGCGGGAAGGTCAAGCGCTTTGGCGATAATCGCCGTATGTGAAGTCGGCCCACCCTCCGCAGTGCAAAAACCGAGGACGAGGTTTTTATCCATGCGGACGGTATCGGAAGGCGTAAGATTGCGGGCGATAATGATAGACGGCTGGTTTAAATTGGAGAGATCGGCCTCGTCAATGCCGAGCAGTATGCAAACCACCCGACGACCGACATCGCGAATATCTGCAGCACGAGCGCGGAAATACTCGTCCTCCATGCTCTCAAGGGTCTGTGCGTGAGTCTCCACAGCTTCGTTAATTGCCGCCTCGGTATTAATGGCATGTTTTTCAATCGCTTGCCGTACCGCATCGATCAGTGTCGGGTCTTGAAGGAACATCGCGTGCGCATCGAAGATAGCTGCTTCTTCAGATGACGTCTCAGATTCCGCCTTTGTACGAAGTGCTTTAATCTGCTCCAAGGCGATTCTCGTCGCCTCCTCGAAGCGTTTAAATTCAGCGGACGTGTCTGAGATGGTCTTTTTTTCGATCGTTAGCTCAGTCTCTTGGAAGATGTACGCCGGGCCAATGGCAATCCCAGGGGAGGCTGGAATTCCTTTTAGTTTTCGCATCCGCTTCGGCTCCAGTTGGATTATTGAATGAGGCGCTCATCGTTAGATCGCCTTGTGTAGAGATGATCCCAATAAACTATAGCATTGCGCTTCCAGGTTCTTCAAGTGCTGTGCATACATCGTCCAGAAAGCGAGCGGCCAGAAGAATGTGCCCGATTATGAAAAAGACCGCCAACTTCGTCGACGGTCTCTGGTCGGGGCGGGCGGATTTGAACCGCCGACCCCTTGCACCCCATGCAAGTGCGCTACCGGGCTGCGCTACGCCCCGAACATGTCCGATTATAGCGCGCCGGGGGGGTTCCTTCAAGGTACGAATAGTAAGCTTCCTCGTGGCGATCATCCAACGAATCACGACATGATGGACACTGGCAGAGGGATCCTGTGCGGTTTTTAAGGTTTACTGAATTCAGCCATGATGCGCACGGTATGACGGACGCCGGATACGAAGTTGTCGATGACGATGTTCTCGTTCGGCGCGTGGATGTTTGCCTTTGGGTAGCTGATCCCCGCGGTTGCTACAGGGACTTTTAAATCGTGTATGAACGGGTGATTGGGTCCGGATCCGGGCGACATCGGCAGGATCCTCTGGGGTACTCCGTAAACATCTTCTGCTGTTTCAACGACGAGATGAAGGAATGGATCGTCGAGGTCAGTCCGGGCTGGAGATTCACCCGCCAGGTATGTGACCTCCACATCGTGGAAACCCTCGTTATCGAGATGGTTCTGCAATTGAAGAACGACCTCTTCGGGGTCCTGGTCGGGCACAAGGCGAAAGTCAACCTTTGCGCTCGCCAGCGCAGGGAGAATCGTCTTCGATCCAGGTCCCTGATAGCCTGATGTGAGCCCACAGACGGTGCACGTTGGGCAGAATATCTCTTCCTGCAGCAACTCTATTCCACCTTCGATGTTCTTTAGGAAACCGCTCAAGCCATAGTTGCTGCGATATTCATCTGCCTTATCTGGGAATTGAGCCATGAGTTCAAGATCACGCTTGCTTGGTGGTAGGACGCGGTCATAAAAGCCCGGCAGGCGGATATGTTCATCGGGTCCTTTGAGAGAGTTGAGCGCCCATATAAGCCTCCAAGCGGCGTTTGGAAAAATCGAGCCCCCTAATCCGGAATGGGCATCGAGGCTGGCAGATCTCACGGTGAGTTCCACATAGCAAATGCCGCGCAGCCCGGCGACCTGCCCCGGCGTACCCTCGTGATCAACCCCTCCGAATTCCCAGATGCAAGCGTCCGCGGCGAGAAGATCGAGGTTGTCGCCGATGAATTCGGGGAGATTTGTGCTGCCGATTTCCTCCTCACCTTCAATCAGGAACTTGATGTTGCAGGGAAGATCCCCCTCGCTTAACAAAAAGGCGTCAATCGCCGCTAGACGGCAGATGATATGGCCCTTATCGTCGCTCACACCGCGAGCGAACATCTTTCCATCGCGCAGGGTGGGCTCGAATGGCGGCGAATCCCAGAGCTCGAGCGGCTCTGGCGGTTGGACATCATAGTGGTTATAGAAGATAAGCGTTCGATCCGTCCGGCCTCTCCGCTCTGCGTAGACCACCGGGAAACCCTTAGTCGGTAAGATCTGCACTTCGAATCCTCGCGCAAGCAGCAGCTCTGCGGTTAATTCAGCACACGCAACCATGCCGGTATTTTGCGTGGCGATGCTGGGTTGGGCGCAAAGTCGACTAAGATCGCCTAGGCTTGCCTGTAAATTGTGTTGGATTGTGTCATCGAGCGCTTTGAAATCAGCCATTGAAGAAGTACTCCTTATCGTATGTAGGATTATAGTGATGCGCATTAATCTGCCAATTGATTGTTCCTTGATTCGAGAAAAGAATCTATAATCCTGCCCACGGAGGATAGGATGAGAGTGATTGATATCTCTGTTCCAATTAGCCCGGACCTACCAGTATGGCCGGGTGACCCGGCGGTTGAACTGGAGCGCATCGCCAATATTTCGGAAGGGGCGAACGCAAACGTCTCCCGTCTTGCCTGTGGGGTTCACGTAGGCACGCATGTCGACGCCCCGGTTCATTTCGTCGAGGGAGCGGCGAGTATTGAATCGCTATCGCTTGATCGATTAGTCGGTCTGGCGTACGTCGCTGAGTTTAGCGATATCGATGTGATCGATGATAAAGCTCTCGATTCGGCTGATCTACCTGCAGAGGTGAGCCGACTGCTCTTCAAAACACAGAATTCAGCCCTTTGGTCGGAAACCCCGGCTACGTTCCACGAGGACTTCATCGCCATCGATGCCCGCGGTGCACAATGGCTTACGGATCGCGGGGTTCAAACGGTAGGGGTGGATTATTTGTCGGTGGCGCCTTTCGGAGATAGCCGCCCCACACATACCATTCTTCTGCAGGCAGGGGTGGTGATTATCGAGGGGCTGAACCTGGCTGGCGTTGATCCTGGATGGTACAGTCTGTATTGTCTTCCATTGAAACTCGTCGGAAGCGACGGCGCCCCGGCGCGGGCGGTGCTCCTTCAAGAGGCGTAGGACGCCAGGCGGCGGAAAG
>CAYLOO010000153.1:0-4690 GCA_964385355.1 uncultured Anaerolineaceae bacterium
TGTTTTCCTTTTTAAATTCTTCCCGAAGTTCAAGGGGGATTGATTTGATGTGCTCATTGGTACCATCCACAAAATCGTCCCAAAGAGCTTTTCTAATAATTGTCTCGGCATCTTCAAAATTAATCCATTCTTTTTCCGGTTGAATTCCTCTCATTCGAGCACAACCTTCCGCTCCCAGTTTTAGGAGGCGATCCGCTTCTTCTTGTGTCACTACTAATCCACCTTCTCCGAACGCATTCGTAAATTCTTCCATTTGCTGTTTTGATTCTTCCGACATCCTAATTAATGTACCAGCGACCCTTTCGTCATCGACGACAAGTCCGCCCTCGTTCTCATCTGCCATGGTTTTCTCCTATTTCTTCATGATTATTTGTTTGCGATGTTCACAAAGAGCCTTCCTTACTATCTCATCTATCTCTTTTTCTGTCGGAGGATTTTGAATGAATTCTTGTAAAAAATTTGTTAGTTTCTCAATCAGATTAATCCATAGTTCTTTCATGTCGGTTCTCCTAATAAGCCATTCGTTGTTTCATTTCTTCCACTGTTAATCCGTCGTATACCGATGCCTCCGGACCTTGTTGTAACATGGCTCGTCCAACAACCATTATCAGCGCCACTGCGCCGTCTATTTTGTTATCCGCATTGTCTTTTGTGGGGTAGTAGTATTTTATGGGTCCGGATGATCTTGCTGTTTTGAGCACGACGTTCGATATCATCCAGGAAAGGACTGGGTTTCCGTCATGCCAAATCTGATTGGAATACACCCTGGCTTCCAGTTCCTTCATGGGCTCACTTATCAATGCGGGTCCTTGATTTATCTCAACACAAGTATCCTCATCCGTCCACTCCATAATGTTGCTAATCAAATACGTCGCTTCCTTGGGGTCAAAGGCCAATTGGACGATATGATTCTCCTCATTTAACGCTTTTAGATCATCTTCGATGTATTTGAAATCGGTTCTCGCCCCAGGTGTCGGTGTTATCCAACCGTCCTTCACCCATTGCTCGTACAACTTATGATTTTTGGATTCTCGTATCGTATCTTCAGGGAGGTAATGTTTCGAAAAAATAGCAAAATGGGATTTTACCCCATCCTCAGAAGTAAACGTCTCATCCGTTAAAAATAGGATTACCACGGAAGCAATATCTATTTTACTAGCCAAATCGACCGCGACATAACATGTTTTTCCAGCAAAATCCTCTATTCTCAACGTTTCGTCCTCACAGGAAACCCACTTATCTGCCGGTATCCAGCGCATTATTGATTCGGTCCAAATACAGAAATTTAAGCGTTTGACGATGTTCTCCTGTTTGGGCATCGCCTTTGCCTCGTCCACTTGGCGATGGAGATAGTCGATGAACGGTTGACCCAAATAGTGCATATTCGGATTTGCTTTTTCCCAGACTTCCGGATCTCTCCAATCATCACAATCTGGGCAACCATCTTGCGGAACCGTGTAGCCCTCTGACTCACATTTCTCACAAACATCTATGCCAGTCATCATTCCAAACCAGGCATCGTCTTTTATGGTACCTTCCAGCACCTTGGAAGTATAATCATGATGCTGATAACAGATGGAATGTCGATCGTATCCGCTATTGGTGATCTCAAATATAATGGATTGTCTTCTTCCTTTTGTTCCGGCAGACATTTTCCTGACAACCAAATCATTGGGATGTTCATGGATCTCATCGATCAAAGCTATGTGTGGCCGTTTTCCGTCCAAACCTCTGTGCTCAGAAGAAATGGCCCGGAAGTAACTGTTCTCAGCATCGTAAGCAATGTTTGTCTTATCGACTTTGAGGATTTCCCGGAGAGAATCTGATTTTTCGGCAAAGGTTCTTGCGTCTCTGAACAGGATACCTGCTTGTTCACGGGTCACGGCAGCGGCATAGACCTCTGCTCCCGGCTCATCGTCGAAAGTGAGTCCGTAGAGGCCGATACCACCGGCCAGTGGGGAATTGTGTGTTGGGATCATATCCTCTCCGGCCAAATACATTTGTGAGTTAGAGTCCACCGTAATGCATTTCACTGGAACCGACGGCACTGGATCACACCCGACTATCATCCTACCATCGCTTATCGGTCTAGTCTTTGGTCGTTTCGGTAGATTTTTTAATTTCCTAGCTAGCCTAACCGGTGGCTTCTCCCTATTTGCCTTGAACTGCATTCTCCATCTTTTCCCAACCACTCGCCCTTCCAGAACAGCATCGCTTTCCAATATCGTACATTTATAACCGAGAGTGATTATTAAATCGTACACATCCCTCGCTAATTTCCCATTGCACAACGCAATCTCACATTGTCCGTTCTTCGGAACATACCCATCGGTATCCATCAATCCTTGTAACAGCGCCATTCTCTGGTCATAACTAGCGCGATAGTACACGGGCGGGATGTGTTTATTTTTGAGAAGATTGTGAGTTCTGAGAACGGCCTGCAAACTATTGTTCCTACTTTTCTGGGATCTCCCGGAGGACCCCAGTATCATTCTCGCTATTCCTGGGGTATGTTCTTTCCTAGCTTCTGCCGCCACGCCTTCGTCCCTTATCTCCTCCGCTATTTGGGAATCTTTGATCGCCATAGTCAATCTTGCCGAATCACTATCACCATCGCCCAACCATGCTCCCAACGTATAAGGTGGTATTGGTAATTCCACATGTGGTAATTCCAATGGACCCGACATATCGATCCTATGGTTCCATTTGGCTTGAGGGTTCGTTCGGTTTTCCCTATTGACTCGCACCGTATTTGCTATCTCTCGTGTTGTCCACAAGTCATCATTCTTTTCTCTGCGTAACAATCCTTTTTTTTGATCACCCCTCTTATAATTATGCCTCCATTCTCTCCGCTTAACTATTCCCTCCTCTACCGTTAAAGTGACAGCTTCTTCATCGGTCCACCCCAAGTTATGTATTCTCGACCATATCGTCCCAATCCCCAAACCAGTTTCTTTTGACCATTGCATCATAGTCAAAGTTTTTCCTTTAGCTGTTATCGACCTCGCCTTCTTACCATTGATTTGGGTATGTGTTCTCCATAAATGATCCGCATCCGCTATTATCTCACTGCCATCCGAAAACATAACCTTGAAGCAATCATGGTCAAACATCTCATCAGTAGCCGCGATTACCTTACATACTACACCGTTTTCATCAAACACCTCATCTCCAATCCCCAAATCCCCCATTCTTTCCCAACCCGTGGGTGTCGGTATGGGTGTTTCTACCCATAATGCTTTTCCATTCCCTTTCGCCTCTTCCACGTAAGCTGTACGAAATCTACGAAATCCATCCGAAGATCTCTTCCATCCGAAAATGGAACCGACTAAGAATTTTTGGTGAGGGGTTAAATTGAAAGGTTTATCTGAAAAATCTCCCTCATAAAAAGATAAAAACTCAGGAAAAAAGGCGATTATGTGATTGGCCGCTGCCTCATCGAAGTATATTCCTCTTTGTTTGGCAGTTTTTAAATCGTTCAGATGTCGTTTGCAGGCCAGAGTCACCCATTTGTTCGCAGGTATCCTCTTTGCTACAATATCTTTAGCGTATTGAGTTGTGGGGTGGGTCTTCTTCTTTATGATTGGGAGTTTTTTCATACATCGTTAGTAAGAAAGATCAATATAACAATCGCACAATTCCTCACCATCGATTGTCAGATCATACCGCACGATCTTCTTCTTCGCATCGTCAAGAGAGGTATCGGGGCCGATTGCCTCAATCGCTTTTGCTAACTCCGCTTTGGACGATTCATAGTTATGACATTGGTCCGACTTAGAAACCACCACAGTATAAATTATCTCACTCACTTCCTTGAGTTTTATTTCGAACTCGTCTGGCATCTTATCCTTTCTTTTTTGCTCGGAAAAGACTGGCTTTATCCTTTTCCTTTGGTTTTTCCACCTTGAGGTTGACTCTACTGCTGGGAGATAACCCAATCAATACTGCCGCTTTCATCATTCTATCGTAAGCATCATTGGCAATTCTCAAATAAG
Source organism: uncultured Anaerolineaceae bacterium (assembly GCA_964385355.1). Taxonomy (GTDB): domain Bacteria; phylum Chloroflexota; class Anaerolineae; order Anaerolineales; family E44-bin32; genus E44-bin32. Next base: position 3,996 of record CAYLOO010000153.1, read on the forward strand.
GATTCAAACCCGGGGTCCCATCAACTTTTTTATAAACCATCCCTCTCGCCTGTACCTCAAGAGTAGCTTCCACCCATTGACTGTATGATTTACAATATCCCGCCAAAACCGCCATATCTAATTGGGTCATCAGTCCAATATTCTGAAGAATAACCCCTACCCTCTTCCATTCTTTTTTTGCTTCTTTGTCCAAGTGACTAGGGCAATCCGGCATTTCTTCCGGGGGCATTGGTTCCAAGCTTCTTGGTGGACGATGTGTGTGTGCCGTCCCACCTCTCAAATTTACTATTTTCGACGGTATTGCTTTCCTACCTTGCGCCATTTTCCTCCCATTCCCAGTTTTTACCAAATAATATAGGTTTCTTCCCCTTAATCAACCCTTGTGGATCATTCTCCGATTCATACATGATGTTCATTAAAATCGATAGTTCTTCCGCCCATCTCGGATTGTCTTCATTATATTTGACTTCTTCGTGAAAATCTTCGATCTCATGACCTCTGATTCCCCATTTCCCAAATTCCCCCAAATTGGAATCAATATGTCTTAACTCATGCCGGATCAATCTTATTTTATCTCGACGATTTGTAATCACTCTTGTCCATAGTATTTTATCGATTATTATGAAGAAATCATAGCCAAATTCTATGGTTTCTGCCGTCAAATACCTCTGAATTTCCGATGTTTTACGGATTTC
>CAYLOO010000154.1:0-4591 GCA_964385355.1 uncultured Anaerolineaceae bacterium
GCGCAAGGATCCCACCTGCTTCGATGATTGATTTCGCAGGGGTGTATTCACTCTCAGCTAACCCGAAGGGAGTGCAGGGCAGCGCTACTGCAACAGTGTCAGATTGGCCAAGTGCGGCGATATCCTCAGGGGGCGTTTGGACCAGGTGGTCGGCCGAAGCCGCACCTAGTTCCACCGCTAGTCCAGTTCCACCTAAACCATCGAATTCATCCGCGTGGATCTTGAGTGGAAAGCCGAGCTCCTTGGCGCGCGAGAGGATACGGCGGCTCTGGCTAAGGTTAAAGGCACCGGTCTCGCAGAAGACGTCTACGAAGGGAAAAGGTTCTCCGCTCGCTTCCTTCGCCCACCACCGCTTGACCGCAGGGAGCATCTGCTCGACGATCTCGATGGTATACGCTTCATACCCTTCTTCCCCTGTGTCGGCATATTCTGGAGGTAAGGCGTGGGCACCAAGGAAGGTCGGCGCGAGCTCTAGGGGACCTTCGTTGTTAAGCAAGAGAATCGTTTGAAGCATCTTGAGTTCGGTTTCCAAGTCAAGCCCGTATCCAGTTTTTGCTTCAGCAGTTGTTGTGCCATGCGCAAGCATGCGATTAAGTCGTAAGCGAGCCTGAGCGACAAGTGAATCGATACTGGCAGCTCTTGTCTGTTTAACGGTTGAGATGATCCCGCCACCCGCATCCATGATCTCCATATAGCCGGCGCCGGCGATGCGCATCTCGAACTCGGCTGCCCGATCTCCTGCAAAAATCAAGTGTGTGTGGGGATCGACGAAACCCGGGAGCACAACGCTCCCACTGGCATCGATCGCCTGATCCGCACGGAACCGGCGCTGGATTTCCATTGTTGGCCCGACAGCCAGAATCTTTCCATCGGCGACCGCAATAGCTCCATCCTCGATGATCCCAAGATCGCCCAACGATGTCCCTCGTTGCGGTCCTCCGGCGAGGGTGAGGAGTTGGGAGGCTGAATGGATGATCAGGTCGGCTCGAGACTTGTCCGTCATATGGTTTCCTCAGCAAAGGTCATCTTATTCTACCTTGACCCAAATAATCAGGATGGAGAGAGCGATGATTGCCATCGCGGCTCCAAAGAAAGAGCTGGCCAGTATGTTGATTTCAAACAATGCAGGTCCGATCAGTGCGCCCAGTGCCCGACCGCCGGCGGCTGCAGCCAAATTTCCGGCCATCAATGTGGCTCGAGCGGCGGGCGCGAGTTCGGTAAGCAAGGAGATCAAAGTGACGAAGGTAAACTCAAAAGAGAGATAAAAGAGAAAGAGTCCAATTAGCGCGGAAAACAGGCTCCTTCCGAAAAAAGGGAACACGAGACAGGCAAGAATCACAGACCCCAACCCAAAGTAGAGGGAGCGGACCTTCCCCAACCGATCTGTCAGACTAGCCACCAGCCCCTCACCGCTCAGTTCAGCAAACCCGATGATTGCGGATGCTGCGCCGAGGGCAACAACCTGCAAGCCGAAAGAAGATTCAAGCCAGAGGCCATATATGATGTTAATCGACTCATTCCCGATGCTCACGAGTAAGGTCACCGAAAGTGCGGCGAGCGCTGAGGAATGCGATGTAATCATCCGCAGGGAATCACTAAGCGTCGTTTGTATCGAATTTCCATGTGAATCCGGAGGAAGCAGTCGCCAGATGAAAATAAATGCGAGCGCCGAGAGCAATCCAAGGAGAGGGAAGGGAGCGACCCAACCGCTTCGAGAGATTAACCAGCCAACGAATGGTAAACCAACAAGCGAGGCTCCTGACCACCCAACTTCTGTAATCGCGACTGCACGCCCGCGCAAACTGTAATGGACATTGTCGCCAAGATAAGCCTGCATTGCTGGGTCGAAAATGATTTTCCCCAGAGCTCCTAGAAGCAATGCAATAAAGAGACTAGGATATGTCGGCCAAAAAAGTAATAGGATGGAACCACCTGCAAAGAAACCAAGACCAACGAGCATGGCAGACCTGCGACCTATCCGGTCGCCTACGGACCCAAATAGGAGTCCGAAGATGCCAAGGCTGGATCGGGCGGTGATCGCAAGCGAGATTGCCGAGATGTCAACGCCCAATACACGGGCAAATGTAGGTAGGAATGGGTACACCATCCTGAAGCCAGTATTCATGACAGTTCGTGTGATCAGAAAGAGCGATAACTGACCACGCAGCGGTGTGAGAGATGGTTTTGACATCAGATCTCGAATTCTCGATTGCGAAGCCAATGAGTAAGCCCCCAAAGTGCGAAAACACACAATCCTAACAGGGTGAAGAAGAAAAATTGGATCTCGATTGAATTTGAGGAGAGGATCGGAGATGGAGGATGCATTACTTGCTCTGTCCGGGCCAGAGTGAACCAGAGCGCGGCGAAGTATCCCATGTTGATCAAGCTGGTGTAGCGGGGTTTCCGCATGATCAGGATGGCGAGTTGAAGTAGGATACCGATGATGGCAAAATCTATGGCGAAACGGAAGCGCGGTTCAGTGAGGTATAGCCCATTCCAATTTGCTTGCATCGTCCACAGACTGAGCGGCAGGTAAGTGATCCAGAAAAACATCCCGGCTTGTCCTATGGCGCTCGACCAGGTGTGCAGTGATTGTCTTGAAAGGAGCCATCCTATGAGACCAACAGCCGCAGCTGCTCCGAAGGCGATGAGCGCAGTCCAGACCCATGCACCGTGGATGTAAACAAGCCGAACGTTGGTTCCCAACGAACGTTCGGCAGGGCCGAAAAACGAAGCTACGGCGATGACGATAATGGCGAGCAGGAAGAGCCTGAGAGATGGTATTTTTCGCATAAGATGGATATTTTACCCGGATGTCATTACGGGACCGATAATCACTTCAGAGATTCATAAATCCCGCTCTGCGGCGATTGGTTTGATTTCATACAAGGGTCTATTGGGCAATTCTCCGGGTCTATTTCAGCATCGGCATCTTCAATTGATGATGTCGAGCGGCCGCAATTGCCTCCTCATAACCGGCATCAGCATGGCGGACGATTCCGATACCCGGATCAGTAGTCAGCACACGTTCAATCCTTACCGCAGCTTCTGGTGTTCCATCAGCGACAATTACCTGCCCAGCGTGTTGGCTATAACCTATGCCAACGCCGCCTCCGTGATGGAACGAAACCCAGGTAGCACCACCTACGGCGTTAAGCATGGCGTTCAACAGCGGCCAATCGCTGACGGCGTCCGTACCATCGAGCATCCCTTCAGTCTCTCGATTGGGTGAAGCGACCGAGCCTGCATCGAGGTGGTCGCGCCCGATAACGATTGGCGCCTTCAATTCCCCACTGGCGACCATCTCATTGAAACGTAAACCGGCCTTCATCCTTTCTCCGTAGCCCAACCAGCAGATACGCGCCGGCAATCCCTGGAAGTGGATCTGCTCGCGCGCCATTTTTAGCCAGCGAAGCAGGTGTTCATCATCCGGGAAGAGTTCAGCAACGGCTTCGTCTGTGCGGTAGATATCCTCTGGATCACCGGAGAGTGCCACCCACCGGAAAGGACCTTTCCCAAGGCAGAAGAGGGGCCGAACATAAGCCGGTACAAAACCAGGGAAGTCGAATGCATCCTGCACTCCATGGTCGAAAGCGCGTTGGCGCAGGTTGTTGCCATAATCGAATACCTCTGCACCACGGCGCTGGAAGGCAAGCATGGCTTCGACGTGGCGGGCCATGGACATCATAGATTGACGGGCGTATTCTTCGCGATCGTTCTCGCGCAGCTGGTTGACCTCCTCGAGTGTCAGGCCGTGAGGGACATAGTCGTAGATGTCATGAGCAGGGGTTTGATCCGTCACGACGTCCGGCGTGATGCCCCGCTGTATGAGTTCGGGGTAGACGTCGGCCGCGTTTCCAATGAGGCCGATCGACCGAGGTTCATTGTCCTTAATCGCCTCATTGACGAGGGTCATCGCCTCTTCAAGTTCATCCACAACATATTCCACGTACTCATGTTCGAGACGACGCATTGCCCGATCCGGATCGACCTCAACGATCAAGCCAACGCCTTCATTCATGGTGATCGCCAGAGGTTGGGCGCCGCCCATTCCACCTAGACCTGCGGTGAGGACGAATTTTCCGCGCAAGGAAGGCCAGCCGTTAAGGCGCGCCAGGGATCCGAGCGTCTCGTAGGTCCCTTGGAGGATGCCCTGTGTGCCAATGTAAATCCAGGAGCCGGCGGTCATCTGACCGTACATGATCAATCCCTTCGCGGCCAGTTCGTCGAAGTGTTCCTGGGTAGCCCAATGGGGTACAAGGTTTGAGTTGGCGAGAAGCACGCGTGGGGCATCGGTGTGGGTCGTGAAAACTGCGACCGGCTTGCCTGATTGCACGAGCAGGGTTTCATCATCTTCAAGCTGCTTGAGCGAGTCAAGGATTGCCTCGAAAGAATCCCAATCGCGGGCTGCCTGCCCTCGCCCTCCGTAGACTATTAATTCATCGGGTTTCTCTGCGACCTCGGGATCCAAATTGTTTTGGATCATGCGGTAGGCAGCTTCTGTGAGCCAAGATTTGCAGGTGAGTTTTGTGCCACGCGGTGCGCGTACCAATCGCGGTTGAGACATATTCGCCTCCATTTTTATGAGTTC
>CAYLOO010000155.1:0-4466 GCA_964385355.1 uncultured Anaerolineaceae bacterium
TCAATGATACACATTGGATCACCCTGGCTGTCCAGGATGATGCTTATATCGCCGACCTCGGGGTACGGTTCCCCTTCCGCTTGGTAAGCCCAGGCAAGTGAAGCCGTTGCGATCTTCACCCCCCGCTTGACCAGATCCCCTAAGTTATCAGCCATTTCAGGTGTGCGCCCAAACGCCCAGGCTTCATAATTCAAATCCTGTGTTGACAGCTCCTGTTCTAGAGAAGCAAGATAGGATCGCCAGTAATTCCTTATCGCTGGTTCTTCACCCATCGCTCTTCCCTCTCCTTTACACACCAGCCCTACCGAACGTCAAACGGTAGAGTATGTAATCGGCTGTATTACCAGAAAGGTTTCCCATGCGGATCATACGCAGGACAATATGGATGGCTGTAGCCTTCTCCTTACCATATACATCTATGAGTTCTTGAACATTTTGAGGGGCAGGCTGCGCATCACTCTCAGCCCAGTAGCGAGCATAGATCATAGCTGGAATTTCTTCTTCGGGGGTGTCTTTGGGAATCTGACCAGCTAGCACCTCTGCAAGTTCAGTGTCTGTAATACCTTCCTTAATCGCTTCACTCGCGTGGAATGTCCTACAGTACCGGCACCCATGCACTTCTGTAACAACCAGCATCAGCCGTTCACGGAAGGCAGGTGAGAGCATATCCCTCATCGCCCTTTGTATTAGCGGTCGACGGGAGATGATATAGCGGAAATCCTCCCAGACTTCACCAAGACCCAGATAGGTTCGCTTTTGAAACTTTTCCTTCAATGGATTTACCTCACAAACAAATCATCCGCCTGTTGTTACGACAATCTCAGTCAGGGCAAATTTCTGCTTTCACACCTACCAGATGCCAGGCACAAGACGGTACCGTGTTCGCTGAGCGTAGTCCGCATATCCCGGAAGTTCCTCCATCAGCATTTTATCCTCGTTCTTCGTGCGAATGACCAGAAATATCAGGGCGATTCCCGCAGGGATTAGCGCCCAAAATGAGCTGAGCATCAAGGGCATTGCGATGGAACTAACGACCCCTCCTGCATACGCCGGGTGCCGAACGATTCGATAAGGACCACCCGTAATGACCAATTGATCACGATCCTCCTGGATCCGGGATACGGACGAGAAAAACGCGTTGGTGACCATCGCCCAGGTTCCAAGAACGTAGCCAAGCACGACACCAAGCAACGCAATCACCTGGGTTTGGAAAGACAGATCTGGTGACCAGCCAAAGCGGTCATCGAGACCAGCGATCGTCCAGATAGCCAATGGGCCTAACAAACCAACGACAACAACCATGAAGCGGTCGCCTGCAGCCACATCCTCAGCTTGCATAGCACGGCCACGCTCGACGAGTGTTTCCGGATTCGAACGGAAAACAAGGAGTCGGCTGATAAGCGTGAAAGCGATATGGATCCCGATATAAATCCAGGCCATGGTCCAATCAAAACGGCCCGCAGCGATGAACAAAACAAACGGTAAAAGAACAACGTAAATCAGGAAGCGGACCACCATCCTCCAACCAATCCCCTTGATTCCTTCCGATTGTTTTTCCATTCGCTCTCTCCAAATTGGAAATAATTACCTACTCGCCAACGCTATTCGGAAGCAAGATCAAGATCCGATGTGCATTGCGGACAGCGGATTGCATCAATCGGTATATCCATGAAACAGAATGGGCACACCTTGGTCGTGGGCTCAGATGCAGGTTCTTCATCAACTCTTTGGATTTTGTTTACACTTCGGACGAGAAGAAAAACAGCAAATGCAACGATTACGAAAGTGATGATTGTGTTAATAAAAAGCCCATAGTTAAGTGTAACGGCTCCTGCTAACTGCGCTTCCGCGATCGAGAGATAGGGACCGGGAACATCTCCCTCGCGCAGGACAATGAAAAGGTTTGAGAAGTCGACATTCCCTAGAAGGAGACCGATCGGGGGCATGATGACATCATCAACAAGGGAGCTTGTAATAGACCCGAAGGAAACCCCAAGAATGATGCCCACCGCCATGTCGAGCACATTTCCACGCATCGCAAATTCCTTAAATTCTCTGATCATCTTCTACTCCTTGATATATTCCCTGTTGTGGCGCTATTTGCGCTTTAGTAATGTACTCCTCGAGCTCCATTTCCGATAATGAGCTCACCGTCAGATCGGCTTCCGGCATCGGCAAATGGTGGGTTACATTGTTGGGCACAGCCACACAGAAAATACCGGCTCGCTTAACAGCCTCTACGCCATGCAATGAATCCTCAAAAGCAATCGCTTGATGGGGCTGGAGCCCCATGTCATTGAGCACGGCCAGGTATAGATCAGGAGATGGCTTGGTATTTGATACGTCGTCGGCGCAGCGGATACTTTCGAAATTAGTGTGCAAACCCAATTTCGTGAGATGTCCAAGTACCCAATTCCGGTCTGAGCTTGAGGCGACACCAAGGCGCAAGTTTCGCTCTTTTGCCTCGGCGATGAGGTCAAGAACGCCAGGCATGACTTCTTCAGATTTTTGAAGTTCCAATTCCCGTTGTGTACGGCGGGCACGAATCGCCGCGCGATCAACTGACTCACCGATGTGTTTCTCGATAATTTCGTACGCCTCTGCAGGGTCCGTTGAACTTCCAAGCAGGCTCGCCCATTCAGGGAGAGAAACCGAGATGCCATATTCAGCGTAGATCTCCTCCCACGAATGAAGAAGTGTCGTCTCGGTATCGAGAATCAACCCATCGAAGTCAAAAATCAGTGCCTTTATAGTCATAATTTATCTTCTTTAGTTAGATTGTAATAGAAGGGGTGCCTATTACCTCCCACAACATCTTTCCAAGGCGCCAATATCCATCGATCGAAAGCATTCGAAAATATATTTCGATGGTAATAAGACGACATACATATGATCATGCTTCACTTCAAACGGAACAGCATAACAAATGGACTCGATTTTTCCGCTTCTGGAGAAACCATTAATCCGCACCGAATTATTCGAATAATCCATCCACGCTCAGATATCTTTGTCCTGTGTCCGCGAAAATCGCTACGATAGTTTTTTTGGAATTCTCTGGACGCCCGGCGATAGTTAAGGCAGCATGCGCCGCCGCTCCCGATGAGATCCCCACAAGGAGTCCCTCCTCAGCAGCGATTCTTCGGCACATAGAAAATGCATCACCTTCGCTCACTAAGAAGATTTCATCGATAATCTCTCGGTCCAGCGTTTCGGGCACAAAACCCGGTGCTGTCCCCATCATGCGGTGCGGTTTGAATACACCGCGGGAAATATAGGGCGATTCTTCGGGTTCTACCGCTACTAATTGTATCTTGGGATTCATCTCCTTCAGGTATCTCCCCGCCCCGCAAATCGTCCCGCCTGTCCCCAGACCGGCAACAAGAATTTCTACCAGTCCATCAGTGTCCACCCAAATTTCTGGACCCGTTGTTTGGTAATGTGCTTTAGGGTTTGAAGGATTTACATGCTGCCCGACGTAGAAGTATTCAGGATGACTGGCAACAATTTCTTTAAGTTTATTTCGTGCCCCTTCAGTCCCCTCTACTGCAGGAGTCAATGTCAACTCTGCGCCAAATGCTTTTAGTATCTTCCTTCGCTCCAGACTTTGGATTTCCGACATCACCAGGATAGCCTTGTAACCTTTGATGGCTGCAAGGAATGCCACTGCCATACCTGTATTGCCGCTCGTCGCTTCGATTAACGTGCTTCCCGGCTCTAATAGACCCTCATCTTCAGCGTCCTCGATAATCTGCAATACTGCGCGGTCCTTTAAACTGAGAGGGTTCATGAACTCACATTTGGCATAAACCTGACCGTTCTTCGCCAGACGTCCCATTCTGAGCAGCGGAGTATTACCAATCAATTCCATAACGTTGGCGAAAGTTTTCATTATTCATCCTCTACTTCCTTTGTGGAAAGATCAACCACAAGAAAATAACCAGTATTTTACCCCGCTGCCAATGCACTTTCGCTCAAGTGCTCCACTCAGGGTTTCCCCAGGCATTAGCCTCCTCCGGGAGACGCAAACCAGAGCCCAACACTGTCGACATACTTTATCACGAGTAAATCCTTATCCGACTTTGGCATAAGGATCTGTGGGGCATTCTCCTGCAATAAAATATCCTGGAGGTTCGTCGCTTGAGTTGGGCTCGCTGTCTCAGATGCTGAAATAAACGATGTCGGAAGAATCACCACTACAGACCATCTCGACGGTGGAATCGTACTTGAAAGTGGTGGAAATAATGCAGTCAGGGCATATTGCCATTCGGCGCAGTCCTTATGAAGCATATTCCCTATAGCGTTGTGGGCAAACGTAACTTAGTCACCCCCTGTATGAATTTAAGGACAGGTAATCGCAAAACATCCTATCAATTGGAGAACTTAAATAGATGGATAAACTTGGTTTCTTTTACTGGGGAAATCAGTATCCAGATACGTTCAGGCAAGCTTCACCTCTTGTTGCAGGA
>CAYLOO010000156.1:0-4285 GCA_964385355.1 uncultured Anaerolineaceae bacterium
TCGATAGGCTTATTATGAGAATCTTGACAAGCAAGCCAAGGAACGAGCGGGGCGGCTGAGCTCAAAACCGTTATGCAGGCTACTAGCCGACGTTGGTAGTATGCCTTTGAAAAATACGCGAAGCCGGACCGTTCTCGAATTGCCTTGAGTTTTCTCAGTTCTTCCCCAGCTCTCTGGCATCTTCGGAGCAAGTCTAGCGTGCTTATGGGAGCTCCAAGTAAGGTATATCCGCCCCCATCATGCAGAAATCATTAGAAGGAAAGCTGGCGCATCACGAAGTGCCAAGAGGAACTTCACTCAGATCGATTTTTAATGCCTTGTCTGATGTGTCTTCTGCAAGTTGACCCCTATCCTTTTGTTGGCGAATTGGATATTTAGAATAGAGGGGGTTCATCGCCGATATAAATGAGGCTTTATGAGTGAACGCAAAGCGATTGCCCGTTTGAAAAAGGGCGACATTTCAGCGCTGGAAGTGCTTGTCCAGCGCTTCAAGGTGGAAGCAGTTCATGCCGCCTATCTCATCATTGGAGATCGCCAGATCGCCGAAGACGTTGTTCAAAATGCTTTTATCAAAGTCGCTGAGCGCATCCACCAGTTCGAAGATGGTCGACCCTTCCGCCCCTGGTTTCTCCGAATCGTAACGAATGATGCCTTGAAAGCCGTCACCCGGGCGCGAAGGCATCTCCCGTTTGATAGCGGGGACGACTTCGCCGTGCCCGAGGATTGGCTGCAGGATCTGAATCCTGGCCCCGAAGAGATGCTTGACACATCGGAGAATCGCCAGAGAGTCTGGCGTGCTCTTCAGCAGCTCACACCTAATCAGCGAACAGCCATCATCATGCGCTACTTCTTGGACATGAAGAATAAAGAGATCGCACGGGAACTCGATCGTTCACTGCCCTCGGTCAAATGGGCTGTGCACTCAGCCAAGGAGAGCCTGAAAGCCTTGCTGCAACCCGAGAACCCGGGCGAATCTCAGCTGCCTCCTGGCAGTAATGAGGGATCAGGTTCAGGAGGGGAGTCATGAACGACACAGCACTGAAGAGAATTCTGGGGACCATCGCGGCCGAGGCAATTCCCCCTGATGAAATAGAGCTCTGGCCATCGATTTCGAACAGTCTGCCAGCAACATCATCTCGCTCAACACACAAGCGTGGTTTGATGAAGTCCAGGGTCGCCATTGCAGCGCTGCTTGCGGTTGGGATCTTAATTATCTCGCTGCTGGTGATTAGCCCAGAACGGGCGCTGGCCGCCCTGCGAGGGTTCTTCGGCTACGTGCCTGGGATCGGCTTTGTCGAAGATATCCGATCGATTCTGGATGAGCCTGTCATCGTTGAGCAGGGCACCCCGACCGCGCCTGAGCGCGAATGGCCCTCGGGCGCGACTGGAATCGCGATCCCGGCAGGTCAGGAGCGTGAAGGGATCACTGTGACCATCCAGGAGGCCGTTGTCGAGACAGGGCGCACGGTCCTCGTGTACAGGGTGACCGGGCTACCACCGAACCTGATTGGGCCGGATAGGGATCCGCAGAGCACCGGGCCTGACGGTGAGGCTGAGGCGGATCACGTTCGTCTAGCCGATGGAAGCATTCTGCACATGATCGAGGGCCGATACCAGTATGGCAGCGACACTCAGCGGTCAGTGATATCTGCCAGATTGTTGTTTCCTGCGCTGCCGGAAGGGGAGAACGAATTCTCCCTGGTGATTCCACGCTTCGAGTACAGTCTGCCCGGCGAGCTACCTGAAAACTGGAGTATCCTGATTCGCCTGGTGCCGGTCGAACCCGCACAGGTCATGGCGGGCATCGAAAAGCCCAATCTCGCCAGTCCGGCGATCAAGGGCATCATCCTCAGGCTTATCAGAGTCGCACAGACTCCAAACGAGACAGCCTTCCAGCTTGCGCTGGAATGGGAAGGTTCGGGGCGATTTGTTCATCATCCCGCCCCGGTGACACTACGGGATCCGGACGGCCGCTACTACATCCTCACCACGGGCCCCGAAGCCGGGGAATACACCTCGGACAATCCCAACTTCTCCACACTTCCTTCGTACGTGACGACCGCCATCAGAAGTGATGATCCGCTCACTCTATCGCTCGAGTGGGTCATGATGTCGGCGAATGGCCAGGCCAGCTTCACCTTTGATCCGGGGAGAAACCCGCAGATCGGGCAGGAATGGTCGCTGGATGAGGAGCTGTTGGTCGGCGGCTACTCACTGCGCGTCACTGCTGGCCGCCTGAAGCCGGGTGAGAATGGACAAGTCGTGTTGGAGTTCGACCTGGAGGCGCCAGCCGGCATAATTGGCGTATCTATCTACCCGGTGACGAACGCCGGTTCCTCGGGCGAGAGCGGATGGGACCGCGGCCGGAATACACTCGTCGCCCGCTCGACGCTGCCAGGGCTTCCCACTGGCCCCGTCGAGTTGCAGGTCATGGACGTGCGGTACAGACTGGACGGCCCATGGCAGATCACCTGGCAGCCGCAGGCCACCGACTTCTCGGGCTTTGAAGCCGCCACACCTGCCCCGACCCGCCTGCCGGGGCCGACGCCGACGTTTGTGCCTGAGCAGCCGCTTCTCCCCGAAATTGCGGCCTTGCTCGACAAAGCCTACAGTCTTTACCAGCGCGGGCCCGGCTGGGTGCATAGGGTCATGGAGGTGCGCAGCGCCGGAGATGTGGGCGTGCTCGACACGGGAGACGTGCCACCGCAGCCGCTGGAATACATCAGCGAAAGCTGGATGTATCTGGACCAGGAAGGGCATGTGAGGATCAGTGTTGTCCAGATCAAGTCCCTGGATGGCTTGACAATCTCGACCTATTTGACAAACGATACGGCGCATCTGAACCTACCGGAAGGAAGAGGCGGATTCGGTGATCTGTATCTGGCTCCGCCTGCCTACGATAACGAACTACTCTCGATCCTGAATTGGCACTTTTCCGAAGGCAGGACAGTTGAGCGCGTGGAAGCGGTTCTGGAAGGCCGCCGGACCTGGCTGCTTACAGTCGCCCAAGAATATGAACCGCCGCAGGTCTATCAGGGGGAACCGGCGCCGATCTGGAAGAGCGAATACTGGGTGTGGATCGACCAGGAAACTGGGCGGCTGGTCCAGTCACAGAACGTGATGTTCTACGTCGATCGAGAATCCCGCGTGACCGATACCACCATCTTTCACCAGCCCGAACGCGTGGAGTCGCCCCCACCAGAGGTCCTTCAGCTCTTAGATCAGATGATCCTGCCATGACCCTTGGAAGTGGCCCGAGTATCCTGTGCCCGCAAGCAGATCGCCCCTGGGGGCGCATCGACCTAAATTGTTCACTCACTCGCCTCGCTTGTGATCCTGCACCGGAACGCGGAATGGCCGGCCTGAATGCCTAGCGGCGTGCCGTTTCCCCCCGCAGTGGTTTGAGCGTGTGCGGTGTTGGGAGAGTGACGGCGCTATGGATCTAGGCACGCCCGCGGGATTTCCCGAGCACCCCAGACGGAAGCTCGTCGGTGGTGAACATCACCAGTAGTGCTTTGCGGACTCCTAGTATTGGTCTTGGACTGCTGGACCCAGTTACCTGTAAGGCTTTCCCCCAGGACGGCGCTGAGGGCCACTTGGTTGGATGGCCTCGATGAATACCATTAGACTCTAGAAGATGCTTATCAATAGGTTGAAAAAGCCGATGTGTGCGGACTGTACCCGATAGACTGCATAACAAATCGCCAGACCGTGTAAAAAGTGCCTGCGGAAGCAAGCATTTTCACTTCCGGGAACGGAATCGGTCATATTGAAGCGAATAAATAAGGAAAAACAGAATTGGAAAAAGAAGCCCCGATCAGGACAGGGCTTGAACCATTGTTGGAACCCCTAAGATCTTGATAACTCGCTTGAGATTGTAAGCCAGAACCGACAGACTCATCTCTGCCCCCACGTTCGGAAGACCCTTCATCAAGAAATGCCCCTGGTTCATGTGGTGTTTGATGGTGCCGAAAGGGTGCTCAGCAAGCTGTTTACGCAGCTTCACTTTTTCTGGGCTTAGCTGCACCCTTTGCTCCATTTCCTCCATGACCTCTTCGTAGTTCCAGCGGCTGATCCGGCGGCCCGATTTGCTGCGGGTGCACTTCACCCTGAGTGGACACCCACTGCAGGCGCTAGTGGCGTAGTAGCGTCGGAGGCGACCTTTCTCCTTGCGTTTGAATCGGAAGGTCAGCTTCTGCTCAGCTGGACACCAGTAGCAGTCGAGCTCGGGATCGTAGCGGAAGTCTTTCTTTGTAAATAAGCCTAACTTCTTGTTGGCGGATGT
>CAYLOO010000157.1:0-4225 GCA_964385355.1 uncultured Anaerolineaceae bacterium
GGTAATACTCTTCCCGCTCAAATCCTTTTAGGGAAAGTATGTCTCGTCCTGAAAAGCTGCGCATGAATCTGTTCCTCCATTTCGATTTATTAGTAATCGTCGGTTTGTTTGCCCCATATTTGTACCCCCCCCTGCTTCACGCCTATGGCACCTGACGGTTAATATGAAAACGAAAGGTGCCAGGCAAGAAATAACTATATGTGTGGTCGATAACTTCTCCTTCTTTTGAATAAAGCCGGGCCTCGAAGAACAGCAAGGCATCCCCGCGCTGAATTTTCAGATGGCGGGCCACCTCCGGGGAAGCCGATACAGCGGTGATATCTGTGAGACATTGCCAGATTTCAGGTTCATTTCTCTGAAGCAGTACATCCAGGACCGAACCCTGGAATCCACCTGCCTTGATATCCACAGGCAGATTTTTTTCCGGGAGAATGTCAATAAGGAAGGCAACGGGTCTTCCTTCAGTAAGGATCACCCTCGAGATTTCGATCAATGGAAGTTCATTCCCCCATCTGAATTGCCGCAGTTCTTCCTCTGTCGCTGTCCGTTCATGGATTACCAGGTCCCCCGTCTCGACCTTAAGGCCGATCCGATCTGCGAGCCGATCGATACTCTCCAGGGTTTCGATGCCGGTGGCGATCACGTGAGGCAGTTGAGTAACGTACGTGCCCACACCCTGACGACGTACGATCCTCCCTCGCCGTTCGAAGATTCGCATCGCTTCGCGCAGCGTGGCGCGTGAAACCCCAAGACTGCGGGCTAGCTTTGGTTCAGACGGGAGGTATGTCCCTGGTTTGACGCTCTCAAGAATCTCAGAAAGAGCCTCAGCCGTTTCTTGATAAAGAGGGCGGCGCTTCGTCTCTTCTCGTATTTCCATTCGACTCATTCCTTCACCCGCGTTGTCTGCCTCGAAAGACCGATCTTCGGAGAGCTTACTCCCCGTCTTCCACCAGAGGAATTACCTCAAACCGGTTGACGTCAACGATGCCTTTATCGGAGATACGCAGGTCAGGAATAACAACGAGAGCTAGAAGGCTGAGCTGCATATTGGCATTGTTCAAATTGCAGCCACATTCTTTAAAACCGCCGAGAACGCGTTCAGCCTTCTCAGCGACGATCTCTGCCCGTTCTTCTGACATCAAGCCCGCGATCGGCAGCTCCACCAAGGCGGCAGTTTTCCCGTCGCGGATAACGATCTGCCCCCCACCTACTTCCGCAAGTCGATTAGCGGCCAGAGCCATATCCGCCTCATCTGTCCCGACGACAATCATATGGTGTGAATCATGGGCTACGGTTGAGGCAATTGCGCAGGGACGGTCGAACCCAAACCCATGGACAAACCCTACTTGAACTTCACCCGTCGCCTTGTGACGCTCAACAAGTGCGACCTTGGCCATATCCTGCTTGATATCAACCGCGATCGCTCCATCTACCGCCTTCATTTCCCTTTTAAGATGTTGTGTCGGTGCCTGGTTCTCAATGACTCCGATGACGTTGACAGTAAACACACCATCTTTTGAGACATCGACAGAAAAATCTTCTGCACTGAGTTCTTTTCCAAGGCGGACGGAGGTTTTCACCTCAGGCGGATATACAAAATCGGGGATATCCACCAGGAGTTCGCCGTCCTCGGCGATGAGCTTGCCCCGTGCAAAGACCATATCTGCAGCAAAGGATTCCAGCTCGCCTACTAGCAGAATATCGGCATACCGCCCGGGAGCGATCTGACCGATATCGCCGGCGATGCCAAAATGTTCCGCGGTGTTGAGCGTCGCCATCTGTATTGCGGTGATCGGCTCTAGACCTTGCTCGATTGCATGCCGTACAACACGATCCATGTGCCCATCATGCACTAAGGTGCCTGAGTGGCTGTCATCGGTCACGAGGAGGAAATGGCGAGGGTCGAGGCCCTCTTCCGTGACAGCTCGCACCTGACTCGCTACATCATGCCACGCTGATCCGAGCCTCATCATCACCTTCATACCCTGGCGTACACGCGCGAGCGCATCCACCAATCGGGTGCCCTCGTGGTCATCTTCCGGTCCCCCGGCAGCGTAGCCGTGGAACGGCATGCCCAGGTCGAGCGAGGCATAGTGCCCTCCGGTGACCTTTCCTGCAGCGCGGGTTTCCGCCATCTCCAGGTGCATCTTCTCGTCGCTGTTAATGACACCCGGGTAGTTCATCATTTCGCCTAACCCAATGATCCCCGGCCAGGCCAGCGCCTCGGCAACTTCATCGGGTCCGATCGTAGCACCGGGTGTCTCCAAGCCCGGAGCAGATGGCACACAAGATGGAACCTGTACCCACACATGAATAGGCTGCACAGCCGCCTCATCTGCCATGAGACGCACACCATCAAGCCCGAAGACATTTGCGATCTCATGTGGATCGATGAACATCCCTGTTGTGCCGCGCGGGGCCACCGCGCGTACAAACTCTCCAACAGTGATCATGCCCGACTCAACATGCATATGGCCATCCAATAAGCCGGGGACAATATGGCGGTCTTTTGCCTCGATAACCCGAGTTTCAGGCCCTATGGTATGACTCGCGTCCTTACCTACAAAGGCAATGCGTTCTCCAAAAATCGCAACGGAATATCCTGGGAGTATCTCCCCGGACTGAACGCAAACCCAGCGGCCGCCGTGTATGACGATATCCGCCGGTTTTCTGCCCATTGCGACATCGACGAGTGACCGGCTCAATTCGCTCAAACTTCTGGTGTCCATGTCCCTCTCCTTCATAATGCAAGGTATGGAGTCAATATCTCAAGCCCTATTCGCGAGGTTTGATGCCACTCGATTATGGGTCTCTATAAGCGATGGGAGTTCAACAGGTTGAAGCTTCCCCTCTGAAACTACCGGCTGGCCATGTACATAGTTGTAGTCGACCTGTACAGGATTACAGAAGAACATCGCCGCTAACGGATCGTGAAGCGCACCCGAAAAGTCAACCCGGTCCAAGTTCATAGCAATGAAATCCGCACACATGCCTTCCTGAAGGGCTCCGACATCATCCCTCCCCAAAACCTCCGCCCCTCCGATGGTAGCCAGAGCGAGAACCTGACGGGCAGTCAGCAATGATTCCTCGCCGTCGATCTCCGGAGCTACAGCAGCTCCAACCCGCGAGAGCAGCATTGCCTGACGTGCTTCTGCGAGCAGATGAGAGCTATCATTGCTTGCAGAACCATCAACGCCGATACCGACTTTCACACCTCGAGATAAATAACGTCGAATAGGCGCGATTCCTGAGGCGAGGCGCATGTTCGAGGATGGACAATGCGCCACACCCATTCCACCATCCGCCATACGATCGACCTCTTCGGGGTTGATATGGATACCATGCGCAAACCAGACATCCTTCCCGGCCCAATCCAGCATCTCAACATACGCCAGGGGGCGATGCCCAAACTTATTTACACAAAACAATTCCTCATCTAGCGTTTCCGCCAGGTGCGTGTGGAGGTGGACGCCGCTAGTTCTGGCAAGAGCTGCACTTTCCCGCATGAGATCCGGCGTAACTGAGAACGGCGAACAAGGGGCAACGACGATCCTGGTCATCGCTCCAGGATCGGGATCATGATAGGTCTCTATCACCCGCTGAGTATCCCTGAGAATAAACTCTTCCGCCTCCACAACATCATCAGGCGGTAACCCGCCCTGGCTTTCACCCAGACTCATGGAACCCCTGCAGGCGTGCAGACGCATGCCCATGGTTTGAGCCGCTTCGATCTGATCATCGAGTCGACAGTCATTCGGGAATATATAGTGATGGTCAGAAACCGTTGTGCAGCCTGACAATGCCAGTTCTGCCAGGCCTAACTGGGTGGATACACGGATAGCTTCTGGTGTAAGTCCAGCCCAAATAGGATATAAGGTTTTTAGCCAACTGAAGAGATTGGCATCCTGCGCTTGAGGGATAACGCGCGTGAGTGTTTGGTAAAGATGGTGATGTGTGTTGACCAGTCCTGGGAGAACGATATGTCCATCGAGATCCAGGATTTTATCGGCCTTCTTGGGAAGTTCGTCAGTTGGACCGACCTGCTTGATCCAGCCGTTTTCGGCGTAAAAACCTCCGTTTGGGATCTCACGCCGTTGACCATCCATCGTGACAAGAAGTTTGGCTTTATGGATTAATAACGTTGCCATCAGCCCTCCCTGGATTGACATGGCGAGTTTAGCACCTCCGCCTAAATGCGTCAATTGTCAGACAACATAGGCGGGGC
>CAYLOO010000158.1:0-4145 GCA_964385355.1 uncultured Anaerolineaceae bacterium
TGAAGAACATTGCGGTGGACGCCGATGGGGAAATCCACTCGGCCAGTCATATCAACAATGTACGTTACCGGCATCGCCGCTTGCGGGCGAAATTGCAGGCTAAGGGCACGCGTTCGGCGAAACGCAAGTTGAAGAGACTATCTGGAAAAGAGCGCCGTTTTGCGAAGGACACCAACCACCGTATCAGCAAGCAGATTGTGACAAAGGCGAAAGGCACAAAGCGGGCGATTGCGCTTGAAAACCTGAGCGGAATACGTCAGCGGGTAACGGTTCGTCGCCGCCAGCGAGCCACGCTGCACAATTGGGCGTTCTACCAATTGCGCCAGTTTGTTGAGTACAAGGCGAAACGGACGGGTATTCAGGTGGTGTTGGTGAACCCTCGGAACACCAGCCGGACATGTCCCGAATGTGAATGTGTGGATAAAGCCAATCGCAAGACTCAAAGTGAGTTCTCCTGTGTGGTCTGCGGGTTCGCTGGATTTGCAGACCACATCGCGGCGATCAATATTGGTCGTCGGGCTGCTGTCAACCAGCCAAACGTAGCACGTGTGGATGCCTAAGCCGGATCATGTTCGGAACTGCGGCGGAGCGTAGTTACAAGCCACCCCTCTTTCCTTAGACCCCCGGAACTGACGGGGGTTCAACCCCCATCAGTCCTGGGGGTGAGATACCAGGATGGTATAGTGGGTGGTAGTTGACGGGATAATAAGACCCGTCCGTCGGGAGAATAGACGTGGAATTTAAGAAAATCTGCGTGCTCGGTTTAGGCTATATTGGCCTGCCAACGGCGAGCACGTTTGCAACGCATGGTGTGCAGGTCGTCGGCGTAGATGTCAATCAGCATGTTGTCGATATCTTGCGCAACGGCGAGATCCATATCCATGAGCCCGGGCTGCGAACGCTCGTACAAGCCGCATTTCATTCCGAAAATCTTCGCATAACGGATCAACCTGAGCCGGCGGATGCATTCATTATCGCCGTTCCGACGCCGATCACTCCGGAAAAGCAAGCCGATATGCACTATGTTGTCGCGGCAGCCGAGTCGCTCGTGCCGCATTTACAATCAGGCAATTTGGTGATGCTTGAATCGACCTCGCCTCCACGCACAACCGTAGATCTAGTGGCACCGATTCTCGAACGTTCCGGCCTCAAAGCCGGCGAAGATTTCTTCTTGGCGTATTCACCCGAGCGGGTCCTTCCCGGAAAAATATTACAAGAGTTGATCGAGAATGCGCGCGTCATCGGGGGGATCAACCATGTCTCATCAGAGGCGGGAAGGGATCTCTACTCCCTCTTTGTTAGAGGTGAAATCCTGCTCGCGGATGCCACCGCCGCGGAGATGGTGAAGCTGATGGAGAATACTTACCGCGATACAAATATTGCCTTAGCGAACGAGTTCTCCCGCTTGGGCTTGTATTATGGTGTGGACATCTGGCGCGCAATTGAAATTGCCAATCTCCATCCGCGCGTGAACATCTTGAAACCTGGGCCCGGCGTCGGCGGACATTGCATCAGTGTCGATCCCTGGTTTCTGGTAGAAGGAGCTCCGGAATTAACGCCGCTCATACGTCAGGCGCGCGAGGTGAATGACGCCCAACCCGAGAATGTCATCGCGCTCGTTGAAGGTACCCTTGGTGATTTGAAGGGACGGCGGATCACCGCGCTCGGACTCAGTTATAAGCCCGATGTCGATGACCTGCGCGAGAGCCCGGCGATAGAGATCGTTCAGGCGCTCGTTGGAAAAGGCGCAGAAGTCCTGCTCCACGAGCCCTTCGCACCGGGGGCAGAGGTTGAAGGTGCGTATAGCGCATCGTCATTGGAAGAAGCTTTTCAGGGATCAGAGGGGATACTCCTGCTCGTCGACCATAAAGTATTTCGCGATATCGACCCGAAGTGGGTCGCCGGATTCCTCAAAACTAAAGTCGCTATCGATGCGTGTGGAGCTTGGGATCGTCAGGCTTGGCGGGACGCCGGATTCCAGATAGAGGTACTCGGGGTTGGGAAAGAAAATGGCTGATGGACGATTGAAAGTCCTCTCGATCTTTGGGACGCGACCGGAAGCGGTCAAGATGGCACCGGTGGTGAACCGGCTTTCTGTCACCAAAGACGTCGAATCCCTGGTTTGTGTCACGGCCCAGCACCGGCAGATTCTGGATCAGGTGCTTGATCTATTTGCGATTACACCGGATTTTGACCTGGATATAATGCGCCCGGATCAGTCCCTTGCGGACCTCACGGCCACGGTGATCCAGGGCTTGGATACAATTGTGAGCGAAACACAGCCGGATTGGGTACTCGTGCAGGGTGATACAACGACGGTGATGGCGGCGGGACTGCTCGCGTTTTATCACCACGTGCGCGTAGGTCACGTTGAGGCGGGTTTGCGCACAGGCGATAAATGGCAGCCGTTTCCGGAGGAAGTCAACCGCAAGGTCACCGGGGTGGTCGCCGATCTCCACTTCGCGCCAACGAAACAAGCCAGTGACAACCTGTTATGTGAGGGTGTGAATGCTGCGAGCATCGTTATCACCGGCAATCCCGTTATCGATGCCCTCTATGAAATCGCCGAGCGACCCTATGGCTTTGATCACCCTGTGTTTCAAGCCATTTCGGAGGGTCGGCGGCTGATTCTCGTGACCGCGCATCGCCGCGAGAATTTCGGTGAACCCATGGAGCGGATCTTCGAGGCGTTACGTGAGATCGCCGACCGCTATCGTGAGGACGTGCACCTAGTATACCCGGTGCACCCGAATCCAAATGTGCGTGAACCAGCTCACAGAGCGCTGAGCGGTATCCCCAATTTGACCTTAACGGAACCTTTGGGTTACCAGCCGATGACCCATCTTATGAAAAGGGCCTACCTGGTGCTCACGGATTCCGGCGGGCTCCAGGAGGAGGCGCCGGCGCTTGGCACGCCGGTGCTCGTCCTGCGCCGGGTGACGGAACGCCCAGAGGCTGTTCAGGCGGGGACTGCATGCCTGGTTGGATCTGACACGGAGAAAATCGTCTTGGAGACAAGCAAGCTGCTGGATGATCCCGAAGCCCATCGAGCGATGGCACAGGCGGTTAACCCGTTCGGCGATGGCCATGCCGCGGAGAGAATCGTCAAGGCTCTGTTGGACTATCCATCCTAGTGCTGAGGCATCGTGGTTGGGATCGGTCGTCACTTGGCTCCTATGAATGACAGCATCTCAGCCTAACCGGCTTGCCTTACGTTAGTTTTCGAATAGGAAAAGGTATGGCGCGACGAGATTTTTACAGCGCTCTGGTGTATGCCCGTGAGGTGCCGGTAATCGGCGCGTTTGCGTATTATCTCTTGAAGTTGATGGGTGTCGAGATCCCGCGATCGGTTGAATTCGGGAGGGACTTCATCCTGGTGCACGGGGGATTTGGCGTCGTCATCCACCCCGACACGACGATCGGTGATGGGGTGAAGATTTATCCTGGAGTGACTTTGGGGCGCGCCGATATTCACCTGCCTATTGGGGATTCGCCGTTCAAAGGCATATTTGTTGAAGACGAAGTGATCCTTTCGCCGGGAGCTAAGGTCCTCGGAGGCGAGGGTCTAATGCACATTAGGAAAGGCACGATCGTGGGAGCGAATGCTGTGCTGCTCGAATCCACAGAGCCAGGAGAGATCTGGGCTGGCGTTCCCGCGCGTCGAGTTGGAAAGCGTGAGTGAGGTATGTGCCGGCCTTATACGCAAAAATGATGCCGGCGGTTTTTAGAAAAATGGACCCCCAACGTACCGCATCCGAAGGCGAAAAACGATCTTCCCCCCGTCTGTGCATCGTTCCCCAGGTGTCCGGCGTGGGGGGGATGGTGTCGTTTCAGGCGAAAATGGTCAAAAATCTCCGTGAGCGCGGGATCGCGGTCTGTTTCGATTTAAGCGATGAATCTTATGATGGTGTGCTCGTTGTAGGCGGCACACGAAAAGTGATCGGCCTATGGGGAGCACGGCGTCGCGGGGTGCCGGTGATTCAGCGGCTTGACGGGATGAACTGGATTCACCGCAAGCGGCGCACGGGGCACCGCCATTATCTACGTTCAGAGACGGCGAATGTGCTACTCTCCTTCATTCGCATGCGTATCGCTACGGGCGTGATCTATCAAAGTGAGTTTGTGCGTGATTGGTGGGATAGGGT
>CAYLOO010000159.1:0-4138 GCA_964385355.1 uncultured Anaerolineaceae bacterium
TCTCCATTGTCTGATCCTAACTTTACAACTGGATCAGTTTTTGGGGGTCAGGTCAAACGAGGTTGACGCAGAAGCCATTGTTCAATTCATCACATCGCTTCCGGTTCTCATATTGCTTGAAATCTAAGGTGAAGGCGATCGGCGGGTGATGCTCGTGAGAGGATGTGAAGTCAGCCTGCGCCTCCGTGCTACCAAGAAAAGGGAGAGAAGTAAAGATCGATCCCGTTCAACCGACCGGGGATTGAAGTTAGCAGGGAATTAATAATACACGGTTCAGAAGGGGAAAACGCACTTTGCAGCATTCAAATTCTGGATTGGCAACGGTCATGAACGTTCGCCAGCAAATGCTTGAAGAGGAATCACCAGGTCGATATGGCCTCTTCCAAAGGTACAGGAATTAACGACCACATAACGCACAAGGTACATGAATCATGAAACAATCTCAGGATATCAGAAAGTACCGACATCACACGCCAAACGAGAGCGAATGCAGGGGACGCCTACGTCCCGCACAGAACCTCGGAATCATGCAATGATGGTCAGGTAAGTGGAGATCTAGAGACAGGGGTGATCCATATGTCAAAAGAGACGCGAATAATAACATCGCAGGAATCTCGACGTGATATACGCAACACTGAGAGCCTGAACGTACGACCGCTTACGTCACCGTTTCTCCCTCCAGTCACACGTACCAAAGACCAAGAGCCAGGTCAATGTGTAAAAACAGGGATGCGCGAAGACGTTACACCACACCTAGATGAGCGAACTTTAATTCTTATAGCAACACTGGAGTTTGCCACCTCTTCAAACCTCTCAATGATCACGAAGGCACAAGACGCCACCATCGTGAATCTTCTCGAAGGAATACGCAGGGACAAGTTGGCGGACAGGACATGGCTGCCCGATGAAAAAGCGCAAAGTGGTCAATGGATCTATTTTCTTACAACTCGAGGGGCCAAGGTCGTAAGCAATCTGTTGAATGAGAAAGTGTACAGGCCGAGGATCGATGAGCGTGTCTCCCTCCTTCTTCATCACCGAACAGCTATCAGTCAAGCGGTCGCTGGATTAGCAGCCGGGCTCGGCGATAGGAGATTGGAGTTATGCCGCGTTGGCAGGAGGCTCAGGAGCACGATGAAGAACAGTTCATTGAAGGGGATTTACTTCCCAGACGCTTACTTGGCTTTCACTATCCAGACGACCGAGGAAGAGTTTGTTCGCCACCTATTTCTGGAAGTCGATCGAGGGACCGAGAGAAGGTCACAGCTTAAATCGAAATTTCACTCCCTCAATAGCTACTATCTCCAAGATCACCAACGCCTATTCCATACCAATCGCTTAGTTGTAGCCATAACCGTGCCGAGTAGACATCGCTGCCGAACCATCAGCGAGATAGTGCGGGAAACAAAATCTCGCGTCTGTGTACTTGTGGCCCTCCAGTCGAAAATTAGTAAGGAGGATCAGGCATTAGCGTCATGGACGGATTGCATAACAGGAAAGCGGAGGCACCTACTTGAAACCCCACAAGGACCCTCGAAAGGAGATCTTAGATGAACAACAAACCTAGATATGACCCAGAAGACCCCGCCGTCGTCATGAAAGTCATGACAGACATGTTCACCCTCTTGGCTATCGTCATGGGGTTTCTCTGGCTGAGTGGCTTCTCGATCGCCGGTTTGGGCTTCCTCGCGGCTGTGCCCATTGCATTGCCAGGAAATTTGCTCCTCCGGGGGCCCCTTGTTATTCGCTGGGTGCTCGCCAAGCGGGATAACAATCGACCGTTAGCGCCTGATGAAATACTCCTCGGGGAAACTCATGAATGGCCGCACGCTCCGGTTACCTTGAACGACCACCAGCGGGAAGGTCATTTAGCCATCCTGGGCCGGATGGGGAGCGGCAAGTCGACTCAAATGAAGTACATGGCTATGCAAGATATCCTTCAACACCGACCGATCATCCTCATGGATCCTCACTCCGCATTGGCCGAGGAGACGGCCCACCTCTGCCTCCGTTATGGCCGGGAGCCTGTGCTTCTTCAGCCCGATCCCTATTGGATGAACACAATGAATCTCCTCGAAACGGGGCCGGACTATGGCCCAATGGACGCAGCACGGACGGTGACGGAAGGACTCGTCCAAGTCTATCTTCCTTACCAGCATGAAGTGCCTATGAGGATCCGTCACCTGGTCACAGTGGCTGCCTATATGCTGGCCACTGCTGATGAGGGCTTCACGCTGTTGGAGATGACCCGCTGGATGTTGCAGGCGAACTTTAGGGATTACCTCGCCAGAAAGACGTTCCAGGTCACAAGAAACCTTCGCTGGCTGGAGAGTTCACAGGAATTGAGTTCACTCCAGTGGCTTAATAGCCTCACGCGCACTCAGCTACATGACCAAATCCAATCCTCCTGGACGCGCATCTCGGGCCTGCTGAACCATCCGGATGCGCAGAGGATACTGGGCTGTTCACGAGGTACTTTCAGCTTCAAGGAGATCCGAGCCGGGACTCCGCTCTTGGTCGGCATCGGTGAAGAGACCTTCCACAGGACAGGCCACCTTTTGAATGCCTTGTTTATTACTTGGATCACCAAACGCCTTCTCGAAGTGCCTCGAAATATCGGGAGATCAGATCCTATAAGCCTCTATGTTGATGAGCTGGCAGAGATCTCACCAGAATCATTTGAGCGGCTGCTTCGCCATGCGCGTAAGAGGAGTGTACGCCTGACCGTCGCCGTCCAGGCCCAAACTATGCTTAATCGTAACTTGTATGGAACGCTTATGGGGAATATCTCAAATTTGCTCATCTTCGGGTCGAGCGGTCCTGGCGTAGAGGAGCTTGCCCGTGAGATCTGCCGTCCAGACGAGACGGAAAGACGGGCTGGATCGGCGACGCATTACGCTGAACTTGAACGTCAATTAAATGATATGGCTTCTCGAATCCGTGACTTGCCCACTCACGAATTCCTACTCTTGCAGTCAACGCGGCCTGGTCCACCTCGCCACTGCAGAAGCGGAATGGTAGTACATCCCACCTCCGAGGCTGTTCAAACTGCAATAGAGCAAGCTCTTAAACACCGCGGTAAGGATGTCAAATCAATTGACAAGGAAATCCACGAGCGCACAGCTGAACTTGACTCGAAGTTTGGGCCTCTCCACGAGTTTGGTGTTCAAGAACTACCAGGGGAGATCGCGCCCTGGTAGCGTGCTACGGAATGGGCAAACGGCATCCGCCATCGCGTCGCATGCGGATGTGCACCAACAATGGGTTGGAGTGCCCTCACGAAGAACTACGCCACCGAAGCAGAGTGGTCCTTATCTTTCCAGATCGTGCCTGTTATATGAGGCTCATGACGGCTCTGGCCATGGAGCAATCCGAAGATAGGCTGTCAGGTCATCACTACCTGGACATGAAAGTGCTGGAGGAAGAGCCGATAGAGATAAGGGCTTCACTGCCGATGAAGAGCGTTCCTGCCTGATTTGAGAGGGAATTCGAGACACAAGAACTGCGTGAAGGAACCAAATTTACATACAATTCTTGACCCAACTGATAATTTCGGCAACCTTTGTTTGGACGCACCATTTACCATCGACTGGGATTGTTAAATGTTGTGAAATGAAAAGTATTCACTCCAAATTTCAAATGACAAGTTTCATCGTATTCGTGTTAGGAACGGCTGAAAAGTGAACACTTCTTTGGTTCAAAGGTGAACTTTGAAACCACTCAGAGGCAATGAGAGTTGGTGGACCATCTGCTGATTTCACCAAAGACGGATTTGCATGGTGTGTTTCTTGGTATCGAGGACCATGTGCACATCCACTTCTTCGTAGAGGGGCACATTGGGGACTTGTATCTGATGGTTGAAAAGGAAGATACGCCGGTATCCGTTGACTATGCGTCGCTCATGCATGCAGAAGATGTCCTTGGTCGAGGTATAAGCCTTAGGTAGAGCGAAGGGGCGGAAGAAAGGCTGTTGCCCACTGTGGTGGCATTGGCGAAACGCAGGCCAGGGATTTCCCCGGTTGTAGAGTGCACCTGGGGATTGTTACCCCGTCCTAAGATACCAGGATGGTATGCCGGGATAGGTATAGCGGTCGACCTCTTCGCGCAGCACGGTTCGGACATCTTCCAGTGTGGTCAGGTA
>CAYLOO010000160.1:0-4099 GCA_964385355.1 uncultured Anaerolineaceae bacterium
GGGCAAGTGCTGTCGTGCTTACACCGCTTCTTCCGCCTGAAACCTCGCCGTGGCTCATGATCCCGGCGATGATTGTTGTCGGTGCGCTAGCGGGTGCATTATGGGGGTTTATCCCTGGCTATTTGAGAGCAAAATACAACGTTAACGAAATTATCTCGACACTCATGATGAATTACATCGCTGTGGCGTGGAACAACTATTTCATCTTTGATGTATGGTCCGAAGGTGGCTTTCAGATGAGCCCTCAATTTCCCAGAACGGCCTGGCTGCCGCGACTGACGGATTACGCGGCCCAGGTTCCAGCGTTCCGGGGACTTACCATCCATCTGGGATTGGTCATAGGCATAATTGCCGCCGGGGTGGTGTGGTGGATCCTGTACCGCAGCCGGTGGGGGTATGAGATTCGCTTGATTGGAGACAACCCGCGCGCCGCGCGCTACGCTGGAATCAATATCGTGAGGAATACAATTTTAGTGATGATGCTTTCGGGTGCACTGGCGGGGTTGGGCGGCATGTTGGAGATCTCTGGAGTTGTGCATCGCCTTCAAGGGGCGATCTCATCCGGCTACGGCTTCACGGGGATCATCATCGCCTGGCTGGCGAAGCTCAACCCTATTTTGGTCGTCCCGATCTCGATTCTCTTCGGGGGACTTATCCTAGCCGGGCGGGAGATTCAACCATCAGGTATTCCGATGCTCATCCAGGGGATCATCCTGGTCTGTCTGATTGCCAGTGATTTCTTGTTCCGCAATCGGATTCAACTCATACGAGTAGGACAGGAGGCATAAGCATGGATCCTATCATCATCCTGCAAGCTGGCGTTGCCTCCGGAACGGTTCTTCTATTCGCTACCATAGGTGAGATCTTCACCGAGAGGTCTGGGATATTAAATCTTGGTCTTGAGGGGATGATGCTCATTGGTGCCATGAGTGCCTATAAAACAGCTTTGTCGACAGGCAATCCCTGGCTTGGAATGCTCGTCGGAATGCTCTTCGCTGGTCTGCTGAGTCAGGTTCATGCACTAATCACGATCCAGTTTCAAGCTGACCAGGTTGTAAGCGGCCTGGCGCTGACCTTCCTGGGTACCGGTCTAAGTCTGGTGTTCGGTGAAGGCTTAAGCAAGGCTGGGGCAGTCTCTCTTTTACCTTCATTTAGCATTCCAGGTCTGGCGAGCATACCTTTTATCGGTCCAATTCTGTTTGAAAATCAAAGTGCGATGGTTTATCTAGGATATCTGATGATCCCTCTTGTCTGGTACTACATAAACCGTACGCGACCTGGGATGCATCTGCGAGCGATTGGTGAATATCCGGCAGCCGCGGATGCTTTGGGCATCAATGTAAACCGCATGCGCTATTTCTATGTATTGGTCGGCGGGATGCTCGCCGGCGTTGCCGGGGCGACGATCAGCCTGGCTGTTTCACCGGGGTGGTTCAGCCACCTCACGACATCTGGCCAGGGGTGGATTGCCATCGGTCTTGTGATCTTCGCTCAGTGGGATCCGATTCGCGCAGCCGCCGGGTCATACGCTTTTGGCGCTCTCCGCCGAATGATCCTTGATGTCCAAGGACCGTTGAAAATCTTCCGTCTCCGTAACCCGTTCTATTACAACCCTTATTTGGGTTTCTTCCTTCAAATGTTGCCCTATGCATTTACCATCGTTGTGTTGGTGATTGGCTCACGCGAAGCTATGCGCAAGCGCTTGGCCGCACCGGCGGCGCTGGGTTTGCCGTATATCCGCGGTGAACGAGGGCTCTAAAATGGCGGGATTTGCAGGCTATCGCTGTTCTATCTGCGGTCAGGAATTCGGACCAGATGATGCCCAATATACCTGCCCGCAGGACGGCGGGAATCTAGACGTGATCCTGGATTACGACCGGATTCGTCGTGATATATCCCCCAGCGAACTCAGACGTTCGCCGGACACTTCCATCTGGCGGTATTTGCCTCTCCTCCCCGTACGAGACCCGGGGCACTATCGAACACCATTGAGGGCTGTAGGCTGGACGCCGCTTTTTGATGTGCAACCCATCGCCGGGAGATTGAGTCTTGGGAAGCTCTGGTTGAAGGATGATGGGCGAAATCCAACTGCTTCTTTTAAAGACCGCGCCAGCGCCGTTACCGTCGCAAGGGCGCAGGAGATCGGCGCAGAGGTGATTGTTACAGCTTCTACCGGCAACGCTGGAGCGGCGCTGGCAGGTATGGCGGGAGCAGCAAAGATGCCCGCCGTAATACTCGCCCCGAGGACAGCTCCACCAGCAAAGATCGCGCAGCTCCTGATCTTCGGCGCACGTGTGGTCCTCGTCGAAGGCACTTATGATGATGCCTTTGATCTCACCATTCAAGCAGCGGAGAAGTTTGGCTGGTATTGCCGTAATACGGGCTTTAACCCTTTCACGGCGGAGGGGAAGAAGACCGCAGCTTTCGAAATTTGTGAACAATTATCGATTGAGAGTGAGGGTGAGAGCTCCGCAAAGGAGCGATGGCCCACGCCGGATGCTGTTATCGTGTCTGTTGGGGATGGGAATATCATCTCCGGTTTGCATAAAGGCTTTAAGGATTTGCTTGAATTAGGTTGGATCGACAGGATACCGAGGCTCTATGGAATCCAATCTGAAGGATCGGCTGCGATTTATAACGCCTTCAAGGCTGGTTCGGAGGATATCCAACCGGTGAGTGCAAATACCCTGGCAGATAGCATCTCAGTGGATCTGCCGCGTGATGGTTTACGCGCAGTGCGAGCCGCAACGGAAACCGGTGGAGCTTACGTAGCAGTTCCAGATTCCGCCATTTTAGGCGCGATTGCAGAGCTTGGCCGAGATACGGCCGTATTCGCCGAACCCGCGGGAGCGGCAGCCTATGCCGGGCTGTTAACCGCAGCTGAGAAGAACCTTCTTGCGCAGGGAGACCGTGTCGTTGTGCTGAATACCGGCAACGGGTTGAAAGATGTAGCGCGAGCGATGGATGCCGCCGGTGAGCCGCTTGTGATTGAACCGACACTCGAAGCACTCCAAAGTGCTTTGAATGCCGAGCTGAAGTAAAACGGCGGAGGATGAATAGGATGACGGAAAACGAGATTACTATTTCTGTCGCAGTGCCGGTCTATAACGAAATCGAGTCGCTCCAGGAACTCTATGATCGGGTGAAGGCGGTCTTGGATGACCTCGGCGAGCCATGGGAGCTCATTCTCATCGACGATGGATCGACGGATGGCTCCTCGGAGTGGATCGAAGCGATGAGCGAAGCAGATCCACGTGTAGTTCCTGTGATTTTCGCCCGCAATTTTGGGCATCAAATCGCCGTGACCGCGGGGATGGACTTCAGCCAGGGCCGCGCCGTGATCATCATGGATGCTGATCTACAGGACCCCCCTGAGGTCATCGTCGATCTGGTTGAGAAATGGCGCGAGGGCTATGAAATCGTGTACGCCGTGCGCATGGAGCGTGAGGGCGAGACCTGGTTTAAGAAGACTACAGCAGCCTTGTTTTACCGCTTGATCAACCACATCACCGATGTTGAGATCCCGCTGGATACCGGGGATTTCCGGCTGATGGACCGGCAGGCTGTCGGTGCGCTGACTCAAATGCGCGAGAGGCACCGCTTCCCTAGAGCTATGGCTGCATGGGTTGGCTTCCGCCAGACCGGGGTGCCATACAAGCGAGCTGCGAGATTCGCGGGAGAGACGAAGTATCCGTTTCGTAAAATGCTGCGCCTGGCGCTTAATGCCATCACGGGCTTTTCCTACTTTCCGCTCCAGATCGCGACCTACTTCGGCTTTTTCGCCGCGGGCGTGAGCACTATCGCCATACCCATAGTAATTGCGTTCAGATTGGTTGGAAGCCAGGCATTTTTTGGTCAAGCAACGACCTTGATCGCGGTATTATTTCTTGGAGGTGTGCAGCTAATCTCTCTTGGGATTCTCGGGGAATACATCGGTCGGATTTATGATGAGGCTAAAGGCCGACCGCTCTATATCGTGCGGAAACCCATCCGTTTAGAAAACAAAAATTCATCTGAAGGAAGGTAATAAAAAACGTCATGATCGACCTCACAATTTATAAGGATAGATTAGAAAGAACGATCGAGAGAGTACGGGAGC
>CAYLOO010000161.1:0-4072 GCA_964385355.1 uncultured Anaerolineaceae bacterium
ACTATACCAGTACTAAATAGATCTGCAGCATCATCCGGAGTGTTTAGACTAATTAGTTTTATCTTTTTGCCGGTCATTTTATCGGTAAAATCTAGTACTATTTCATTCGTTCCTTTTAAACTTGCCAGTGATTGGTTGATCATGGCGATTATCCATATGATGAATGCCATGATTAGGAACACTGTTCCCATTACTGTATATATCGATAACATGGTTATTTTCCTCCAAAATAGGTGTTTTTGCAGCAATTTCACTGCGATATGAAAAAAAATGCGGTTTTTAGCTAGTATTTCGCTATAATTATTAGTTTGAGAGTTTTATACCTTGTTTATTTCGCCCGGTGTTCACATACATCTCTTTTCGTAGGCGTATGACTTCTGGGTCATTTTCCCAGCCAGATTTGAACATTTTCTTTATTTCTTTGTTATAATATTCCACGGCGGGGTCTAAACTGCTACTTGGACCCATATTTCTCAGTGCTTCCTTCTGATTTTCCCTGATACAAGCACTAGTATGCCCCCAGTCACTAGTTTCTACAACAGGTTTACGTTTAGTACGTATAGTATTAGTATTACTACTTAGTAATTTACACAACCTAATACCGCATCCAATGAGTATCATACTTTCAATTATCATATCTCAGAGATCCTCCAGTTGCCCGGTCATAGAATTAGAATTTAGCGCACCAGCAAAAAAATTAGGTGTAAAAGAAAAAAAATAGGGTAGATAAGCACTATATAGTACCTATCTACCCTATTATAAATTAACTGATTAAATCGTTTAAATTACTAAATCTGGAACAGGTTCTGATTGGCGTTTGCTCCGGCGGCAGCCCCTGATGCACCTGCTGCGGTTGCCAGTTTGCTGGTCAGGTCTGCAAGTTGTGCCTGCAATGTGGCCACATCAACTGTTGAAGCACCTGGTGTTGCGACCGCACTTGCACCTGCTGTTGCACTGTTACCGTTCAGATCCCAGAAACCCCTGTCTTTGGTCCATACTCTCGCATACCCATAACGTCCATTGACG
This sequence comes from uncultured Anaerolineaceae bacterium, assembly GCA_964385355.1. Taxonomy (GTDB): domain Bacteria; phylum Chloroflexota; class Anaerolineae; order Anaerolineales; family E44-bin32; genus E44-bin32. The sequence continues at coordinate 1,027 of CAYLOO010000161.1, forward strand.
CAATTCTGAGGTGCGAAGTCCACTATCTGTGGAGGGGTGTGTTTCAGTAGTTCAGCTGCGGTGATGCTGAGTTCCTGTGGCAGCCTTCCTGCGTTCTTAAGGGCCTGAATGTTGGCTGCAACGCGTAATTCGATCATCTTCATGGAATCTCCAAGAAGCTGAACGTGGTCTACCACAACTTCTACCTTGCGGAAAATCTCCGGCTTTCCATTCTGCCGGACGCGGCCTGTTTGTTCTTTCCATGACTGAAGTCTTCCAATGATGTTGATCTGTTTTCCCTTATAACCGAAGAATGAAATCACAGATGCATACTTGCCCCAGAAATGACAGGTAACCTCGTCAGTCATCTCTTCGTCGGTGCCGGGTTTCTTACCCCTGTTGTTGATTACTGTGAGCATCGCATGGTTGTGTTTGGGATCTGCGGCCGGGTTAAAAGTTATATCTGATGCAATACGAACGTCCATAAGTTCTACGTTAATTTTACCCATGAGTAAAACCTCCAAATAAAAGTGTTAATAATGTAAAATAAGTTTTCTTTAATTAAATATGTGTTTACTACGTAATACTTTGGCGGTCGCGGATAGACTGATCCGCATGTCTTTATCCTCCCTTCGTTGTATTTTTCCTTATTTCATCACCGCACCGGTTTGAGCCGCCGCATAGCGCCGTTTACTCTATGGCGCACTTTACTATCCAGTCCTGGTTACTCAGTACTTCACGATGAACGGTGATAGTGAGTGGTCTCTTCACGAGTTCCACTCTATAAGACTGATCATTCATATCGTCTGCATATTTGACTATGATGTCTGCCATGGTGTCGCCATATTTGTTTATGCCACGGCCAGGCACTATCAGACGTAGTCCGGCATCTCCAAATATTAGTACGTTGCCATTTAACATACACAAACGCGTTTCTAACCATGCCTTGAACTTCAAACTGTCAATCCATATTTTGTATGTGAATAGGACGGGTTTGTCTGCATGTGGTTGCTCCATTACTACTTCCATGCATAATCCCCATTCCGTTTCCGACTTATTTCTGTTACCTATTGGAATAAGTCCTTCTTTTAGTTGATTTTCTAAGAACATGGATATTTTGATCATCTGACTTCGTAAATCTTTGTCTTCAATGATTTGTTCGTTAGATGTCATAACACCCAATGATGTTCGGGTCGTTTCCATAATTCAAATCCTCCTCGTAGTTTTGCGGGTCTCTGCATGCCACCGCGTATAAATGGTTTGAGCCTCGTTTTATTACCTCGTCGGCGTCTTTTTTCTTCATTACCTTGATTACCTGTTTATCGCGGATATCCATGAGAAAAGCTACTTCCTCTAATTCACGAATACCCGCTGTTTTTGGTGCCTGAATGTATCCGCCGCGGGGTAATAATATAGTCATAGATGTATCATCTATAGACCACACAATACCAGTTAGTGTATTCAGGAATCTTTCTGCCATTAGAATGGTATATCCTCGTCAGGTATATACATATCTGTCATACCAAGGGGTATTTCTGATGTATTTATCTCTGGCAAGTCAGCAACCCAGCTGCCATCATTGAATCCTGTGTAATTCTGGTTAAACTGGTCTTCACCAACTGTAGGTTGATATGTACCTGTGCCTGCGGCGCCGTATGTAACCGTCTGTAGCGCCCGTGGTTCGGATTTCTCGAATACACCGTCCTGAACCTTACCGATGAATCCACGCTCTCTGTCGCGTCTGATAATCCAGACAATTTTGTGACCTGCACGAGCAAGTATAGCGTTCTGTTTAAGATTACCATAGTTATCCACCTTGTCAGGATTCTGTTCAAGGATGCGTAATGGTACTACATCGCCGGCGTCATTAAGGTCTATATCAAACCCAATGAGTTTGCCATTACTGAACGTGCGTCCTGTGAAATTACCCCATTTTGTTTGAACGGTGCACGTGGTGGGGTTTAGTCCCTTGCCCTTGATTTCAAATATGATGGATGCCATCTTTACCATAAACTCGATTCTTTCCTGATCAGTCATTTTTTCCTCCGTTAAAATGTTAGTATTTAATCACCACACCGGTTTGAGCCGCCCTACATGTTTAGTAATTCATTTGCAGTAAGGAAATACTTATCTGCTATTTTGACTCCCATCTTGCCCGCATCTATTTCGTCCTGTACAGCTTTTGTATCATCTGCGTTATAATCACTATGATGCGCTATGGCTGTATGTAATTCTGCCACCGCCCCGACCGCCATATACTTGGGTTCATCTGACATATACGCCGTCGCTGGATATGCCGCGTTCAGCATCACGACAAGTTGTTTGCCAATCCAACCCATCTCCTCTAGTGGTGGTATTGGCTTGTGGGACCACTTTATTACTTCCTCATGGCCTGTTTTCTTTGCTATATCTTCATATTCTTGTGGTAGTTCATCAAACTCTATGAGGGTGGGTTCCGCCTCAAGCTGTAGCGCGTGTTCCGCTTCATGTGCTATACTGTATATTGCGCTGAACCACATACTTGGTATGAACATCATACCTTTGTCGTAGTAATATGACTTGAGTAGCATGTTGCCCATATCTATGTATAGTGTCTTCGATTCCGGTGCATACGTGCCTATACAATTTTCCATACCTTTTATATATGCCCCAAACACCACTTTTTTAGCTATACCTTCCACCATTTCTATTGCCAGCTCTTTAAGTAATGGTGGTGCGGGTTCCGCCTCTATGATGGTGAGGTTACCTACTACAGTGCTGGGGTGTTCTGTTTTGCCCGCTGGTAGTAGTATAACCTCTCCGTATGAGTCTTTTCTTGCGATAATGTTTTCTGTCATAGTACTATCTCCTGTTCTTTTTGCGAGACGCTTTGGCTATCTTATTGCGTCTGCGGTTTAATCGTTTTTTGTTGTCTTCCGTCCTCTGTTGTATTGTGTAGTAAGTTGCATTTGGCCCACTGCCTGGTTTGGCATGATGAAACTCATCTCCGTGCCCACCAAATCTCATAAACTCAAACATTGCGTCCTCCTGATTAAATGGTTATTCATTCAATAGCTCGGTCCGAGCC
>CAYLOO010000162.1:0-4012 GCA_964385355.1 uncultured Anaerolineaceae bacterium
AGGATCTCGTGGAAGCCGTTCAGCGCGGGGTAGATATTTTCGACTGCGTCCTGCCAACGCGGATGGCCCGCAACCACAGCGCACTGACCCGGCGGGGGCGGATGAACATGCGCAAAGCGCAGTACGCCGATGATGAACGACCTGTAGACCCAGGATGCTCCTGCTACACCTGTACGACCTTCACCCGGGCCTACATTCGCCATCTATGCAGCGCAGGGGAGATGCTCGCCGCCACGCTGCTCTCCATCCACAACATCTATATGCTCACCTCCCTCGCCGCCGATCTCAGGAATTCCATCATCGCTGGTAATCTGGAGAATTTTGCGTCTGAATTCCGTGCTCATTTCAACAAACACCGACAAGACGTGGAGTGATCGATGACACCTTTTCAAGCCTTCGTACTCGGGATCGTACAAGGAGCAACTGAATTCCTCCCCATCTCTTCCAGTGGACACCTGGTACTCGTACCCTGGCTTCTCAACTGGAAGTTCGACCCCGCAACTGCATTCATCTTCGACGTCCTGGTTCAGTGGGGGACCACTTTAGCTGTCATCCTCTACTTCCGGCGGGAACTCCTGAGTATGCTCACTGCTGCCCTGCGCGGAATTCTTCAGCGTCGCCCGTTCGATGAACCCGATGCCCGCCTGGCATGGTTGATCCTATTGGGCAGCCTCCCAGCCGCAGTATTGGGGCTTTTGCTCAAACCAATCGTTGAGAAGACATTCGACAACCCGCTCGCAGTCTCTCTCTTTCTCTTTGCTACCGCAGCCATCCTCTTCGTAAGCGAACGCCTCCAGCGCTCCGACAAACCCATGAAGGAATTGAACTGGGCGGATTCCTTGTGGATCGGCCTTGCGCAGACCCTAGCCCTTTTCCCGGGGATTTCACGCTCCGGATCCACGATCGCGGGCGGTTTGCTGCGCTCGCTGAAGCGGGAAGATGCAGCTCGTTTCTCATTCCTCTTGTCGATCCCAGCAATGCTCGGCGCGGGTATTATCGCTCTGTTGGATCTGACAGCCATCCCGGACCCGGGTTCGCAACTAACCTTACTATTCATCGGTTTCACAACTTCGGCGCTCGTGGGCCTGGCCTCTATCCACTGGCTTCTTTCCTACCTTCGGCACCACCCGCTTAATATCTTCGTGATCTACTGTACGATCGTCGGATTGGGAGGTTTGATCGTCTATGCGTTTATGGGTTAATCTCATCCTGCTCGCGATCGCAGCGAGTTGCCTGGGCGCGTGCGCGCCGGCGGCAACGCCTGCCCCAACGCCTGTGGTGCAGCAAGTTATCAGCACACCCTCCTATGCAAATCTCGTGAAAACCTGGTTCGATGGATACCTTCAGGTCAACCCGGATTCGTTTATCTCACTGGGGAACCAACCGCAAGAAGCAGCTCTCGCATCTCTGGAAGACGGAAACGGTGATGTCCTTATCGGGGGGCTTACGCCGCCGACAGGGTGGTTCGCTACACCCTTAAGTGAAGATGGCATTGTGGTGCTTGTACATCCCGATCTTCGCGTGCGCGACCTGAGCATTGAAGAACTGGCTGTGATCTTCACCGGTCGTAGGAGCAACTGGGAATCCCTTGCAGACACCGATCTTCAGATCCAACCGGTAATCCCACTCCCTGGCGATGAAGTCCGAGCCGCATTCCAGTCGACCGTGATGAGCGGGCAACGCTTTACAAACAACGCCCTGCTCGGGCCTACGCCGGCCGCTGTCCTGCAACTTGTTGATGAAAATGAAGGAGCAGTTGGTTTCCTGCCCTATTCAGCCCTTGGTGAAAAGGTCCACCCGATCCGTGTCGAGGGGACCTTTCCCTGTACGGCAACAATCCACGATGGTCGCTATCCGCTTCGCATCTCGATCCTGGCGATCGCGCCACAGGAGCCGAGTGGAGAGGTCCGCGCCTGGCTGGTGTGGATTCAATCAGAGCTACTTGAGAGCTCACAATAAAGTTGAAGTGATTCGAGCATAAAACCACGGGGCCCAATTAGTCAAAATACAAGAGATGGATAACAGGCCTCAAGAGTTTCTTATAGGAATATTGACCTACGAAGAAGCGTATCCCGATTAGCCCCCCCGCAATTAGATCAAGTTGTACCTATGGCAATCGCGAAAATCTAGTGGAGCAGGTTCGTTAGTCCAGGTTAATAGACGGGTCGGAATGGGGCTTCGGATTGACTATTCCGCATAATTTTGGTATTCTTTCTCCGTAATTAAGGTAATAAAATCGATGATTTCTACTCACACCTTGCGCGCGATTCAACATTCTTGCTCGTGTCTTTAGCAGGGGTGCTCTGGCCAATGGCCGGGCATGCCTGCAGTTTCAGCACGGACGCTGAGTCGCAGCGGGTGTGATTTCGTGTAAAGTACTTGAGATCTAGCTCCCATTTCATCGGCATAACCGCAGGAGTTTCATCAAGACAGCGTTAGTATGTAACTCCAATGGGTTAAGCCGGAAATATCAATGAGATAACGAGACTCATCGCAGGGCTTTCAAAGCCCGGATGGGCCTTCTTTGTTTGAATTAATAATTCCTAAAGAGAACTTTCCATAAAGGAGGGAATACTATGCCTAAGATAGCATCTAACATTACAGAGCTTATTGGAAAAACCCCATTAGTGCGGCTAAATCGTATCACTCAAGGTTTGAAGGTTGAGATATTGGCGAAGCTGGAGTTTCAAAACCCCGGGGGCAGCGTGAAGGATCGCATCGCTTTGAGCATGATCAACGCCGCAGAAGAAGCTGGCAAGGTCGGCCCGAACACCATCTTTCTAGAGCCGACCAGCGGCAATACTGGCATTGGAATTGCCATGATTGCCGCCGCCAAAGGCTATCGTTGCACTTTGGTGATGCCGGATACGATGAGCATAGAACGGCGCAAGCTCCTGAATGCCTTCGGGGCTGAGCTCGTCCTGACCCCCGGATCAGAGGGGATGCCCGGCGCCATTCGTAAAGCCCAAGAAATGGCAGCAGCCGATCCGAGCTACTTGGTTCTCCAGCAGTTCGAAAACCCGGCGAACCCCGAAATTCACCCCTGCACCACCGCCGAAGAGATCTGGCAGGACACAGATGGGCATTTGGATTACGTAGTCGCAGGCGTGGGAACCGGCGGAACGCTCAGCGGGGTGGGATCCGTGCTCAAGAAGCGTCTGCCAGAGCTAAAAAATCGTGGCCGTAGAACCCTCCGATTCACAGATTCTCGCCGGCGGTGAACCGGGTCCTCATAAGATCCAGGGAATTGGAGCCGGGTTCGTCCCCGCGGTGCTGGAGATGGAACTGCTCGATGAGATCATCAGTGTGACGAACGAAGAGGCGTTTACTACTGCCCGTCGAATGGCGAAGGAGGAAGGCATCCTTGTGGGCATAAGCTCGGGTGCTGCGATCCTCGCTGCGCTCATCGTCGGACGCCGCCAAGAAAACAGCGGGAAACGCATCGTTGTCATTGTGCCCTCGTATGGTGAACGTTACTTAAGCACACCGCTTTTCGAAGGGATGGGCGAGTAGCCACGGGCAAAAGGAGCAAGGCCATGTTAAAGACCATTCGCCAAGATATTCTAGCAGTGCTCGAGCGGGACCCGGCAGCCCGGAATGTGCTCGAGATCCTGTTCTTCTACCCCGGCTTCCATGCACTGTGGCTGCACAGGCTGGCACATTTCCTGTGGCATAAGCGCTTTCTCCTGATCGCACGAGGCATGAGTCATTTAAATCGCTGGCTGACAGGAATCGAAATCCACCCCGGTGCCAAAATCGGACCGGGTTTCTTCATCGACCACGGCATGGGAACAGTGATCGGTGAGACCGCGGAGATAGGTACCAACGTGACTATGTATCATAACGTGACGCTTGGCGGAGTGAGTTGGGAGAAGGTTAAACGCCATCCGACGCTGGAAGATCACGTTGTCGTCGGTGCAGGAGCTCAGATCCTTGGACCGATCCATATTGGGGAACACAGCCGGATTGGGACCAACTCAGTGGTGGTTAAGGATGTCCCCCCACATTCCGT
>CAYLOO010000163.1:0-3981 GCA_964385355.1 uncultured Anaerolineaceae bacterium
CGCATGTCCGGTGGTGTGGGAGGGGGGAGCCGTGAGGTTTCCCCCTATCCCGATTATTTATATATTTTTATGAAAAGGATTTAATTATGAGTGCAGACTTTATTGCTCGAATCGTTGGAATGATCGCTTTATCAATTGGCGGTGTCTACCTTGGGACAGTGCTGGCGAATTTTGCGGGAGATGAACCTGTTCTCTGGGCTATCGTGTTTGGAATGGTTGGTGCGTTGTTGGGGCTTGTAGTAACGCCGTTTCTGACTACACGTCCAATGCGTGCCATCCGCGGCAAGCTCTCAACAATTTCGTTAAAGACAATGATGGCCGGATTGTTGGGGGGAATCATTGGCTTGATTGTAGGGGCGCTGGTTGCCTTCCCCCTTTCACTATTACCTAAACCGTTTGGCCAATTGCTGCCTTTCATTGGCGCCATTCTCACCGGCTATTTAGGCGTAGTCATTTTCACAACGCGCCAGACCGAAATATTAAATATGGTTGGGTCCCGTTTTGGGTCATTGAGCAAGGGAGATCACGAGCTTACGTCGGATAACAATAACGTACTGCTTGACACCAGCGTGATAATTGATGGGCGGATTGCAGATATTGCTCGCACAGGCTTTATTAGCGGCCCGATGTTGGTGCCATCGTTTGTCTTGAACGAACTTCAGCATGTCGCAGATTCATCCGATGGATTGAGGAGACAGCGTGGGCGCCGGGGGCTGGATATACTCAACCGTCTTAAAAAAGATCCACGTATCTCGATGCGCATCACAGATTTAGATGTGGAAGGCGTGCGGGAGGTGGATGATAAATTGGTGGTCCTCGCCAAACAACTTAGCTGCAAAGTCCTAACTAACGACTATAACCTGAATCGCGTCGCTGAATTGCAGGGCGTTGTTGTATTGAATATCAACGAGCTAGCGAACGCGGTTAAGGCGGTTTTTCTGCCGGGCGAGACGCTTGAAGTGGATGTCATACAAAAAGGGAAAGAAGCCGGACAGGGGGTTGGCTACCTTGACGATGGAACAATGGTTGTCATCGAAGATGGCGAGATGAAAATTGGAAGTGTGATTCTGGTGAATGTCACCAAAGTGCTGCAAACAGCCGCAGGCAGGATGATTTTCGCCCGGCTTAAGATAGAGAACGAGAACGAATTCGCTCAGGAGTAAGGTTCGATGACGTTGATGATCTATAACACCATGACCCGTAAAAAAGAGGAGTTTGAGACACTGGATCCGGGTAAGGTTCTGCTCTACGTCTGTGGGCCTACGGTGTATGATAAGGCGCATGTTGGCCACGCAATGTCGTCGATCGTCTTCGATGTGATCCGCCGATACCTTGAATACAAAGGGTATGACGTTAAACATGTCATGAACTACACGGACGTTGATGACAAAGTCATCCTGCGCGCAAAGGACCTGGGCGTCGACCCCCTAGACCTAGCGGAGCAATACATCGACGAATACGATCAGCATCTGAAAGAACTTAATGTCCTGCCCGCACATATCTTCCCGAGAGTATCCACCGAGATTGAAACTATCATCGGCGTGGTTAAGGGATTGATGGATAAAGGGTATGCCTACGACGTCGACGGGGATGTATATTTCCGGGTGGCGGAAGACGAGGATTATGGACGTCTCTCGAGACGAGTGTTGGAAGATATGCGCACTGGCGCTCGCCTCGGAGTTGATGACCGGAAGGAAGACCCTGCGGATTTTGCTCTCTGGAAGGCAGCTAAACCTGACGAACCGGCGTGGGAAAGTCCGTGGGGGCCGGGAAGACCAGGATGGCATATCGAGTGCTCGGCGATGAGCCTGCACCATCTGGGAGATCAAATCGATATTCATGGTGGCGGGAACGACTTGATCTTCCCGCATCACGAGAATGAGATTGCTCAATCAGAAAGCTATACTGATAAACCCTTCGCTCGTTATTGGGTACACAATGGCATGATGCAACTCAGTGGCGAGGATATGTCGAAGTCAACTGGTAACGTTTTTACAATCGAACAATTTCTAGCGAAATATGATGCGGATGTCCTGCGACTCTTGATTCTGAACGCCAGCTACCGCAGTCCGCTTACGTATAATGAGGATGTTATCGAGCAGGCGGCGCACGCTCTCGAGAGATTGAAGGGCGGCTTGCGGTCTGCATCCCCCCTTCCCGATCTCGACCCAGGCGAAGCGGTAACCCTGGCCCAAGCAGCGGAACAAACCCGGATTGGCTTTGAAACAGCGATGGATGATGATTTCAACAGCGCTGGAGCACTGGGGTATCTTTTTGAGTTGGTCAGGGCGATCAATGAAGCGAGAACGGCTGGGATCGACCAGGAGAATCTGGGCGCTGCGCAGGACGTTCTTAATAAATTGGCGAGTGTGTTTGGGTTATCGCTTGCCCAAAAAGATCAACTGGATGCAGAGGCTGCGCCTTTCATTGATCTGCTCCTAGAAATCAGAAGGGAACTGCGAACTGCCAAGCAGTGGGAGCTCTCGGATATGATTCGCGACCGATTAAGTGATTTGGGGATATCACTGGAGGATGGCAAGGGGGGGACGGTCTGGAGAGTACGCTAGTCGAGAATGAGCACTCCGACGCCCCAGTTCGATCACGAGCTGGGGTGAATTTCTATCCAGAAAGTTACGGACCATAAGTTAATCGATATGAGTGGGAGAAGAGAAGAAACAATATACGGGCGAAACCCGGTTCGAGAAGTAATGCGGGCAGGGCGGCGCCGAATCCATCAAATTCAACTTGCCGAAGGGGTCATCGAGCGAGGTCTCCTCGTTGAGATCAACGATTTGGCGCAGGCTAGTGGAATACGAGTTAAACGTGTCCCCAGGACCACGCTGGATCGGGAGTGCTCTAATCACCAGGGGGTTGTGGCGATTGCCGATCCCTTCGAATATGGGTCAGTCGAGGAGATGCTGGAACTCGCCGCAGAGCGGGGAGAACCCCCCTGGATACTTCTTTTGGATATGATCCAGGATCCTCAGAATCTAGGAACACTGTTGCGCACGGCAGAAGCCGTAGGTGTCCACGGCGTGGTGATTCCTGTGCGCAGGAGCGCATCTGTCACGCCGGCAGTGGTCAGCGCATCTTCCGGAGCGAGCGAGCATATGATCATCGCTCGAGGCAATCTGGCAGATGCGATCGAGCGTCTAAAAAAAGCAGATATCTGGGTTGCCGGCCTGGAGAATACGCCAGAAGCATCAATCTATTGGGAAGCGGATCTCAGAGGACCAATGGGTCTGGTCGTTGGCAGTGAGGGATCGGGAATGCGGCGTAGAGTCAGGGAATCATGCGACTTCCTGGTCGGGATCCCCATGCGCGGGGAAATCGAATCATTGAACGCCTCTGTTGCCGGTGCAATTGCTCTTTATGCCATCTTGGAACGGCGAGGTTGCGAAGGTTCGAACACTCAGTGAGCGTGGTGCGATGCGCATTTCCATTGACGATGCCTCTGAATCTTGGTAGACTCGGCGAGCAAAGTCGGCAAGGTAGTCTGGTATAATAAGACAGCGCCGAGCAGGTGAGGCGCATTTTATTATCATGCCGACGTAGCTCAATGGCAGAGCAACCGCTTTGTAAGTGGTAGGTTATGGGTTCGACTCCCATCGTCGGCTTGCTGTGTCGTTTAATTATTTTACTTGAGCGATGCTTCTGCGGAAGGCATTTGCTGACCGATATAGGGCAATGGGCGGTTACCCAAGTGGCCAAAGGGGGCTGACTGTAAATCAGCTGGCGTTGCCTTCGGCGGTTCGAATCCGTCACCGCCCACTCAGGCTCGGTTTGTGATGACAATTCGGGACTGTGGTTCAAGCCCTCATAGCTCAGACGGTAGAGCACGTTCTTGGTAAGAACGGGGTCAGGGGTTCAATTCCCCTTGAGGGCTCTAATTGCCGAAAGAATTCTTTTATAAAGAACGAGGAGATAAAGATCATGGCGAAGGAGAAATTTGAGCGGACGAAGCCGCACATGAACGTAGGG
>CAYLOO010000164.1:0-3977 GCA_964385355.1 uncultured Anaerolineaceae bacterium
GAAGAAGGTCGCATGACTCATGTCGCTGTTTTTACAGCAAATCTAGGACTTGACCAGGATAAGATTCCCACAAGCGGCATAATTACTATTGCATTACTGCTTTCTCTCGTAGGAGTCAATGCTGTTTGGTTGATCATACGTGGGCACGGGGGTGCTTTAATAGCTCTAGTATTCTATTCAGTTGCATCTTTTCTTTGCCTCAGAAGGCAACATTTCCAAGCAGGTGTAATCGCGGGAATTATTGGGTTTGGAATTCATCTTTTTGAGTTGTTTGTAAAGGGTACGAGTCAACTGATAGGGATTGATCAGGTTTTCTTCTACGCGAATCTGGTTCTTCCTATTCCCCTCACTATCACAAGTTATTTGGCATCTCACAAGGGATCTGATGGACATGCAGAGAAAACAAATTTTTAAACTGAGAGATTACGCATAACCCCAACTCCAGCGGACGCTGGGGGAAGCGCCGCTGATTTCATCCGTTAGCTGGCTGTAAAATCTCAAAGCTTGAGAACTTGATTTTTACTTTGCCAGCGCAGTTTGCTGCAATGACAGGAATATCAAAATTAGGAGCAACCTAATACCAAAACCTATTGCTTTTCTTATTTTCCTAATTGTTGAAATCGTCTTGCTGCCCATCACCCTGATTGGCTACGTATGGTGGGTCGTCGGTGTGTTTCCGACCAGCCGGCGCACCGGCGTGTCGGCTACTGCTTACAAGCTGCTTTTGTCCCGCTGGATGATGCACGAAGCAGGTACGCGGGCGGATGAGGCGGCAAAACGAGTGCTCATGGCTTTACCTGGCGCATCTCCCCTTGCATTTCAAATGTTGATGGGGCCAACCTTTCTGGCTATGCGCCTGATGGGCGTTGAGATTTCGCTGGTGAAGTATCCGCCGGCTCGCCCATCTACGCCTGTGACAGCGATCAGCCACCGCACAGAATTTCTCGATAAAGCATTGCTTGACTATCTGGACAAGGTCAAGCAGGTTGTTATTTTGGGAGCTGGCTGGGATACGCGGGCCTACAATTTGTCGCCGGGAACCGAGGTGCGGGTGTTTGAGGTGGACACCGCCGAGATGCAATCGATAAAACAGAAAGCATTACAAAATGCTGGAATTGACACCACGTATTCCACCTTTGTCACCGCCGATTTCAACAAAGAGCCGTGGCTGGAAACCCTCAAACGGCACAATTTCGATCCTGGTTCGCCCTCCTTTTTCCTGTGGGAAGGGGTCATCTACTATCTGGAGGCAGAAGCTGTCCACGCAACGCTCGATGCGATTAACTCGCAATGTGCAGGTGGCAGCGCTATTGCCTTTGATTACTATGGCTCGGAATACATTATACGCAATCTCGCGAAGGTTACCCGGTTATCCGGGGAACCACTGCAGTTTGGCATCCCTACCGATCCACCGGCGCGTCAACAGGTTGCCAACCTGCTGGAAATCCACGGCCTAAAACTGTAACGGTTTGAACCATTTAGTGAGGAGAGCGCCGACAGTAAACCCTTCGGCGGGTTGGCGGTGGCTGTTTCAGTATCAAAACCCGCCATTACCCGCGGGCGTATCCATTTCCATGACCATGTGAATATCGTCCGGTTCAAGCTCATACAACTCGGGGAGCGGCTCCGCAATTAGGTCGAACCCAACGGATTTGTAGAAGCCTACTGCGGATTTCGATGGCACAGCTGAGACATACACTCTCTTCGATCCGAGAGTGCTGGCATGCTCAAGAAGCTGGTGAGCTATGGCAGCCCCAATGCCCTTTCGCCGGTAGGTCCTGCTAACATGCAAATAGGCAAGCTGAGCCATACCGGGTCGGATATCTGGCGTGAGGATCCAATCGCAGTAAGTGTCTCTCCATCAAATCCCCCAATCGCGATCGCATTCCGTGCCATGTGCCCTCTGCAGAATTCGATCTCTCCAGCAACCGTGTGCTCGCCTTCACCGACTGGAATGAAGTTGGGCGAATCCCACATGACGTCCTTCTCCACCAACGCTCCCTCTCGGACTTCGTAGCCCACTCGGACAATCTCTGATCGATCGATTTCTGTCATCTTTATTAGATCGGATTCTGCCAGGTTCCTATATGTGATCACTTCTGATAATCCAGGTCGGCTTCCAAGTGGTTCTGCCTAACGCTTCGCATCACCGGCAGCAAAAAGCAGAGCGAGGAACGAGCTGCGCTTTTTGTTGTCCGAGTGCATGCGATTGTTATATTGCATATTCCACTGCCTTTTCGGCATGAATGGCTGTGGTATCGAATAGTTTTACTTTGGTATCACCTTGGCTCACCAACATTCCAATTTCGGTACAGCCAAGGATTACTGCTTCAGCCCCTTGATTAGCAAGCATATCAATAATGCGTAGATATTCAGTTTTTGAATCGGTTTGTATTTTCCCTAAACAAAGTTCTTGATAAATTATTTTGTGGACAATTTGCCTGTCTTCTTCATTCGGAACCTGTACATTGAGCCCATATTTTTCGCTCAACCGACCTTTGTAGAAGTCCTGCTCCATTGTGAAAGCTGTGCCAAGCAGGCCCACTGTTTTAATGCCTTTGTTTACAAGAACTTCTCCCGTTGCATCAGCTATGTGAAGTAAGGGGATTTTGATTGCTTTTTCTATTTGCGGAGCAACCTTATGCATAGTATTTGTGCAGATGAGCAAAAAATCAGCGCCAGCAGACTGTATGCTTTGGGCTGCCTCTGAAAGTATTCTTGCTGTCCCTTCCCAATCGCCTTCGTGTTGTAGTTTTTCTATGGGCTCAAAATCGACGCTGTACATAGCAATCTTCGCTGAGTGCAAGCCGCCAAGGGTATTTTTGACACCCTCGTTAATCGCACGATAGTAACCAACCGTACTTTCCCAACTCATACCACCCAAAAGACCAACTGTTTTCATGTTACCTCCTAATGTGCTTTTGCAATATAACGCCCTGCGCGTCAGCCGCCGCGCCCACTGAACACACCATCCTGATCGAAACCACCGCCGCGGGCGCGAGTCGGCTGCACGCGCTTGTTAGGCCCGAGCGACTTTCACAACACGAAGATACAGAATGACAGCTATTGCCAGAGCAAGGCTGTTGAGAATGAGCAGGCTAATATCTGACGGCCATTGCCCCAATAATCTTGGAGCCAGATTGAATATGGTGTGCATTGTTCCAACCAGGAAGATCGAGCCTGTCCAAACATATAGAACCCCGTAGAGACATGCCAACAAAATGCTAGCCAGCAGAGCAATGCCCGTGAAAGGGCCGATCAGCAAATGAAGCAACACAAATGAAACACCGGCGAGGATAATACCCAACCACAGGCCATGACGATCAACCAACAACCTTTGCCAGTATGCACGGAATGCTGTCTCCTCACCAAATCCATTGGCAAGCATATCCAGCAATACTAAGATAATAGGGAGTATTCCTAATCTCGCTGGGGACCATGCAAATGGTGATTGATTGAAAATGCTGCCGATTGCAAAATAGCCGAAATACATAGTCAATCCCAACAGGAAACCAAGTGTAATGAGCACAAAGCTCTTGCCATTGAGCGCCAAGCCAAGACTTCTCAAGACACAGGGTTGTTTCTCGGTTGATCGGATGAGCACACATACCAACACGTACCACAGTAACCCTTGAAGAATACCTACGATCGATACCCCTATCGGATCCTCCAGGAGTATATACCTTGCTTGTGATAGAGCTGCTGATTCTGAAAGACCTCGATCCATGAGGACTTCCATCCAGATTCGTATGGGAACATATCGAAGCAAAAAAGCAGCCAAGAGAAATGGAACCACAAGCATGAACAAGCGCCATATCAGACGGACTTCACCCTCTTTGTTTTTCAGGATCATGGTTTGACCTCTGGTTGCTCCAATCTTGTGGAGTATTTGTTCATCATCACTTCTACAGCGGCCTAACAGCCTCGAGCTGAGGCGCCGGGGCATACACCCTGGCTACGAATTCCCGCCGCCATGC
>CAYLOO010000165.1:0-3967 GCA_964385355.1 uncultured Anaerolineaceae bacterium
TCCGACGTACGAGACTTCCACGTTCCTCACGCTGATCCGTGGGTTGTGGATGGGTTACAGGACTAACCACAGCTACTCAATCTCCCAAACAGGATCACCATTAAGGATGCGGTGTATTTGAGCAGGGAAACGATCGGGGTCGAGCGGTTTGCCAAGGAAGCCGTCAAATCCTGCGGTTCGGGATCGCTGCATCTGTTCCTCACTCGCATATGCGGTGACCGCTACGACCGGGATGCCGCGCAAGGCCTCCGAGGTGCGCAATTTGCGAAGCGCTTCATATCCGTCCTCGTAGGGTAGTCGAATGTCCATAAGGATGAGATTGACCTTGGGGAGAGTGTCGGCATACTCAACGACTTCAAAACCGGATGTTTTCCATTCGCAATGAATTCCCATATGGTCAAGTAAGCGGGCCATCAGGACAAAATTCGAGACATTGTCTTCGACGATCAGGACGGTTGTTTCCTCAGAATCGCTCGTCACTTAACTCTACTCCACTAGGATGCTGCGAATTATGTCTTACTGGTGCAAGAAGTGTGCAATTTGCCTCGGGAGATGATCTACATCGATCGGTTTTTGAATATAGTCATCGCATCCCGCTATTAATGTTCGTTCACGATCGCCGCGCATTACGTTTGCCGTTATGGCGATAATCGGGGTTTTTTCGAACTGCGCATCTGCTCTTAATTCCTGGGTCATGGTAAGCCCGTCAACCTCTGGTAAATTAATATCCACCAGGATCAAGTCGGGGAGATGTAGCCGTGCGAGCGCAATCCCATCAGCGGCGTTATCGGTACCAAGAAATTGATACCCTGCAGCTTCAAGAATGCGCTTTACAAGATTGCGGTTATCGAGATTGTCTTCGACATACAGAATCGTTCGCGATTTATTAGCCATAAGAGATCAGTTCGAATCAAATCCTCCAAGCTGCTGAGAGGAATTATAGTCAATGGAGCGCCCATTTGCCAGCAGAGCCCTCGTCGTCACAGCGAGGGCTCTTGAGGAGGAGAGCAAAGAGCTGTCCACAAAAGGTATCTGGAGGATGTCGGTAGATCTTTGGGGCGCAGATCGGCTGCCCATTGGCGCCGATTCTCTAGACACCCTTTTCTTTATATATCCTGTTGTCTCCGATACCAATGTATGGTGCTCTGTGCAACTTCAGCATAGCATCCTTTTGTGAGCATGAACCTTTCAATCCACTTACAAATGTGTTGTGAGAGCAAAATTCCGTATGAATTAGTGGGTTTATTGGATTTCTCTTGATTCGTCCCGTAAGAAGTAAAAAGCCTCCAGAATATTCCAGGAGGCTTTACGTTTAGAGCGGGCAGCGGGATTCGAACCCGCGACATTCTGCTTGGGAAGCAGACGCTCTACCACTGAGCCATGCCCGCATCGCCGTTCCGGATTATAGAAGTGCTCATATTGTATGTCAAGGAACCTGCATTCTGAGTATCCTAAGGATCAAAAAGGATCCCTACGATGCCGATAGAAGTACGCGGCGTAACCAATGGAGTGCGTAACTTACGGCGCGGGTTTTCATATTAACGAAGTGCGCTTCGTAAGATTTGTGCTCTCTATGTTCTTTGTCTGGGAGTACAACATGGATCATCACTGTGCTGCCTTCCCGAGAAGGTTGCATCGCTAATAGTAAACCTGCTTGGGCAGTAGTTTCTTGCATATCTTCTTTCAATGCCATTGAAAGAGCTTTTTCCGACACGGTTCCTGAGAGTATCTGTTCTCTAACGATTATGTCCGGGAATTCTGCTAATGATGTCGCAAGGGCTCCACCTGTGCCCGCTTCAAGGAGAGCGAGATGCATCCCCTTCTCCTTCAGTAAATCGACAATAACGGATTCGAGCGTCTGATCGTCTTTACCGTAGATCGCTTTTCCAATACGTTCCTCAAGCGTCGCCTCTACCGCCGAGATCATCTTGTCGGCTTCTTGATCTGTCGTGGCTTTTGCTGTGATACGGATGTCCACACGCCCAGGATGAGCAGAGAGACCGACTGTCGGATTGTGGAGTTTCTCCAGGTCCTCGATTATTTGGTCTAACATTGACTCGCCGATACCTGCGGTACGGACGATGCGGCTTTTGATGATGCTCTGTAACCCAAGTCGCTGCTTAAGATAGGGGACAACGTTGCTGACAAGCAGGTACTGCATCTCAGCGGGAACGCCGGGCAATGAAATGACCACGGAATGGGCGGTCTCCACGATGAAACCCGGAGCTGTGCCTACAGGGTTTTCAATGGGGATGGCGCCAGAAGGGATATATGCTTGACGGCGGTTATTTTCGGTAGGAACACTCCCAAAACCTGAGAAACGCTCCTCGATCTGCTGCCATAATTCGGGTATGAAGATCGTCTCAACGCCGCAAGCCTTCGCTATTCCTTCGCGTGTGGGATCGTCAATTGTCGGACCTAAGCCGCCGGTGGTAATTACAGCGTCTGCGCGCTGCATACTTGCTTGAACTTCTTCGGCGATCCTGTCGATGTTATCGCCAACGGTGCTGGTTCGATAAAGGTCGAGGCCGATTTCGCGAAGGGAATGTGCAATATACCGAGTATTCGTGTCGACGATCTCGCCTAGGAGCAATTCCGTTCCGATTGTGATAATCTCAGCTTCCATATCTCTATACCACGTTGTATTCGAATATCAGACGATTCTCATCAAAGCGTGCCAGATCCAAGGAGGAGATATCTACAGTATGCGAATGGCCCTCCAGGATTCTTTCCGTCATTAACTTTCCGGCGATTGGTCCGTGCATAAACCCATGTCCTGAAAATCCACCGACCAGATAAAAACCATCGATGGGCGTCTCGCCGAAAATAGGATGTGCATCTGGAGTTACTTCGTATAGCCCTGCCCAGCCCGTTTGGCGCCCTGCCGTTTCCAGCATTGGCATCCGTTCCGCTGCGGCTTGCATGGCGACTAATTCCCAGTCTCCGTCAATCGATTGATCGAAACCGGGTTTCTCGCCAGGGTTTGACATTCCGGTAAGAATTCCATCCCCTTCTCGGTGGAAATAGAGTGATTGCGCGAAATCGATCACAAAAGGGAAATCGGGTGCGAGATCGGGGAGGGGCGTTGTAGTTAACATCTGCCGGCGTATCGGAGTGATTGGAATCTCTAAACCGACCATACTACCGATAAGGCTCACCCAGGGTCCTGCGGCGTTAACGATGATTCGAGTATCGATCGTTCCAGCGCTCGTCACTACACCTCTAACTCCATTGCTAGCTGTGTCGATATCGAGTACTTCGATTTCGGTGAGGGCGGTTACACCTAGCTGCCGGGCACGTTGAATATAGCCCATGACTACGCTGTTTGGATCTGCAAGACCGTCATTGGGATGGATCGTACCAGCAAGCGCGTCGTCGAATCGCATCATCGGCAACCGAGCTCGGACCTCGTCCGCGCTTAGCCATTCTGTTTCCACGCCAAGCAGTTTCTGCATGGCGATGTTGCTTTTGAATTGCTCAACCTCTGCTTCATTCGTCAGCACGAAGAGGTATCCGCATTTGCGGTAAAGGGGATTCTGACCGGTGTCCTCTTCAAAGCGGTCAAGCATGGCAAGGCTGACGATGGATAATTGCACATTGATTTCAGTGGCAAACTGGTAGCGCACTCCACCGGCACAGCGGCCGGTGGCACCTTGTCCGAAATATGGTTCTTTCTCAAGCAGGATGACTTTACCAGCCCCGGCGGCTGCCAGATGATACGCGGTGCTGGCGCCCATAACACCGCCGCCGATGACGACCACATCTGCGGTTTTCGGGAGTTTAGAAACCATTGTTTTCCTCTCCTCGTGATTTTAATACAGAGGCGATACGGATGAATCTAATCGCCTCCCAATTATATGCAAATTACTACAATCCATGGTGTAGAGGGGGGTGGTCGATAGCATGACGACAGATCGGCAATCACGATCCGTCGTTAGCATGAGGGGATAACGTTTCGTTAATCCAT
>CAYLOO010000166.1:0-3871 GCA_964385355.1 uncultured Anaerolineaceae bacterium
CTGGGGAAATCAGTATCCAGATACGTTCAGGCAAGCTTCACCTCTTGTTGCAGGATAAAAATATGTCATTCTGAGACATCCCTAGAGACTGCTCTCCACTCCCTTCGGTCGGGGACTGCGCAGGATAGACTCCACGCCGAAGAGTTTCGTTGCTTCAAGACGGGACCTATCTAAAACGGAAAATCGATGTTCTTCGGCTCTAAAAGATAACCGATAACATCCTCTATGCCTCAACACCTCGAGGTGATCTAGAAAAATAAGAAATACCGGGGGACCTTCTCTAAGTATTGTCTATATGAATCACCATACTGCTGCAAACACGCTCGCTCTTCTGCAATCACGCGAATGTGGCTCATGAACGCACCTACGGTTATCAGTATTACCGCCACCCAAGATCCAATGGCGATACTGATCCCAAAATATGACAAAAGAATAGATACTTGCTGAGGATTTCTCGAGATCCGGTAGAGTCCTTTTGTTATGGGCTGATCGAGCGGTGTATCTCTGAAGTTCAATAGCGAGAGTACAAAACCCAACAACCCGAGTAAATATATCGCTCCCCCAAGGGCAAACACAACATGCCCGGTATTCAAGGGAGTCAGGATCACTAACGCAAACCATGAAAGTATGAAGAGTTTTCCAATTGCGCTAAGGGTTTTTTGTCTTTTACTCCATGCGGACCGATCGTAGAGTCTGGTGACAACATTCTTCGGGAAACTAAGCAAAAGAACACCAAATACTGTATAGAAAACGACCAAAAGAACCCAGCCGTTTAGTATGCCTGGATTAATTTCTAGAGTTAGCTCCATACTCAATCCTTATTCTAAAAGCTGATTAATCGTGGACTTCCATGACCCAGACCCCATTCATTGCTTTGTCTCTGGCAATTGCCTTGATTCCAGAGAAGCTCCGTTGAGATGCCTAAGGGCGAATCCTGCCAAAACTCACTCGGGAGGAGAGCAGAAGCTTACCCCAGGTGCCTACATGTTCACGAGAGTTCAACAATCATCTTCGCACAACCCCTTTAAAAGAGCAAACTAATTTCCATGATTGCCCACCCACACGCCATCATATGGTTTAGAATCAAATTCAAGATGTACTTCGAGTTCTTGAGCGTGAAAAACGGATGAGTAATTACCAAGTGATTGTGATTGGGGGAGGTCCTGCCGGCCTGATAGCCGCCGGGCAGGCTGCGTCGACCGGGGCTGAAACACTTCTTCTTGAGAAAATGAGCCACCCGGGTCGCAAGCTGCTTATAACCGGTAAAGGACGCTGCAACCTAACCAATGTGGCCCCGCTCGAAGAATTCATTGAACACTTCAGTCCCGATGGCCGGTTTCTGCGCTCTGCCTTTACGCGTTTCTTCACCGACGAGTTGATCGAATTCTTCGATAAGCTGGGAGTCGAAACTGTTTTAGAGCGCGGAGAACGCATCTATCCGGTGAGCAACGATGCTCAAGACGTAGTCGATGCATTGACATATTGGGTTCAAAAAAATGGTGCGAGGCTGCAAACCCATGCAAAAGTGGAGAGACTATTGGTTGAGCATGAACGGGTTGTGGGGGTACAAGTTGCCAACCCTCCTGAGTCCCTCCTAAAACCGAAATCCAATAATCAGTCCTCATCGATCCAGTACCGAGCCAAAAGCGTGATCATCGCCACCGGAGGCGCTTCCTATCCCGGCACCGGATCGACGGGAGATGGCTACCGTTTGGCAGAAGACGCTGGCCACACCATCGTTCCCATTCGACCCGCATTAGTACCCCTTGAAACCTCGGGGAAAATTGCCCCCCGGCTGCAAGGACTCAGTTTAAAAAATGTAAACGCGTGCCTGATCGTCAATGGAAATAAACAAAGCGAAGCCTTCGGCGAGATGCTGTTCACCCACTTCGGACTCTCGGGGCCAATTATCCTATCCTTGAGTCGGAAAGTCGTCGACGCTTTACGAGCTAACCATGAAGTCGTGCTTTCCATCGACCTCAAACCGGCGCTGGATGACGCCAAACTCGACGCCCGCTTGATGAGGGATTTTGATACGCACGGCAAACGGCAGTATCGAACGTTGCTTCAAGAGCTGCTCCCCCGGAAGCTGATTCCGGTCTGCATTGATCTAACCGGCATCCCTGAGGATAAAAGGGCACACCAGATTACGTCTGACGAACGTAAACGCTTACGAACCTGGCTTAAAGATTTTCGGTTTAATATCAGCGGACACCGGTCATTTGCCCAAGCGATCGTAACGGCAGGCGGCGTGAGTACACAAGAGGTAAACCCCCGGTCAATGGCCTCGCTCATCGTGGATGGATTGTATTTCGCTGGTGAAGTGCTAGACCTTGATGCAGATACCGGGGGTTACAACTTACAGAGTGCATTTTCTACCGGATGGCTTGCCGGTCTCTCAGCAGCAAAAAGCAAATAGAGAACCCTACCCAATGCTAAAAATCCATGAAGTTAAATATTCATCCCGTCGCTACAAACTCGATCTCTACCCATGATCATGAGGGCTTGGTTCAATATCTTCCGCGCCACTCATCCGACCGACCAGTTTCTCCGGCTCATGGATTAATACAGGCAAGCATTGGGAGCAAATCGATAATTGCTCACTCTGAAATCTCAACTTCAAAAGAGGAATCTCTGACTCACTTCGATCACAACTAAGACATACTGCAGTCGCCTTTGGTCCGCCCATACACATCCTCCTTCTTTATGAAAGCTGGCTGGGGAATTCTAGATCAACACAGGTCTGAAGGTCCAACTTTTCGGATTCTGGATCTATCGTTATTCAAATACCTTAGTTGGAATAATCATCATAGAGACAACAGATACTGAGACGCCGCCCGTAGAGATGTTAGATTCCGAGACGCCGCCTGTTGAGACGTTGCATGCAACGTCTCAACCTCTGTCAAAAAACCAACACCCCCCTGGGAAGGGTCCTTAGATAGGATTGTCCGGTCTCACAATTCAGCCGCTACTCGCTGGGTACATACGAACGGTCATCCCACTATCACGCGACAGTCTCTGTTCTATGACCACATAATGATTATTTAAAACGTTAACCACCTCAATGATTAAAGAACACCAACTTCTTTCCCCACTTGCTCAAAAATATCCAAAGCTCTCTCGATCTCCTCCGGCTCGTGGGCGGCTGTTACTGTCGTTCGTAAGCGTGCCAAGCCCTCCGGTACCGCAGGCGAAATGACAGGAAGGACGAATAAACCTCGTTTATGACATTCGCGCGTCATTTCAAATGCCTTCTCATCCGTTCCACATAACAACGGCACGACCGCGGTCTCCGTTCTCATCGTATCAAAACCCCGCTCTTTGAGACCATGGATGAAGAGCTTTGTGTTTTCACGTAGTTTTTTCACTCGCCACGGTTCGTCAAGAATGACACGGAAAGATTCCATTGCAGCCGCAGCCTGCGCCGGCGGCAGCGCCGCGGAGAAGATATAGGCTCGTGATTGATGCCGCAGGTATTTAATCAGGTCAGCGCTTCCGGCGATGTACCCGCCGACACTGGGAATCGTTTTACTTAACGTCCCCATCTTAATGTCTATACCCCCCTCCAGATTGAAATACTCATCAACACCCCTACCGGTCTCGCCCAGCACTCCTATCGAGTGCGCCTCATCGACCATCAGCCATGCACCGTTTTCCTCGCAAAGCTCTATTACTCTTGGCAGATTGATGATATCTCCATCCATGCTGAATACCGCGTCGCAGATCACCAGTTTGGCCGCTTGGGAGGGCGCCTCTTTCAGCCGACGCTCCAAGTCATCCATGTCATTATGTCGAAAACGAATAAATTTCGATCCTGACATCAAACATCCGTCGACGATACTGGCATGGTTCAATTTGTCGCTGAATACAC
>CAYLOO010000167.1:0-3868 GCA_964385355.1 uncultured Anaerolineaceae bacterium
CTGATTTCCAAAGCGTACAGAAAATAAACCGTGAAGTTAACCGGTCCGACTAGTACAGTTCGGACCGGTTGCATTTCCCAGTGTGTTGCAGAAACCACTCAATACCCAACACCTTCTCTTCACATTATCTTCACAGAAAAAACACGACAGATGAAGAGTTTATTGGTATAGTCTGCCCTATCTTTCAACAAGTCATCTAAGTCAAGATTGTCATGCGCGAACCACCAACCAGGCCACCCTTACCCCAGCGGGTCAAACGCAGCATTATTCGTGAGCCTTTTACTGGCGACAGACGAAGTCGGCTCCGGCTGGTTGTGAACAACCTCATCCTACATCTGCATCCAGCCCAAGTTCCAAAAGCTACGCTTCGCTTCACTTACACTCGGGGACTGGGAGGGTTGTCTGCGTTACTGTTCCTGCTTCTGTCCTTCACGGGAGCAATGCTCGAATTCGCGTACACCCCATCCCCTGAACAGGCGTAATCCAGCATTCTCTCTCTGCAAACGAATGTCTGGTTTGGACAGCTCATTCGCAATATACACCATTGGTCGGGCAACCTGATGATTGTGGTTGTCGCCCTGCATCTGCTTCGAGTCTTCTTCACCGGGGCGTTCCGTCCGCCTCGTGAGTTCAACTGGATCGTCGGTATTGCTGTGCTGCTTTTAACGGTCGTGGCAAACTTTACAGGTTATCTCTTGCCCTGGGACCAGCTTGCCTACTGGGGGATAACCGTAGGCACGTCGATCTTGAGTTATGTTCCTTTGATTGGAGACTGGGTAGCGCAACTACTCCTCGGGGGTCCTGAGGTTGGTCCAAATACATTATTAAACTTTTATGCTTTGCATATCTCGGCCACCCCCTTCGCTATCGCTGCTTTAATGGGCCTGCATTCCTGGCGAGTTCTGAAGGACGGTGGATTGACCATCCCTAGGCGCCTAAGGGAATCCGAACCCGATACATCAAAAACGACTACCATGCCCGATCTTGTGCGCCCAGAATTAACCTGGGCTGCACAGTATCTATCGCCTCTATCACGTTATGGGCATTGTTGGTCAACGCACCGCTCGAACCACTTGCGAATCCTGGCGTAAGCCCCAATCCAGCGAAAGCACCCTGGTATTTCCTGGGTATCCAAGAATTACTGCTTCATTTTCATCCTTTCATCGGCGCAATAATCATCCCCTGAATAGTGATCCTGGCACTGACCGCTCTTCCTTATATGGATGCGGATATGGAGAGCGTGGGCATATATTTCCGATCCTGGAAAGGACGCTGGCTCTCATTTATAAGCGCAATAGCAGGGACCGTCTTTACCTTTATTTGGGTTCTCGTTGATGAATATTGGCTTGACCTCCCTTCAGTTTTTCCGTCCCTTCCTACAATTGTTTCAAACGGGGTCATCCCGCTTATTTTTCTACTCCTTCTTCTATATGGGTTTTACCTGTATTCAAGAAAGGCATTCTTAACCACTCATTGTGAGGCGGTTCTCGGTCTGTTCGTACTTGTACTCGCAGGCTTTGTAACACTCACCATTATCGGGATATTCTTTCGTGGTCCCGGCGTGGCACTCATGCGGCCCTGGGATATTGTCCCGCACTAGGATTAGCTACCAAAACTTAGAGGAAAACGAGGTATGAGGTCGGAACAATCACCCGAAGAACCCGCCAGCACGTCCAGGCGCGATTTCATCAAACTGACCTGGGGTGCCCTGGGTGCGCTCACAGCCGTGGAAGTCGGTGCGGTTGCGCTTGGGTTCTCACTTCCGCGCGTGGCCGAAGGTGAGTTCGGTAGTGTGGTTCACTGTGGCGCTGTCGACGATTTTCCTCCAGGATCGGTAACGCCTTTCAATCTGGGTCGATTTTTCTTGGTTCACCTCCAAGATGGCGGCTTCCTTGCCCTATATCGTAAATGCACTCACCTTGGTTGCAGCGTACCCTGGGATCAGTCCATCGCGCAGTTCGTCTGCTCATGTCATGCATCCGCATTCGACATGACGGGAGATGTGCTTAACCCGCCTGCTCCACGGCCTCTCGATCTCTTCACAATAAGCATCGAGAGCAATCAGGTCTTCGTAAATACGGGCGAAGTCATTGAACGAGATCAAGTTTCCGAATCGCAGGTTCGGTACGTGGAAGGATAGGATGGATCGAACGCGCTTACATCTAGCCATCGGGACAATTGCTACCGACATTCTCGCGGCAGCTCTCGGGCTGTATATATGGCAGGAGCCATTACGCATGGAGACCTCACGCCTCGATCTGCTCAACCATCAAATTGTAGAGGGTCAGGTAGCCTACGCGCAGAACTGTGCACTATGCCGCGGCGCCGCTGGCGAGGGGTTAGGAGCCAGCCCATCTCTTGACAACCCAAGGATTCGTGAAGGTGATTATGGGACTCTTTACAAGGTGGTTGCCCGCAGTCTTTTTGAAACCGCAATGCCCGCCTGGAGCATCACCGAAGGCGGCCCCCTGAACGCCGCACAGCTCGAATCCATTTTGACCATGCTCCAGTTCGGTGATTGGCAAGAGACATGGGCGATGGTCTTCGAAATGGGATTAATGCCACACGAACCTGTAACCGTGGAGATCTCTATTGAAACCATCGATTCGATACGTCTGCTGCCTGATGGGGAGAAGCTCGCCAATGCCGTGACTACTTTTGGCGCTTATTGCATCGCCTGTCATGGCGAGAACGGCTTAGGCACCGAGTTGGCACCGGCATTAAACAATCCCGACTTGCGCGCCGAGGCAGATATCGATATGCTGACGCGTTCGATTTCGCAGGGTGTTCCAAGCACCCTAATGGCCGGGTGGGATGGAGTCCTCACCACCAATGAGGTTGACGACCTGGTAACACTCATCCTCAAGTGGGATACGCTGCCGGTGGATGCGATTCCCGCGCCTCCAGAACAGCCCATCGTCATTACGGAGCAGCTCCTGGAGGCAGGCGCCGCGCTCTTCACACAGAACTGCGCATGGTGCCATGGATCAGAAGGACAGGGAACACGGCGAGGTCCAGCGATCAATGTCCAATCCTTCTTTGAGAAAGTGACCACTGATGCCGCGGCAACCCAGATTGTTACGATGGGCATTCCTGACACTTCAATGCCCTCTTGGGGCGATCGGTTGAGCACTTCCGAGATAGAAGCCATAGTGGCGTTCGTCCGCCAGTGGGAGCCCACCGCCCCACTTGTTGCTGTCCCTGAAACAGGTCGACCGCGCGGCGGTGGATCTGGACCACCTTGGATGCGAAACGAATAACCACCGATCTCCCTCCTTGCCCAAGTCCACCAGATATATAAAATCGCGATCGAGCTCGGATCCAGATCAGCGAGATGGGCTCCACGCGTTTGTGTTGAACAGGTCTATTCAAACGATTACTGAAATGCGCCCTTTAAGTTCATTTCTTTATACATAGTTTCTCATCCTGCTTCCTATTTTAGGATTAAACTCCGCCAAACCCACGTTCAATCGAGAGCGTCTATCGAGGGCGATAGATAAGCCCCATACAGTTTGTGACACAATTCACTAACCTCTTCGTGCTACTCCCACTATATTTATGCAGGGCCGGCGAGCTTTCGCTATTTGATCGGTCCAGAATTCGCGGGATCAGGCTTCGAGATTACGCAATGGGAACGATATCCATCATGCATGCTCGTTACCTGATCTCATAAGTTGATGAGGAGTAAATCATGTCTGAAGTAAATCTGGAAGAAGTTCAAGCCGCGAAAGTTGTTGACGCTCGCGGTAGCGCCTGCCCTGGTCCTCTATTGGAGGCGAAGAAAGGTATAGGCGCAATTAAAGTAGATGAAATCCTCGAGATTTGGTCCGGTGACGAGAGGACGAAAGAGGACATCCCTCGCTGGGCA
>CAYLOO010000168.1:0-3797 GCA_964385355.1 uncultured Anaerolineaceae bacterium
GCGGAAACTCGCTCTTCCGTCCCTTCTCTGTTCCAAAACCCTATTCCTCACCGGAGGATATCTTCTGTCTGCGTGAGACACGGATCATCAACGGCTATGGGCGCATTTCACTCTTCAATCACGAGATCCGCGTCGCCAATGTTCCCCTGCGCCAGGAGGTCGACGTGCATCTCGTTCCTGATCCTGGCAGGAATATCATGCAGGTCAGAATCTGGTTCCAGGATGCCCTTGCCCATTCAGTCGATCTGCCTCTGGAAGGTTTCAGAGTTCGCTTTTGAAGCCAAAACGGTTCGCTTTTCAATTGCTCCTAACACTAGTTTCCTTTTAGGAACTCCGGAAATACACCAATTGGGTCTTACATAAGGCGCTGTATTCCTGGAATATCAAGAATCAGGATGACGCGAGGCGGGATTGACTTAAGCGGACCTAAATCTTTCACAATCGTCCGGTAAACGCAAAAAGGGGCAACCCGGCAGATCGCCCCAATACCCTTATTCCCGACGATGATTTACTCTCGGATTTTAATCGCCTCTAGTTGCTCCAAGGACTTCCTTACAACATCGAAACCACCCTGCCAGAAAGCACCCTTGCGCATGTCGATCCCCGCGCTCGTGAGGATCTCATCGGGGGAGGCCGACCCTCCCGCCGCTAATATGTCGATATAGCGCGGGATGAAGCTCTCGCCCTCTTCTTTGTATTGTTTATAAAGGGAGAGCACAAGGAGCTGGCCGAAGGTATACGCGTAAACATAGAAAGGGGCAAAGTAGAAATGTGGAATCGCCAGCCATTCAAAACGGAAATCATCGCTCAGATCCACCGATTCTCCAAACTGGTCTTTAAGATTATCGAGGTAGATTCCCGATAGATCATCCACCACAGCGCCCTCATGCACCCGTTCATGCGCCTGGCGTTCGAACATGGCAAAGTAGGCTTGGCGCATGATCGTTGCATAGGCATCATCCATCTGCCCGAAGAGTATGTCTCGCCGCACATCGGGGTCATCCTCGATCTCCAACAGATGATCAACCAGCAGCATCTCGGCGAAGGTGGAGGCTGTCTCCGCGAGTGGCAGCGAAGAATGCTGCGTCAGCTTGGTGTGATCCGCCGCCAGCATCGAGTGAACCGCATGACCGAGTTCGTGCGCCATCGTAGCCACATTGCGCGGCGTCCCATTGTACGACTGGAGCACCCAGGGTGTTAAATCAGGCGTGACCGTTGAGCATAAGGCCCCGGAGCGCTTGCCCTTGCGCACCTCACTATCAATATGGTCCTGGTCAAAAACACGCTGCACCAGATCGGCCATGCGCGGGTCAAACTGCCGGAAGCTTTCCAATACCATCTCGACTGCTTCACTAAAAGGGTACGTCTTCTCAGATTGCGCTACGGGGGCGTAGATATCGTAGCGCCGCAGGCGGTCAACTCCCAACCAGTGAGCCTTCAATTGGAAGAAGCGATGAAACAGCGGCGCGTTCTTTCGACAGACATCTAAAAGCGTGTCCACCACATCATCGGGGATATCGTTGGCCAGGTTGCGAAGTGCAATCGGCGCAGAATACCCGCGCAGGTCCATGCCCTCACTGCGCCAATCGCGCAGAATGGATTGGTAGATTTGCCCCAGGATGGGACCATCCGCGTCATATACACGGTAGAGCTCCTTATAAGCGGCTTCCCGCAAGGCTGGATCTGGATCGCGGTAGTAAACCTGGAGCTCCTCGCGAGAGAGTTCCTTCTCCTCGCCATCCACTTCAAGTTGAAAGCTGTAGCGGTTGGTGATTGTGCTGTGCAGGGTCACCAGGGCGTGAGTGCCATTGACGTCCTTGAGGTTGATAATCTTCTCCTCGGGCTCGGAGAGTGTGTAAGGCTTCTGCAGGCGGAGGGCTTCCAGCCAATAGCGGTAGTCGCCCGAAGCCTCAAGCAACCTTTCCCCCGCTTTGTCATCTAATTTTTTCCACCACAGACTAAAGAACATAATTCGGTTATCGATCTGAGCGCCGAGTTGCTGCATTTGGGCCATGAATGCCAGAACATTCTGATCCTGCGTGTCTTCTGAAAAACTCAGAGAGGCGAAGGCGCCCACTTTTGATATCTGGCGGGTGATCTCCTCGTAATCCTGAAGAATACCCACAAATTTTTTCTCCGCGATATCCGCAGCGAGTTGCTCCCGATACTTCTCAAAATCAACAACTGAAGCATCGAGTTTCTCAAGCGCTTTCTCGATCTCGGGTGTTCCTAGACCAGGAAATAGTTCGTCGAGACTCCAACCTTTTTGTTCGTATTTCACGGCTGCCATATTTCACTCCTGTGTATTGAAAGTATGCAGTAATCAACATAAATTTAAAAAATGTTCTGGGAATTCCTCAACACGTCAAACGTTAAAACGTATATAGATCACGTCCCCATCGGAGATGATAGAATCCTTCCCTTCGAGACGCAGTCTACCTTGGGCGCGCGCCTCTGCCAGCCCGCCCAGAGTTACCAACGCCTCCCAATTGATCACTTCGGCGCGGATGAATCCGCGCGCCATATCAGAATGTACCGTCGCAGCGGCGTCCAGGCAGGTACCCCCGCGCGGCAGCATCCACGCTCGAACCTCATCTTCATTTCCGGTGAAGAAGGAATGGAGTCCCAGCGCATCATACGAGGAACGGATTACGCGCTCCCGACCGGGCACCTCGATGCCATATTCCTCCAAGAATTCAATTGCTTGATCTACAGGCAGTTGAGCGATCTCCATCTCTAACTTCCCCTGCAGGCCAAGCACTGATACTCCCGCCATAATTTCACCCATATCAGCGAGCGCCTGGTCTTCTCCCAAGTTAACAACAATAAGTATCGGGATAAGGGTGATCAATCCAAATCCTGTTAATGCAGCGAGATCCTCAGCAGAGAGCTTCATGCGCCGAAGGGGTTGCTCTTGATTCAGGTGCTCCATCGCCCGCTGGAAGATGGCCTGTTCCCGAACGACTTGCGCACGATCACGCCCCCCTTTCTGCCGTTCTTCCTGCAATTTTTCCAGGCGTCGTTCGACTGTGATCATGTCACTCAGGAGCAGCTCACCATCGAGAGCGGCGGCATCTCGAGAGGGATCGACATCTCCCAACGCAGAGGGGATACTCGGGTCTTGAAATGCCCGTACGACGAGCAGCAAGCCGTCCATTTGCTCTATTCGGTTGACGAGCGGGCCGGGAAGACCTTCGCTACCCGCACCAACACTCATGCCGCCGATATCAGCGTACGTCACTTTAGCGCAAGTTGTTTTCTTCGGCTTGAAAACTTCGCTCACTGCTTCAAGGCGCGCGTCAGGGACGTCAACCGAGGCCTCATGAACATCCACACGTCCACGACCGGCCATGGCGCCCGTCTCTAATTGTGCTCCTGTTAGGGCATTGAAAACCGTGGTTTTTCCAGAGGCTTCGAGGCCAATAATTCCTAAGCGCATAAGGTATAAAGTAAGCCCCCGGGCTCTACGACCGGGAGGCCATCTTGACCATCATCTTACACTTGACTATACTGTCCGTGCGCCGAAGTGGCGGAACTGGCAGACGCGCGCGACTCAAACTCGCGTTCCTTCGGGATTGTGGGTTCGATTCCCACCTTCGGCACCAGCGATTATAGCATAGGCAGCCCCGGATCTCGGAAGTCCTGTCGGGGCTGTTGCCTTTGTTGCAACCCTTCGGCCTCTATGGCACAATGCTCGCCAGAGGGCAACCATCGTATGAGAACGACATCACGCCTGTTAATCGGGATATTCATCGGCATGCTTCTTGGCCTGCTCTTCGGCTGGGTGATTCGCCCCG
>CAYLOO010000169.1:0-3763 GCA_964385355.1 uncultured Anaerolineaceae bacterium
TCCCTTCCATGCGCAATGCGAGCTCATTATTTTGTGCCATAAACACGTCCTTTACTTACTTCAAGCCCTCGACAAAGGACCAGTCTGACTCGGGCTTACACCAGTTCCCAAGGACCACGCTTCGGTCACCGACCCTACATGGGCATCCATTTCCAGCTGCGAAAGCCTCCGCAGCAGATATGGATGCACGCTCGCCATACATCGTCATACACAAATGGATTCCGTAGCCATTGCGCAGGTGGCAAGTCACTCGAGAACTGCTGCTCCCTTGATCGCCTCTTGGTTTTCTCCACTCACCCTTATACTCCCGGCCAGGCTGACGGAACCGCTCCACTCTGCAGCACACGTCGATGCTGCGGGCAAAAGCCCACTTTGGGTACGCATGAGCCTCCCAGGGCGAGTTAGCTTATGTATAAGTCCAACATCCCACCACGCCTCCGGCGCTACGGGTCACGTTCCCACGTTCCCCGCAGCGCCGTTCACTGCTGAAAAGCAAGTTCTTTAGTGAATTCCTTCGATCAGAATACACCATCATTCTGTGTCGCCATCGGCGATGCAGAATGCATTTATTGATCAAACTACGGCGCGATGCCAAGTTCCCCGGACTTCAGGCCAGCAACGGCTTCGTCCACGGCGGCCTTGCCCTCGTCGGAGAGCAAATCATTCGTCACATAGCCAATCCCGCCTTCAGGAATACCCAGGATATGGACCTTCCCGTCCGTGAGTTCCCCGGAAGCTTCCTGATAGCCCAGCTCATTCCAGTCAAACAACGCGCTGCCCACAACGACATCGGGCGCGACAGGGGCCATATCGATGACCGTGCCGACAATCCAGACATCTTCCGAGTCCTGCGCAGCACTCAGAACGCCAACGTAGGCTGCATCAAGGCAGGGCACGAGCACGTCGTACCCGTCGGCGATTAACGCCAGGGATGCCTCACGTGCCTTGTTGACATCGGACCATGATCCGGTGGTAACTGCGTTGGCTTCAATGTCCTTGCCGCATGTCTCGACGCCCTTATAGAAGCTGGCTTCCATTTGCCTATGCGGGTCGTACCACTCACCCAAGACGATGGCGACCTTGTTTTTTTCGGTTGTATGGCAGGCCATCACCCCTGCAATGTACCCGGCATGGCTGTAGCTAACCGTAGCTGCCGTCAAATTGGGGATGCCTCCAGTGTCGGTCGCAACGCTGAAGACGAAGTCCTGGTCAGGATACTCCTGAGCCACCGTCATAAGCGCTTCGCCGAATTGGCCGCCCTGCCCGATGATGATATCGTAGCCCTGTTGAGCAAACTGGCGGACAACCTCGATTTGCTCATCCTGCGCTACCTCTTCGACGTAGGCAGTATCGAGGTCGAGATCTTCCCCAGCTCGCATCATGCCTTCGTAGGTGTACTGATTGAAGGCCTCATCGGTTTTCAATCCGGGCAAGACCATCGCCACCCTGACCTTCTCTTCCCCCTCCTCAACAGCGGTCGTTGGTTCGGCAGCTTGCCCACAAGCAGTCAAAACAATCGCTGAGATGAGCAGCATCCCTAGGACCAATAGTAACTTCTTCATGTCTCTTTTCTCCTCGTATGTTCGTAGATGTAGAACTTTCCAGTACAGTTTGTTCCTTTACGCTCGTCCTTCTTGTAAGTGTTTTGGGTTCCTCCTTTCTCCCTCTTTGGCGACGCTTGCCGTCACAATAATCGTTCCTGTGGTAGCGGCGCGATCAATGTAAGACGCAGCACAAATCATTGCCACTAAAGAGCCCTTCCTGTCCGCAGCACCACTGCCCATCAACTTGCCATCTGAAACCGCTTCGTCTTCAACAGTTCTTCGGTAAGGACGAGATAGTGGGTACAAGTCTCACAGTGAAGTGTATCACCCTGACACTGCGCCTTTTAAACAATGTGGATGCTCTCCGAAGTCGAAGCATGGACGATGTAGACCAGCGCTCGCTCCTCCTTCATGAGATCCACAACTCTTTGCATGGCAACAACCAGAATAGATAGTTCCCCGTCTACATTCAACTGGAGAATTTCCTAAATGGACATGACAGTTGTCCTACACCTTTCAATTACTATAGACAACTCCATCGTTTACGATTTAAGTGTATTATTGATGCAGCAAAAGGGCAAATATTCGTGTGTCAGCTGCAAACATTCCTCTTCAATACCTGGGGTGACTTTTCGAGCCCCCATTGGGGGTTATCAAGATCCGTCATGCGAACCGATCTGTCCAATCAAATCAACTTGCCTGCATTCCGAGAACTGCCAGAACGGCAGGAAATCCTGCCAAGAACTGTTACTGCAGAATCTAGATGGTCTTCGATATGAGCAAGACACAGGAAAGAAACACAAGTGCAATCATTCCAGCCGTTTGTTCATAACGTTCAGTAATAAGGGAGTAAGGCGATGAAGTACGAACCAAACAAATGCTATACTTCAATCCCCCGTGAAATCGGTTAGTTGTCATACAATTACATCAAAACACAAACAGGCGATGTCGATGCGGAACAATCGAACTTTGCTCCAACAAGTCTATACAGACCTGAACGAGATCATTCAGAGCGCCGAGAATGGCACTCGACTTCCATCTGAACCAAAGCTTGCATCAGAATTGGGGGTCTCTCGAACAATCTTGCGGGAAGCGCTTGCCCTCCACGAGACTCAAGGTTCGATAGTGAGGCGCCATGGCGCGGGCACGTTCGTAGTCCACACCCGACCAAGGATTAATAGCGGGCTTGAAGTGTTCGACACCGTTGAGGCGCTCGCTACGAAGAGCGGTCTTGAAATGCGGTGCGCTATGTTGAAAATCCTCCCCAGGTCGGCAAGGCAAGATGAAAGCACAACGTTAGGGCTGATGCCCGAAGCTAGGGTCTTACAGATCACCAGAGTGATGGAAGTGGATCAGCGCCCTGTGGCATTCATGATGGATGTTGTTCCAGAAGATCTCGTAGATATTGAACAACTTGATAGTAGTTTTGATGGATCAACCTTGAAGTATTTCTTGGCGAACGAGAAAGGATTCGTGGCGACATCATACTCTAAGATTAAGCCAAGGCTAGCGGGAAAACGGCTTGCAGAGTCGCTGAATATCCGCGAGGGGGAAGTTCTGCTTTCCTTCGACTCAAAAGTATACAATCGCAATGGGGAAATCGTGTACCTATACCGAGATTTCTTCTTGCCAGAGTATTTCAATTTCCATGTTGTACGAAGAGTAGAGCCATTCCCCTAGCTTGCTGCGATTACAATCGCAATTCCAAGGGACTTGGATCTATTTGAACCCATCGTTCCACTCCCTTAGGCAGAGATCCGCCCTTATATTGAGAATTAGCCCGGCTCTTGCGGCTCTGCTTCTGCATAAGCCAGCGCCACCAAGCTTCCGATCACCGGAAGCAAATATAGAGGTGACCAGGTTTGTTTGGACAGTAAAATGCTGTTTATAAGTGATAAGCTGTCCCCTGTTCATGCCGCTATCTTCTGGGCAAGTGTAGCCCAATAGACCTCATTTAGTGTTCTCCTGCCGAGAGTCTGATGCTGGCGGTGACCATTGTAGAACTCAAAATAGGTCCCCAGTCCCTGCCGGGCATCGGCCATCGATCCATACGCCTTCAGATACACTTCCTCGTATTTCACGCTTCGCCAGAGCCGTTTGATAAACACGTTGGCTATCCAGCGCCCCTTGCAGTCCATGTGATCTTGACACCCTGGGCGGTGTTGAAGTTCAGAAAAGTTCCGTCTCCCCTGTATATAGAGAGTTATGGTGTCTACCCA
>CAYLOO010000170.1:0-3747 GCA_964385355.1 uncultured Anaerolineaceae bacterium
TGCTCTGTTTTTTCTTCGCTTTCTTTTGTTTTTGGCTGTATTCCCAATATCTTTGGAATGTCTCCTTCTCCTTCCACAACCTTGCAGTTCACTTGCATTATCTCATCAGAAACCGTATTGCCTCTTATGAACTTCCTCTTTCTCAGGCCCTTGACCTTGAAGATTTTCTTCTTTATCTTCTTCCTTCCCCTGAAACCTATCCCCTTTGTCAGCAAGGCCTTTTTCCTCTGTGACCCTTCCAAATCAGGCCTCATTGGAAAGCCGTCCTTATCGCTTCCTCCAGTAACTTGCAACTTGAAACCAGACAAACCTATCAAAGAACCGTCAAAGTTTTCTCCAATCTTCTTGCCAACCAGCAAGGGAGCTTCTTTCTCTATCTGCCAAGCTTTCCTGCTTTTTGGTTCGCTTACCACAATTTTAAATGCCATAATTATTTACCTCCCCAGTTTTTGCTTATCTAGGCACATATCCGGGTTGTTTATTAATTATAACAAAACTATTTAAAAGTTATGAAGAGGTTCTGGGAGATAGACGCCATAAGAGGAATTGCATTAATCAGGATTGTGATTTTCAATTGGTCTTTTACACTCATGTATCTAGGAATATACACCTTCAGCTTGGGAATGGTTTTTCCTGGTCTGGGTGCTTCTATTTTCATTTTCCTTGTTGGTCTGAGCCTGACAATAAGCTACAGCAGAGTCAAGAAAAAGAAACCGAAAGAAATACACAAGAAATACTTTTCAAGAGGCTTGAGGGTTTTTGGCTATGGTATTTTAATAAGTGTCATCACGTTTCTAACGTTTCCTAAATCTTTTGTAATCTTCGGGATACTCCAATTCATAGGAGTCTCAATAATGCTAGGCCAGTTCTTCCTGAAATCCAAAAGATTGAACCTCATATTGGGATTATTAATTATTGTGATGGGATGTTTCTTGCAGAACTTCAGCTTTGACTTTCCATGGCTTTTGTGGCTGGGCTTTTCCCCTCAATATCTCAATACATTCGATTATTTTCCAATACTGCCTTGGTTTGGAGTAACCCTGCTAGGAATATATTTTGGAAATATTTTATATAAGAATGGAAAGAGAAGGTTCAAAATAAAGGATGTTTCTAATTCTTCTGTTGTGAGATTTCTAACATATTTGGGAAGAAAATCATTGTTCATCTATCTTGTACATCAACCCATTCTGATATTTATCTTGTTGCTGTTAGGTTTCAAGGTATTCTAATCAATACCAAGAATTTCTTTGGCAAGTTGTATCTCCGCGTTAAGCTTCAACTCTTCCAGAACTTTCAAATCCTTTTCAGTCAAAACTGTTGTTAACTCATCACTCTCATATATGTTCCTACCAACAACACCGCCGTCAATAGAAATGGCAGCCTTTTCTCCAATTTCAAGCTTTTCCAAGCTCTTGTTCTCAGACTGTATTGCCTTTATCTCGCCAATCTCTTTACCCTCTTTCTGAAGCTTGAATCCAGATTTTATTGTTCCCTGCAAAACCTCCACACCAACAATTGCCGGGTTTGAAGCCCTGAAAGTGTGGCCTGGTATTATCTTTATCTTGGCAGGCATGGTTATTGTATCAAGCTTTTGCAATCTTATCTTCTCCTTTTCCTCCTCTATGAATTCATCAAACCCCTCTGTCAATTTGTATATTATATTATTCTGTATGATTTTGATTGACTTGTCCTTGGCGTATTGGGAAGCAACATCGTCAATGCCCACGTTGAAAGCTATAATGATTTTCTTCAGTGGGTCCTTGACAGCGTCAATTGCAATGACATCCTTTCTAAGGACATTGCCAGTTCCAGCCTTCTTTATCGGAACCCTGTCCTTGAAAATGCCAATCAATGCCTCTAGGCTTCCCAGATTGTCTGCCTTCAGTATTATACCGTCAACTGCCTTGTCAAATTCAATCTCCTCTATTCCTGTTTGCAGTTCCTTCTTCATATCCTCTATCTGACCTCCCTCGTGGACAGTGGCTATTGGACTCCCAGCAACCACCTCGTCCAAGTCAGGAGCAGCAATCTTTACTCCCACAGCGGCAAAGGCATAGTCAATGTTGTCAAACTGCTTCTCAACTCTTATCTCCTTCAACGGCCTCGGCTTTAGCAGTGCCTTTATCTTTGTCACTATTGGTTTCTTGCCTCCAATTATCAGCCAGTCTCCCTTCTTTATTTCACCATCATAGAGAATCACATCTATTGTCGAGCCCAAGCCTCTGACGTTCTTAACCTCAAGTATTGATCCCCTGCCAATTCCTCTTGACACCTCAAGCTCGTTTTTCAGAAAATTTTGTGCAAGGCCAGTGAGCATCATCAACAACTCAGGTATGCCCTCACCTGTAACACCGGAGCATGGGATAACTGAAACGGTCTTCTTGAAATCCTCAACCCTGTCATACCTTTCGCAATTAAAACCCCTCTCAGACAATTGGCCAATTAGTTTGTAGAACTTCTCGTCAAACTTCTGCTTTACCCAGTCTGGCTGCTTCTCAAAACTCTCGTAAAAGCAGGAACCCTCATTCCTGATCCATCCCTCTATCCTGTCAATCTTGGTTGCTGCAACAAGGAAAGGAGTCTTGAACTCTTTCAGAATCTGGATTGACTCGTCTGTCTGAGGCTGTATGCCAGAGTTTATGTCAATAACAAGAATCGCTAGGTCAGCTATTGAGGAACCTCTCTTCCTGATAGCTGTGAAAGCCTCGTGACCAGGAGTGTCTATAAACAATAAGCCTGGAATCTTGATTTCTATTTTCATCTTCCTTAACAAATCTCCACAGACCTTCTTCACAATTTCCAATGGTATTTCTGTGGCACCTATTGCCTGTGTAATTCCGCCAGCCTCCTTTGACTGGACAGCTGTCCTTCTAATCTTGTCTAGCAAAGTGGTCTTGCCATGGTCCACGTGACCGATAGTAACAACAATGGGCTGCCTAATCATATCAATCAAGAATAGTTAATCGCAGAAGCTTAAAAGATTTTATCTTTTGTTTGTATCAATGGATA
Source organism: uncultured Anaerolineaceae bacterium (assembly GCA_964385355.1). Lineage (GTDB taxonomy): Bacteria > Chloroflexota > Anaerolineae > Anaerolineales > E44-bin32 > E44-bin32. The sequence goes on from CAYLOO010000170.1 coordinate 3,010, forward strand.
TTCCAGATAGTAATTGAACCATTGGGCACGTATCTGTACGTTTTTACTTGTATTATAACGCCCTGTTTTGTCGTCTCTTCGACTGTATCTCTGTCAATTTCTCCATATTTTAACATCGACTCTAGGCAGCGATATTTGATTTTTCTGTTTATTCCGCTTTCAATCTCCTCCTTTGTAAAAAATCTTTCAGGGTCCTTGGTGTGCTCGTTTTCCAAGAACTGGAGAATTTCACTCTGACCCATTCCTATCCTCCTCATCAAGATAAATCAAATAAAAAATAAAGTCGTCCTCATACTCGTTCATTTCTCCATTCTGGTATTCCTGTTTCTTTTTGGTCGCAGAATCTTTTTCCATTCTAAATTCTTTATCAACGTCAGAATATATACCTAACCACGACAATTTACAAATTACAGTCATTTGACGAGAAATTCAGCAAACAACGAAAAAATCATTTGTACTTTTTTGCGTTTTGCCACAAAACATTAAAATAAGATTTTACAAAGTTTATCAAGGCGGGATTGTCCGTGGACATGAACTCTGAATTCTCCTCAGTATCTATCCTCAGGCAGACTTCCTTGTTGTCGACTATGAAAGCCCTAGGACATATATCAAGATTGATTATTCTTATCTCCACATTTTTTGATGAATACCACTTTGCTCTCTCCTCACTTAGATCCTTCAAATCACCTATGCCTAGGAACTTTACCTTGACTCCTCTCTTTGCTGCTGCTGCAATTT
>CAYLOO010000171.1:0-3731 GCA_964385355.1 uncultured Anaerolineaceae bacterium
GTGTGTCCGGTGGTGTGGGAGGGGGGAGCCGTGAGGTTTCCCCCTATCCCGATTTCTCGGCCTGTCCCCCCCTGGTTGGGGGCGTTTCTTTCTCATAACACAATCCAACCTTGCCCCCCTCGATCGCTTGGAGTGAGATCAGTGTAAAATCACCCTCGATTCCGTTCAGAGCATCGTGAAGGTGAGTGTTCAAATCGGTTCCTTGTTCGAGCGGCTGGCTGATCAGAAATGCGCCTGTCAAGAGGTCTTCGTCGGTGGCAAGGATGAAATCGAATTCGAAGGTACTATTAAGATCATCTAGATTGAGTGGTTCGGGGGTCGCTCCATCACCGCCCAGTTCACTACTTAACTCTCCAACTAATTCGCCCATACCCATGGCGAAATCCTCGAAGAAGGCGCCAAAGAGTTCTCCGAATCCATCTCCCAGGTCGATAATTTCATAGCTTCCAGGGAGCCAAAAGGTGGCGAGTTTCGTCTCTACCCGCTGCCACCCGGCGATATCGCTGCTATGGGGCAAGGGGGTCACAATTTCCACAGGAACAAGCGAGTCGAGGTCGAGCGGTTGTGTGGTCTCCCGTGCGGGGGAGAGCAATTCCGTCGGGATTGAGACAGGCAGTTGTGCATTGGTTGGTGTCCACATTGGGGGAAGCGCTGCTGCTGCTTGGGACGGATTCTGGAGGCTTGGCTCAGTTTCCTGCGAACTCACCCTAGGAGGTGTGAGTGCACACGCGGACAAGACCATAAACCCAATAACAGATGTCCCAATGAGATTTCGTAATGAAGATTGGGGCTGGTTATTTCTGGTGTTCGCTGTCATATCGAATCTCTCCGACCTAATACCCTCCGTGTAGTTACATGACGAGAGCCCAATCCTTAAGGAAAACAATTTCGATGGCTGCATTCACTCACGATTATATCGACGAACTGCTACCAGTAATCCCAATTACATGACAATTAAGCACACAGGGAGAGCAGATCGAAATCGTGGGCATCTCTATAGCCTGACAATCCCTGAAAACAGAGGCGCCGGCATGATCATAGGATCTCCTGGATACGGAGATTTCGGTGTGGTTATTAGTCTCTGAAGTTATAGCGGATTTTCGAAGAGAGTGTGCCCGAGTGTATCAACTCAAACCATTTGAGTTATCACGCTGGAACATCTTGGTATAGAATTGCGCAGCAGGAACATTCCATTATATTCAATGGAATAGGATTCCCAAGCGAGGATCAAGGAGAACGATATGCCTGGAGTCATATGTCCAATTCGTGGTGGGCCCAGCAGCCAGCCAACGATTAAACGAGCGATCGCTCTTGCCAAGGGAAAAAACCTGGCTTTGCATTTCTTATATGTAGTGAATCTGGATTTCCTGACGTACACGGAGAGCAGTCGCGTCAAGAATATTTCAGAGGAAATGCACGAGATGGGGGAGTTCATTTTGCTTACTGCGCAGGAAGCCGCGATTGCGGAAGGTATATCGGCGGAGGCCGACGTCCGCCATGGAGCTGTGGGTGAGGAGATCGTTGGGTTGGCGCAGGAACTCGAGGCGGACTTTATCGTCATGGGCCGTCCCCTCGGTGAGCAGGAAGACGATGTTTTTTCCAACGATCGTTTGGAGCGGTTCATCGAGCGTATTGAAAGTGAGAGCGGCGCTCAAGTCGTCCTAGAAAATGAGGTTGCGGGATGAATGGATCGTTTCGCCGCTTCATTCTGGCTGTCCTTCTTCTTTTCGCCGTTCTAGGACTACTAATGCCAGGGGATAGCATCCAGGCTCAGGAGACGGACCAGGTAGCGCTCATAATTGGCATCGTGGAGGATTCACAAGGTCAGCCCGTCGTAGACGCGAGGGTCACGCTGCTAAAAGATAATGAAAGTGATCCATTAGTAGAGACCATTACACAGGCGAACGGACGATATGCTCTGATCCTCCCGGAATCGTTCCCGGGCGCTCTTTCCGTGCACATCGAACATTCGCATTTTAAAGAATATTCGCTGCGATTGAGCCCGAACGAGATTCGGAAGCTCGATGCCGGTGAGACGATCGCAATGCAGGTGGTTACGCTGCAGCGTCAAATCAACCCAGGGTTCTGGGTAGCGACCCTGGTTTTTATATTGGTCCTGGCGCTGATTGCGACTGGAATCATCCATAACACACTTGCTGCTCTCGTAGGCGTTACGATTCTTTATGGGGTTAGCTATCTGGGTCCCATCCTTTCTGATGGTCTCTTCATTTTGGATTTCACGAGCTCGATGCGATATATCGACTGGAACGTGATTTTCCTGATCATGGGAATGATGATCGTGATCGCAGTCATCGAGAATACCGGGATTTTCCAATGGTTGGCTTTCTTCGCCTACCGCGTTTCGGGGGGACGCACCTGGCTTCTGCTGCCGATCCTGATGTTGATCACGGGTGTAGCTTCTGCTTTTCTAGATAATGTGACGACCATGCTTTTAATGACTCCGATCACAGTTCAGATCTCCCTGGCACTGGGTATCAACCCGCTGGCGCTGCTCATTCCAGAGGTCATGGCTTCAAACGTGATCGGTGTGAGCACTCTGGTCGGGACACCGACCAACATCTTGATCGGTTCGTATGCGGATATCTCCTTCACCGACTTCCTCGTGAATCTGACGCCGGGCGTTCTGATGGCTTTCGTCGGGTTATTGGCCTACTGCTTTCTCGTTTATCGCCGCGAGCTGGCAGTTGCGCACGACGCCTCACCGCTCTTGATGGAGAAATTAGCCGAGCGGGGTCAAATCACAGAGCCCGAGCAGTTAAGGAAAGCGGCAGTCGTTTTTGCTGGAATGCTCGTCCTTTTCGTTATTGGCGAACATTACCACATGCTGCCGGCCGTGACTGCTTTGATGGGCGCAACCGTGCTTTTAATCTGGATTAAGCCAGACATTGGGGAGATGATTGAGGCAGTCGACTGGACGACTCTGGTGTTCTTTATGTCCTTGTTTATCGTCGTCGGTGGGATTCAGGAGGTCGGTTTAATCAGCATGATCGCGGATGTTATCGGTCGGATGGTCGGTGATAGCTTATTGCTGGCCATGCTGGCTGTCACCTGGATCAGCGCAGTGCTTTCAATGATCATCGCCAACATCCCCTTCACCGCGGCCATGCTGCCGGTTATCGCTTTTCTCACTGCGACGGTTCCGGGAGCTGAAAGTAAAGTACTCTTTTATTGTCTCTCTGTAGGAGCGGCGATGGGCGGGAATGGCTCTCTGATTGGCGCATCAGCGAATATGGTCACCGCCGGTATCTCCGAAGCAGCGGGTTATCCGATAACCTATTCGTATTTCATCAGGAAAGGATTCCCAGCGCTGCTCGTCACCGTCGCTATTGCCATGGTGTGGCTGCTGATCCGGTTTTTGTAATCAGGCTTGGTCACCGGTGTGTTTGGGGCGGGTGAGCGGTCGATCATTCAGCAAGGGCACGTCGTCGATGTGACCTTTCCTTGAATGATCAATTCTTATTTTATCTAGAGAATAGGTTCGCCCAAGATTCTTCCCTCGCTAACGATGGTTGTAGTTTATTCGATTCGGGAAGCTCCGCTTCCGGTCACAGGCGTATCCTACGCTTTGATGTCCGCGCGTTAAACCTCCCGCAGGTTCAAAACCTGCGGGAGGTTAGGGAGCGATATGTGGATCGGCCCCGGCCACGCATACATCGTCACAATCACCGCTCAGTTCCCGTAAAATTCCATCCTTTGCCGACAGCTTTTAT
>CAYLOO010000172.1:0-3724 GCA_964385355.1 uncultured Anaerolineaceae bacterium
AGGCTCTGGCCGAGGTACCGACAATATCCACGCTTCGTATGGCTCGTGCTGCTCCAATTACTCGGTATAAAAAATTTCCGATCGAATGATGCCGAAGTGGATCTCGGTGGGACATTTTCATCGTTCACATTCCCCCGTTGTCTATAATGGATTGACCTGCTATTCTTAGCAGGGTGATCGTTTCATTGACCCAACAAGAATAATTATGGGACCTCGTCGCATACCACGCCTGAGCTTGCAGCTCTTTATCACCGACCTTCTCATCATCCCCGCCGGGTTGGCGGTTGCTTCCTGGCTGCGCTGGGTGCTTCCTTATGGGAAGGATCTCCCCGTCTCAGCAGTTACCCTCCCTTTCCCCGTTTATCTATTGATCACGTTTTGCTGGTCGATCTCGCTTGTGCTCAGCGGAGCCTATGACTATCAGCGGGTCCTGCGCTGGTATAACGAGGTATCGAGAGTCATCGCGGCTGGACTCCTAGCAACGGTCATTACTGCTGGCGCACTGTATATGACCTATCGTGAAGTATCACGGCTTCAATTCGTCTATATTTTTATCGTTACCTTAAGTCTCCTCCTTTTACATCGGGCAATCCTTCGTACTTCATATCGTCTTATAGGGAAAAGTAGACCTGGAAGTATGGCGAGGGTTATCATTCTGGGGGCGGGGACACTTGGCCGGCGGGTTGCCGAGGTTGTCATTGAGCATCATCGCTGGGGTTACAGACTGGTTGGATATTTGGATGATGATAAGGAGAAGCAAGGCGAGACCTACGAAGGGGTTAAGGTGCTGGGGAAGATCTTCGAGGTACGGGAGATCGCCGAAACCCATCATGTAGATGAAGTATGGATTGCGCTTCCGGTCTGGGCATTGGATCGCATTAATATGACCATCGATGAAGTGGAGAAATTGCCGATCCGCATTAAAGTCGTGCCCGATTACTTCTCCTATGCAATGGTGCAGGCAAAAACCGAGGTGTTAAACGGAATTCCAATCATCGGACTTCGTGAGCCTTTGATCGAAGGTCTTCCGCGTTTGCTTAAGCGTGGATTCGACCTTGTAGTCGGCTCGCTGCTTCTGCTCCTTTCCGCTCTACCGATGCTGCTCATCGCTATAGCTATCAAGCTCGATTCTAGAGGACCGTCGATCTTCCGGCAAGAGAGAATCGGTGAGAACGGGCGCGTATTCGGTATGTACAAGTTCCGAACGATGGTCGCCGATGCCGAGGTGCGGCAGGTAGAAGTGAATGAGGATCTTCAAGACGATGAGGTTCTCCACAAACGGCCCGATGACCCCAGGGTAACGAATGTGGGCCATTTCCTGCGGCGCTATAGCCTGGACGAACTTCCCCAATTGATGAATGTCCTTAAGGGTGATATGAGCCTGGTAGGTCCGCGCCCGGAAATGCCCTGGCTGGTCGACCGCTATGAATCATGGCAGCGCAAGCGCTTCGCCGTGCCGCAGGGGATCACCGGCTGGTGGCAAATCAATGGTCGCAGCGATAAGCCAATGCATCTCAATACAGAAGACGACTTGTACTATGTCTACAACTATTCCCTCTGGCTGGATATCCAGATTCTCCTCAAGACCCCACTTGCCGTCTTTCGGGGTGTGGGCGCGTTCTGATCATGGGATGCGGAGGCATGTGCCCCATCCAACCGATTCGCATGTTATCTTTAGCCGTAGATCCAGCGTTCGTCATCTACTACAAGTCGGTGGAAGTGGCACGCCTTCGCTCTATGCATCATTGTTTAGCGGCCACCTTGGGAATAGCTAAGAATTGAAAGTGAATTGGAGGATCGGCTGGGGAGTTAATTTGAAAAAGCCAGAGCATATTTCGTTTATTATCATCACCATCGCGGTTGCGATTCAAATCGGTATTGTGATCACGACTTTCATCCTCCCTCTCCGGAGTCGAATCCTCGGAGTTCGAGATCTTTCGATGGTAGAACGTAGTGCAGTGTTAGCGTTTGGTGATGATTTTGCCGCTTATCTTGACTTCGTGATTGCAAACGTGCCATTGGAAAGCACAGTTGTACTACCTCCGCGAACGGTAGACCATCGCTGGGGTGATGTGAGCTTGATGCAGTTCTATCTTGGCCCGAGGCGCTTATCCAACTGCTCATCGGAAGACGATGCAGTAGAATGTGTCATTTCTCATATCGGCCCGAAGACTTACTTGATTGCTACCGATGGGTTTCCCCCGAGTGAGGCCGTGGGGAATTTAGAATTCATTTCTTTCGACGAATCAAGAGGATTATACATCCCTCGCTAGATGTTCACGATGCGTTGATGATGTTTCATGGATGGGTGGTTGATGACTGATTTGTTTTTACTCAGCGGGATGGTGATCCTTGGTGGGCTTATCGTCCGATTATTCATGAAGCGCGCCAGTACACTCTTGACGCTGTGTATGGCATTCCCCGTCGGTGCCGGAGTTCTCACCCTCGCTCAGTTTATCCTTTCGTGGTTGGGTGTTGCCATTTTTGGTATAAACGCCTTCGGTATTCTGGCAATTCTTATTATCATTTTTTTCATGCTCAATGTTCTGGTTCGGATTCGACCGGTTGAATCCATCGGAGAGGATGCGAATCAGGAAGATGTTGTTCGCAAACCTCGTATTCTATCCTGGTTGCTAGGCGGGATCCTTGTGGGAGTATTCCTGCTCTCAGGTTGGTTATCCGTGATGCGATCTTTTTCCACATGGGATGCCATGGCTATTTGGGGTTCGAAGGGGTATGGCATTGCGTTTGAGGGATCGGTTTTCGCGGCGAAAGAGTGGGGAGCTCTCGGAATGGCTTATCCACTGAATATCCCATTGCAGATAGCAAACTTCCGGTACATTTCATACGATGCGTTGCCCGCTTCTAAACTAATCTATCCGCTATATTTCGCATCGTTAATCCTTTTGTGTGTTTCCTATTGGCGCTCCTGGAAGATTCGCTATGAATTCACCCTGCTTGGTGGGCTTCTCCTGGCTACCGCGCCTTTTCTTTTTGAACAAGGGACGATTGGGTATGTCAATTTGCCCTTCACGTTCTACCTGGCCGCGGGTGTTCTAATAAGCTTGAAGGGGATTTCTTCGGGATCGCGGCAACAGCAATTTCTTGGTTCAATATTGTTCGGGTTGGCGTCATGGTCACGCGCCGAGGGGATCCTTTACGTGCTCACTTCCATGGCGGCTATTATGGTCTCGTTTCGGATCGCAAAGAGAGGAGCCGTTCATCTCATTGCTTGGATCCTCCCCTTGGGGATCATCACAAGTCTATGGTTCACGTTTTCCATCAGCTACGGATCTGTGGGGGATAGCCACCTGGCTAGTGCGGCAATCTCGGCTATGGAAAGTTTTCGAAGGGGATACTTCAATCCGTTGGGATTCTTTCAAATTGGAAAGTATTTTATTCGCTATGCGCTGGACCCGGGGGTTTGGGGTTTGATCTTCCCTGTGTGCATGGCGCTGGTAATAATGCGCTGGAAGCGATTTGATTTTCAAAGTGATGTCGAGCTTCTGGCCATCGGATTGAGCGCTGTTTTCGTTTTTGTAGTCGTTGTCACTTTGTATTACATAAGTTCATTTCGCGAGAACCCAACTCTGATTGATTTCTTGTATATGGCGTTTAATAGGTCGCTGATTCCCTTCACGATCTTTCTGGTCCAGTTCTCAGTTGGCCTGGCAGGCAAGCCTGTGATGCAAAAGAGCTTCAAAGGTTGAGCCAAGGGCGATTT
>CAYLOO010000173.1:0-3721 GCA_964385355.1 uncultured Anaerolineaceae bacterium
GCAGGATACCCAACGTCCGATGGCCTCCGGCAAAGGGTCAAGCCGCTGGGTGATGCAAACCCTGCGGGAGTTAGAAGCGAATCATCGTCCCTACAGACTGCGCCTGACAGCTATGCCCCCATTTGACCGCTTGGTTGAAGACGTTCGCTTTCTTTGCGAGAATACATATTGTCAACGGATGCAAGTAGAGGCAGCTTTCAGCACTCTGCGTGGGGGGGGCTATCAATACAAACTGGAAGAAGGGGCGCAATTTCTGGAGGCCTTCTTTGCCGCCCAGAGACTAGCCGATCAATATGGCCGCAAGCTTCATTGCGTTGGCTCGGAAGTGGACAAGATTACCCCGGTACCATGCGGCTCGCCTTTCAACTCGCTCATTGTCACACCCCAAAACAACCTGGTTGCTTGTTTCGAGGTGGTTAACGACAGTCACCCACTGGCCGAGCTGCTCACCATTGGGCGGATTACCCCCGAGGGCGTAGAGATCAACGAAGAAGCGCGTTTGCGTCTCAGACAAAAAATCGTTGAACGGCGCGCCTCATGCCGCGATTGCTTTTGTTACTGGACGTGCGCCGGGGGCTGCCTACCCCGAACTTATTCCCCTGGTCCTGAAGGCCATCTAGAACATGGTGTCCACTGTGAATTAAGACGAACACTGCTGCGGGAAATGCTTCTCAAACAAATCGCCGCTGGAGATGGGCTGCGGAAGCGTGCCCCAAAACGAAGCCGTCCTGATTACGCTCGACGGCATGGTTCAGATCCTCAGATGGCTAAAAACGCGGTTTGTTGACGACTGGTTTCACCGTGAGTTCGGCCTCTGGCCAGCATGTTCGTTGCTGGGAAAAGGTCTACCTCTAACTGGACAGTTTCGACATCCATGAAACTTGGTGGATGATCTATGCAGCCAGCACAGGCATCAGTCTGAATTCTCCCATATAAAGGCGCCCCCGGCGGGACTCGAACTCGCAACTACACCTACAGACACACCTGAGCCCACACCCACAGACCCGCCTGATCCTCTGGTTAATATCACCTACATTTTCTATAACGGAGTCGGACCGTTTACCGAAGACGATGAGTACGCTCAAATCACAAACCAGGGTTCTGTTGATGTAAATTTGTCAGGATGGCGCTTGAATGCTGGAGCCCCTGGACTGGATTTCTACTTCCCAAGTTACACTCTAGCTGTAGGTGAATCATGTTGGGTTTATACAAACGAGAATCACCCAGAGTATTGTGGTTTTAATTTTGGAAGAGGCTCAGCAATTTGGAGTAATAGCGGGGACTGTGGATACCTTTACAATAATAAGGGAATACTCGTTTCATCATACTGTTATTAATAATAATCGGTGTAGATGCCCTCAGAACAAACCAAAATTATGTCTCAGAAAACGATGATAGCTGTTAGGAGAAAGGGTTCACGTGTTTTAGGTTTGACCTGCCTCTGAAGGATTGTGATCATGCGGCAGAAAATTCGAATCCGCGAGTCGCTGTAGAGGTCGTTCCCGGGGGATCGGTTATGATATTCGTATTGAAATCCACACCAACGAAGTTCATTTCTCTCCTCGTTTGCCTTTCATTAATGTCATCAACGCAACTCTCTAAGGAATTCTATAGATCAGCAACGGAATTTATCATACGATCTTACAAATGTCGCCAAGGTTATTCACACTCCTTCTTAAGGAGTGGTATGGAGAGCGTGCGTTCAAAACATTCATCCCAAAAACCGTACGGGTCGAAGAAGCACAGCAGCAAGCTACAGGGGAGTTTATAAGGTCATGAAAATCTTTCGAAGCCCAGCACTTGTAAGGCTGACATCTCTAGTTATTCTTCTACTGGCGGGAGGAGCAATGGCGACTGCTGCAATCGATTTGAGAGCTAAGGCAAGGATGGTTTCCAAAGGATAGAATCTGTAAAATCAGTGTTGAGAAGAACTAAATAATAAACCTGTCAATCCGGCCCATTGATTGAAGGGGATTGATTCTTCACTATGGATGAGAACAAAGACAGTAAGTTCCAGAAGGAGCATGGAGATTGCGCTGATCAAGACCGCAAGGTGGGAATAATTACCAATCCCGAGGCTTGAAATAGCAACTAACAAAAGCCCATGGAGCGGCGATGTCGTACTCAGCACTTGATCGTGTGGGTTTAATGAAAAACCGAGGCCGCGAGTGAGATTTCGGGCATGTCGATAGGTTATATGGGCATCGTCAACTGCGTAATTTCCCAACCTAATGCTGATGAGTAAAGTGCAGATTGGAACGATCACCACGATAAACCATGTGAGATACTGAGCAGTTGACTTGTTGCTAGGAGATAAGATCCCTTGATTATTCTTCATTGAGCTGCTCCTCATCGACTAGGTACTTGTATAATGAGCACATGTAAGCCGTCCTCGTTTCCTATTGCCAATCCCTATAAGCTGGATACCCGGATGGCGTGGAATAGACCTCTTCTTGTATAAGTTTGGGCATTTGCTGGCGCTTGCAATAGCGAACGTTCCCTCAAATCGCGTAGCCTCGTTGCTCTATGGACTTGGAGGGACTGCTCTTGTTTGGGCCGTCGAGCGCAAGAATGCTTCCCTACACACTCTCAAAGCGGCTCTGAACTCCGATCTTTATCGAGGGGCTCAAAGGCAAGTAAAAGGGTCGGGTGCGTGGAATCAGGGCCGAGAGGTTGGTCGCTGGCTTCAAGGCGGAAGACGATCTACTATGTTGAGGGAGTTGAGATCTAGAGACAGCTCTTCAGCGTCACGGAGGCGATTTTACTGTCGGATAGCAGAGGCGAATCGAGCCGGCGCGGAGCGCGGCACAGCCGAGCAGGATTGCTGAGGTTCAGCATTGCTTACCGGGCCTAGCTGCACTACCAGTAGCTCCAGAGCAGTGCAACAGGGATAACAAGCACCCAGGGGCGCGTACGTTAGACCTGCCAGCGCGTAAACGGCTTTTGCGGCGAATGACCAGGCAGGGTTAATCGATCCGTTGTGACTGAATGGTGAAAAAGACTTTAGCCAGGAGGAGGCCCCCCTCGAGCGTGAACGGACTGGGGATCAAGCCATACAGTATCAATGGCCGGTAAGACTCTCATCATGAGAGCCACCACTATCTCGTGCCCCTCCGACCCCCCGAAGGCGCGTGGCAACCCTTAGAACAGAACGATGCTGAGCGGCAAGATCAGGACCTGTGTTGGCGGCAGGAAAATCGGATAGGGTGGAGGTTGGAAAGACAAAGGCCAGGTCGCGGATAGACTATAAAAAAATCGTAGCCGTGGCCGCAACCCTAGGCGAGGTTCTGTGCGATGATCTCGTACTCGTAGTTTCAGGATACATGAGCGCTCTGGACCAGGAACCCAGTCAGGACGCGTAAAGCCCCTGCGAGGAGCAAGATGGCGATGAGCTTGATCGACCGTACTCTCACAGGGGCATTGTACTATCGCTTGGGTTATCGCGAAATCACCGGTAAATACAGGTACTGGAAGGTGACATCCTGGGAGATCAAGACCGGCTGCTCGTCAATCCCAAGCGTGGCACCGTATGTTACCGGATTGTTTAACTTATCCACGACGGAAGTAACACCTGGTGGGAGCGTAATCGTCTGGTAAGACCCGTCAGCGGACCACAAGATGTAGAGTGACTCTCCGCCCATTTGATCCCAAAAGAGGTAGCCTTCCAGATTGGTCGCTCCCAGTTCCGTGTTTGCAAGCACACGCGTAAATTCGAAACCGG
>CAYLOO010000174.1:0-3641 GCA_964385355.1 uncultured Anaerolineaceae bacterium
ATTGCAGACCGTGCTCAACTTCTCCATCGGAGAATTTGCGCCCCATGAAGCGCTTAATAGAAAAGATTGTATTTTCTGGATTTACAATTGCCTGTCGCCGGGCTACCTGGCCGACCATGCGTTCTCCGGTTGTTGGATTCTGAGACACAACCGATGGGATCAGCCGGCTTCCCTCGGACGAGGGGATGACCGTAGGGTCTCCTCCCTCAATGATTGCAACTACAGAATTGGTTGTTCCGAGATCAATTCCAATTATTCTTCCCATTACGGACACCTCCTATTTGGCGACTCGTACCATCGCGGGACGAAGCACACGCTCGCCCATCTTGTATCCTGGTTGTGTAATATCGATGATAACTCCTTCTTCGTGATCGTCGCTTTCCTCAAACGAAACAGCCTCGTGCAGGGTTGGATCAAAGCGCTCGCCTTCAGCTTCGATGAGCTTGACGCCTTCCGCATCCAATAATGCTTGAATTTTCTGGTGGATTAACTCAATCCCTAATGTCCATTCCTGGAAATCATCCGTTTCAGGAGTTCTCGATAGCGCACGTTCGATATCATCGTTCACTCCGAGGAAATGGGTGATAATTTCTCCGGCGATCCGCTCTCTGGCATGTTCGTTCTCGCGCTGGGTGCGTTTCTTGAAGTTGGCAAATTCCGCGCGGGCTCGCTGCCATCCATCCAGGTATTCCTCGGCTTCAGTTTGAAGGCGTTTAACCTGTTCTTCTAAGGATTCTTCCTCTGAAGCTCCAGAAGTATCAATGGGGTCATCTATCTCACGCATATCTGCATCAATGACCTTATCCGACTGTAAATGATCGTTGAGTTCTGAGTTCTCTATTTCTTCAGCAGCCTGCGCTTTGTTGGTTGATTTGTTATTTTTCATTTTTGGGGTTTTCTCCTTATGGGACAACATTCCACCATACCTGGTCAGAATTGCGGTTGGGAAATTCACTCGGCAAAGGTCTCGATCACCAACTCGCTCAATAATCCGGCGACATAGCGAACCGTTGAGATCGTTCGACCATAAGCCATCCGTGTGGGCCCTAAAACGCCGAGAGCACCAACGGCGAAGTCGGGCGCGCCATAGCGCGTCAGCACCATTGAACAGTCTCTCAACTCCTCCCATCCACCTTCACCGCCGATCATAACTTGCACGCCGTTGATGTTGGGGCTGAGGACGTGTGCGAGGACCTCGTCTAGAAAGCCGCGTTCTTCGAGCAGGCGCAACGCGGGCCGTGCACTCTCGGAACCGGCGAACTCTGGTTGTGCAAGGACGTTGGTGAGACCATCACGGTAGATCTCCCCGGTCCAGACTTCGTCGGCGAGGGCCATCATTTCTGCGACCAGGCGAGAGATATCCTGCAGAAGGTCGGATTTTCGTTCCGACTGCAGCTGGATGTCTTGAGCATCCATGCCAGCGCACAGCTTGGTGATCTCAGCGGCTGTCATGGCGAGCTTGGTTTGATCCCAAATATCAGATAATGTGAGCATCTGCTGGCGCACATCGCCCCCTTGCAGGACAAGCACCAGAAGCACCTGGCGATCTTTGATGGAGATCAACTCGAGGTGTTTGAATAAAGCTCGTTCGGGTCGCGGTGTAGTAACGAGTGATGCGACGCTAGAATGTTGAGCCAGGATGGAGGCCGAAAGACGTAACCACTCATCCATATCAATCGGCACCTGGTGGAATTGGTGGCTGATCAGGCGTTTTTCAGCCATTGGAAGCTCGGTCTCACCGAGCAATCGACGGACGAAGTAACGATAACCAACTTCCGTTGGGATCCGGCCGGCAGAAGTGTAGGGTTGCCGGAGATAGCCTGAGTCGGTCAGTGTGGCCATCTCGTTCCGAACGGTCGCCGAACTCACACCCAGGCTGTAGCGGTCAGTAAGGCGCTTAGAACCAACGGGTTGGGCGGTTTCGGTGTATTCTCGTACGATGAGCGCGAGAATAGTCTTTTGGCGAGCCGTAATTGGTGACACTGTTTCCCTCATAATGTTAGCACTCTCGTTACGAGAGTGCTAAATAAGCATTTTTGATGATACCATAGCCGCAGCCAGACCGTCAAGAAAACCGGGGTAGCACTGAAGTCCTTTTTTTCAAACACGCATAGAGAATTGTCGGTTTGTGTGCGCCTGAGGTAAGAGCCAGGCTGTCAGAGTTGTCTATGGAGGGAGTGGTAGATTCTTTCCGGGGGATTGACTTTTCAAGTACGCCTCGATAGTATCGGCACCATATCTCGATAAGGAAGTGATCTGAAAAATGGCGCAAATTGTAGAACTAAGTGATACGACGTTCGAAACGGAAGTTGTCAAGTCCAGTGGGCTGGTCCTGGTGGACTTCGGTGCGGAATGGTGTCATCCCTGCAAGCAGTTAGATCCAATCGTAGAGGAACTAGCTGAGGAGTGGCGAGAGAGTGTAACAGTCGGTAAGGTTGACATTGATACGAACGTTGACAGTGCGATGAAATATGGGGTTATGGGTGTTCCGACGCTGATCTTGTTTAAAGAAGGCGTACCGGTTGAGCGATTAACGGGTTTTGTACCGAAGAAGCGGATTATCGACAGATTCAGCCCTCATATCCGCTAGCAGATGGATTAGTGAATGCGAGGTATTGACGCACGATGAGCCTCGGCATATACTGGATCTCAATAGAATAGAGAAAAGCGAAGAAGAGGACGAGTAATCATTGTACCGTCGCCACAGAGAGCGGGGATGCTGAGAAACCCGCGCGGACGACAATGGATGAATGGACCTTGGAGCTGTTGGGCGAACAGTCAACGCCAGGAATCAGGCGAGATCCCAGTAGTCCAAACCGGATTGGCCTCCGTTATCGAGGCCGGCAGCCTTAAACATGTGTACTGGAGGTTGCCTTAAGCGAGAGCAGTTAATCGAACTTGGTTTTCACGGTTCAGTTGCTCTAAGCGGGGTGGCACCGCGGGCTATTCAGCGCTCGTCCCCAATCGGGACGAGTTTCTTTATTTAAATGGGACGCAAAAAGAACTGCCGAGATTATTAAACCGGGGAAGGAAGAAGGAGAGAAAATGACGAAGAAGAGGCTTCTTACAGGGGACCGCCCAACAGGACAGATGCACCTCGGGCACTATGTTGGCACGCTTGAGAATAGGATTCGACTGCAGGATGAGTATGAGTGCTTTTTCATCCTCGCCGATCTGCACACATTAACAACCCGGCCAGAGAAGGAATCGATTGGGCAGATCAAGGAGAACATCAAGCAGATGATGCTGGATTACCTGTCTGTGGGTATCGATCCAGAAGAGAGCACAATCTTTCTCCAGTCGGCAGTGCGCGAAACCTATGAGTTGAATCTAATCTTCGAGATGCTTGTGACCGTCCCGAGAATGGAACGCGTTCCAAGCTTAAAGGAGATGGCGCAGGCTGCGAATCTTGAGCGCATGCCCTTTGGGTTGCTTGGGTATCCCATCTTGCAGGCAGCGGATATCCTGCTCCCACGTGCCAATCTCGTGCCGGTGGGGAAGGATAACGAAGCGCATGTCGAGGTCTCACGGGAGATCGCACGACGCTTCAATAATCTCTATGGTGAGGTATTTCCCATCCCGGACGTGATGATCGGGAACGTTCCAACGTTAGTCGGCACGGATGGGCAAGCCAAGATGAG
>CAYLOO010000175.1:0-3634 GCA_964385355.1 uncultured Anaerolineaceae bacterium
CTATCCCAGAATGCGTTTTCGATCCGATCGTTGGTAAGCTCGTTGCTGGCTGTAATACCTAAAAGCATGGGCAGGTGGTGAATAGCGTCCGGTTCATACAGTACATGCTCCTCGAATGCATCAAGCAGCATCTGCTGAACGGGTCCTGATCCTTTGAACACTTCATCAGCACAAACAATCGAAGCTGTGGCGACACCGGATAATTTGCGAGCCCAAACTCCGTGCTGCACCTTGGCCGGATCGAGCGGACCGAATAAGTCGTTCTGGCTGGTGTCCGGGGTGAGGTTGCGGCGGAAGAATTTGCCCCCCACCCCCTTGGCTATTAATCGAGCGAGAGTCGACTTGGCCGCACCGGGCAGACTTAGGAAGAAAACTGTGTCGCCCGATAGCAGCGCCGTGAGGGCGAGATCAACTTCTTCATCCATAGCCACCAATTGTGATTTTATCTCTTGTCCCAGTTGGCGGATCTGTTCAAGGAACGAATCCACATCTATCGCTTTTGCTTCTAGAGGTGCTGCATGGAGTACCGCCACACGCTCGCGCGCCAATAGTCGCTCGGGTTGAGCCCCACTTACATTGTCCAAATCCTTTATCAGAACAAGTACTTTGTTGTTGACTTCAATTCTTTTCATGTTCATCCTCCTGAAATGAAATTGCCCTGGATAAACCAGGGCGCAGACTGTACCTTCACTAAGGTATCAAATAAAAATAACCACTTCCCTTAATGCTTTAGATTGCTCACACTCCCATTGCCCAAAAGGCGGGGGGGTGCCCTCATCTCGGTCATTGTTTCCTCCAATGCAAGAATGGCCAGCACGACAGGGTACTGGCCATCATAAGTTGGAGGGGAGTCGCCTAACGGACTATAACTCCGGCATGCGGTTTTCCTATACTGCCATCGTCACGGTTATCGATACATCTTGGGAAAAACAAAAGAAGCTGAATTGTACTTCTTGGGGTGAGAGCTGACTACTCGTTGGCCTGGTCGTCATCCAGCTCCAGCAGGTGCACGTCCTCCAGATCGACATCACGGCCGGAGGCTCGCTTGGATGCAATAAGATCCTTGCGGGAAGCGACATAGAATTTCTGACCCTGATACTCCATCACCTCACGATTCTCCCAAGCTTGATCGAACTGAATGCCAGGCGTTCGCGTCTGAACATCAATGCGGACCCAATCCTCAAAGACGACGATCTCATGATCCAGAAGATTATTTGCCGTTGTGAGCGATACCGTGCCAAGACCGGCTTCTTCAAAGGACTTCAGGAGTCGAGCTGCGTTCTCCGCTGTAGCCTCGATCAGAATATCGAGATCAAGCGTAGCCCGTGGGACCCCGTAAAGGACCGCGGCAATTCCCCCAATCACCACATATCGAACTTCATTTTTTTCTAAGGACGAGAATACTCCTTGCAGTCGGTTGAGCATTTCGCTCCTCCTTAATGGGCGTCCTGTTCTCGAGGATAAGGTCAGCGTAGGCGCTCAATAGCTCCATCCTCTCCGATACAGACAGGGATTGAAACCAGCGGGCCTTCGCTTCTGGTGACTCAGCTTTCCGGCTGGTCGAGATTCCTCTTTTCATAGCGTGGTCCCTTCCATTTCAATGCCAAGGGCCCTTGCGACCTTCAGGATACTGGCATAGCTGGCGCGCTGGTAGGCTCCGGCCTCCCATTTCTGTACCTGCTGGGGCCTGACCCCGAGCTTCTCCGCCAGAAGCTCCTGGGTGAAGTGCCGGGCGATGCGTACCCGGATCAATGCATCAGGTAGATCTTCGAGCGATTCGACGATAACCTCCCCCGGCTGGGCGTCCCGGAGGGACTCATACTCATCAATCTCGCGTTTCAGATCATTGATCTGCGAGAGGATTCCATCAACTTGAGCTTGGTGGATGCGGGGGTGGATGTTTCTGGAATTCTGTTTTGCGCCCTCGAGAGATTTCTCGAATTGCGCGAGCCATTTTCTCGATGCCGCCAACTGGAAGTTGTTTTTGATTTTTATCATCTTTCACCTCCCGAGATTCAGCAGGAGGATTCCTCTTTGAGTATGGTCGCGGTCGTCTGAAAGAACTTGTAGAAGTTCTCGCCGCTCGCCCCCTCTACGATGTTTGGGAAGAAATCAACACCATACTTCTTCTTCATCGAGGCCTCCGCGTCATCAAACTCATGGTGATGCCGATCGAACTGATTTGGGTCGACGCCTATCGAGCCCCAGCAACCATCGACTTCGTCCGTGCTCTGCCTCGCGAGTGGAAAAGCTCCTGTTGGTCCGTACCTATCGCAAACCAGCGGCCTTGAGGTTCCCCAATGCCTAATTCAATCTATCAACAAGTTGGCGGCGGTGTCCATTGAAAGCGTGCCATTCTTCAATCTCTACCGTCATCGTTTCGTAAACCTCTGGTGGAAGAGAGCCGCGGGTATTGAACTCGGGAATCATCGATTTTCTACCTGAAGTTTATCACACAACTCCCGGGTTGTCACTGGCCGTATTGGTTGTATTGGATGGTCTTCTTGCATCTGAAGCTCCCCACGCGAAAGAGGGGGGCCGCGACTATGATATTGGTGATTGCATCTTTAAACCTGCTTCCATTATTCTCCACTCAGAATAATGTAATGTGGGATCTGATTCACGAAACGACTCTTGAATCCATTTTGCTCACCTGGGCTTCTATCTTATGAGGTTGCAGGTGAACCTCCAATCCGAAATTTTCAACCATCTCGCAGGCGGTTGCGAACTCGGCATTTGAAATGGAATATCGGTGGATGTAGGCCTCTCGAATTGAGTGACTCCCGATGGATGCGGCCGACAGGATCCGTTCGCATAGTTGGGGACTAACAATTTCAAGCTTAGAGAGGAAAGCACCCTGGACATATTGGTTTTTTATTTTAAACAGACATTTTTCATCTCTTCTATGGGTGCAGCACAGTTTGATAGCTAGCGGCGCTCACGGAAAGGAAGCGTTCTTCCATCACCCAGACGGTCGTTCAACAACTTTCCCCCACCAAACCGCCATCGATAAATGGCTATGAGCGACGGACCTACGACCGCTGTAAGGAAAGCGGTCAACACAACAGCAAAGATCAGGTATACGAACATGGGGCTCCTCCTACTATGGGCCGACGCGCAATTAGACGGGAGCATGGCCCGGCTGATGCGATCGATACTCGGTTGTTTTCTTTATTAGGTATTAATCTAACGATGTGGGTTGGTACTTATCCACAGCTTACCAAGGCGTGTGAACCCAAATTGGCCAAACAAGATTGAGAAGGAAAACTAAGATCATAAGCAATAGGAGAAGTGGCGAAGCCATGGTTGACGCCTCCAGGAACATAATTATCGATAATCAGCCCCGCCCGCCTAAGGATTCCAAAGCGGGCGAGGCTGATACACACCATCACCGATAAGTGTCCTATTACCTTTGGGATGGGATTATCCCAAACAAGAATATTCCTGAAGTCGCGGGGCTATGATCCAGCGAGCAGCGGGATGACTATCAGGGGAGCATTGAAAAACTGGAGAACATGTTCCGCAATTCAGATTGTAAGCGGCGACGAGATTTCAAAATTCCTGCCATTCGAAAACCAGTCATACGAATTACCTCCTTTCTGTAGGATGATATGAAGTCGGCGGGACTAGAACT
>CAYLOO010000176.1:0-3596 GCA_964385355.1 uncultured Anaerolineaceae bacterium
CTCACCCATTTGGTATTAAGCTCCTGGCATTAATCATGCCATAATTAATGTCTTTTACTTAATACGGTTCTTGTTAAGTCCTTAAGCTTAATTATTGCAGGAATTCTTTTCAGCGAAAAATTCAGCACTGGGTTGACGGCAAAGTCAACCCCGCGTTATACCCTGAACAGGAACTAAGTCATTGCACCTATCCATGTGGCCATTGGCTTTGAATAGACTGTTTGCATTTAAACGATCTTAAGTTAAGGGATGAACCTCACAGCAAGGGATTAAAATCATATCAAGCCAAGATGTTCCATCGCAGAATAACTGTTAAAATATAAAGTGCAACAGATCACGTAAGGGATTTTAATTAATGGAGGCACCGATGAAATCGGATGTGACCCTTGCTAAAATGGAAGCAGCACACAAATTGCTCGCAGAATATTCCTACGAGAAACGACCCGTAGAGCGCGGCTACGCTAATCGCACCCTATATATCAATCTCTCTGAGAACACCATCGCCGAGAAGCCCGTTACCGATCAAATGAAGCAGCTCTTCACAGGCGGACGCGGCTTTGCCATATGGAGGTTGTGGAACGCAGTTGACGGCGACACTCGGTGGGATGACCCGCAGAACGAGTTGGTTATCGCCGGAGGACCGATCGGCGGAACCACATCCTACCCTGGTCTAGGAAAATCTACAGTTGTTACCATCTCCCCGCTTACCCATTCCATCATCGACAGCAACGCCGGTGGCTATTTTGGACCCTACCTGAAATTCTCCGGATGGGACGCGCTTGAGATTCAGGGTAAAGCCGAACGAGATGTTATCGTCTTGATCAACGGCGATGACGGCCGGGTGACAATAGAGGAAGCCCCCCTGGAGGATCTCGATACTCACAAGTTAGCCGAGCAGATGACGGAGATGTACGCGGAGGATGAGCGTGATAAACGCAGCATCTCCGTGGTTTCGGCTGGGCAGGCGGCAGACCATGTCCTCTATTCCAGCCTGAACTTCAGCTGGTATGACACTCGCCGAGGCGCCGCCAGGGTCAAACAGGCTGGACGCGGCGGTACCGGGCGGGTCTTTCGTGACAAGCATCTGAAGGCAATCGTGGTTCGTTTCAGCAACCTGAAAGGTGATAGCAATAACCCGGCCGACTATGCCACGGTTCGGAAGGCGGGCCGGCGGATTAATAAGGAGATCTCCGAACTCGATGACTCGCAAAATCAAATGCGTAAGGTTGGCACGCCGTTTCTTGTGGAAATCATGGACCACTTTGACCTGCTCCCCGTACACAATTACCAATTCGGAGCTCATCCTGAAGCCAAGAAAATTGATTCTACGGTCTGGAAGAACGCCTTCACCCAGGGTCTGCCTGATGGATGCTGGGTTGGGTGCACGCTTGCCTGCTCCCACGCTGTCGACCATTTCCGTCTTCGCACGGGCCCGTACTCGGGAGACTCCGTCATGGTGGACGGACCCGAGTATGAAACCGTTGCCGGACTGGGGTCTAACATCGGGGTCTTCGATCCCCTGGCAATCATAGAAATGAACTTCTACTGCGACACGTATGGCATCGACACGATCAGCCTGGCAAATTCCATAGCCTTCGCCATGGAGTGTTATCAGGAGGGAATCCTGACTAGCGAGCACACGGGAGGGCTTGAACTTACCTGGGGCAATGCCGAAGCTGCGCTTGGGATTATCCACGAGATGGCGCGCGGTGAGGGCTTTGGCGCCTCGATCGGGCAAGGCGTGCGTGTCATGAAGCAGCAGTTCATCGAGAACTTCGGCGCTGACCCTGATTTCTTACAGGACATTGGGATGGAGAGCAAAGGTCTCGAGTTCTCCGAGTACGTCACGAAGGAGTCCCTCGCCCAACAGGGCGGCTACTCAATGGCGCTCAAGGGTGCACAGCATGACGAAGCCTGGCTCATCTTTATGGACCAGGTGAATAATCAGCTCCCGACCTTCGAAGACAAAGCGGAAGCTTTGCACTACTTCCCCATGTGGCGCACATGGTTCAGCTTGCATGGCCTATGCAAACTCCCATGGAATGACATCCTGCCTGCGGATAATGATAAAACTGACGAACCCGCGAAGGTCCCGGAGCACGTGGAGAACTACACATGGCTTTACGAGGGTATTACAGGGAACCCCATAACCCCGGAGGGTTTGGTCTTGCAATCCGAGAGGGTTTATAACTTCCAGCGAGTCTTCAATTTGAAGATGGGCTTTGGAACGCGCGACCACGATTACCCTCCCTACCGAGCTATGGGTCCTGTGACCGTTGATGAATACGAATCACGCACGGAACGCTACGATAAACAATTGCAAGAGCAGGTTGGGATCGATCCGCAGGGCTTGACGACGGTTCAGAAAGTAGCCCGCATCCGTAAGTACCGTGAAGAACAATATGAGAAATTAGTCGACGCGGTATACAAGCGCCGGGGGTGGAATGAACGCGGAATCCCCACTTTAGAGAACCTACGTCGTCTGGAGATCGACCTTCCAGAAGTAGTGGCCACTATCGAACACCATCGATAAAGCCTTGGTCTCAGCAAGCCGCAAACGCGTAAAAGATGGGGCTTATCATGCTTGCCCCATCTTTTCTTATCCCAATATCGTTTATTGAACCGTCGTCTAGGAAAAGACCTGGCAACCTGACATTTCCCCTCTTCGTCAATAAAGTATCAACCGACAAATCGCACGGAACGAGTCGCCGGTACCGAAAGCTACGCGAACTTTAGGGAGCGTGTCGATTTGGACTCCCCCCCACTCATGTCTAACAATCCTTCGCGGTTCGTGAGAGCATATAGAGATATCGCCCCAAACCACCATCGGAATACAAAATCTGGAGGGCGCAATCTCTACTTGGGATTCTCGGAAGTTAGCAAGTGTGCTTGTTGGTGAAAGATGGGAGCCAATCTATTCCAGAAAATTACTGCTGCGGATTCACCGCCAGCCAAATCGGCAGGTAAAGCACGCCGATGGGGCCGAGTTGAGTGGTCCCGCCACGAATCTGATTGGCCTCCATATCGACGGAGGGGCTTTCGAGCATCACCATCTGCCCAAGCTCTTCATCGTAGAGGAACAATCTCAGATTAAGTTCATCGCCGGCGGGGACAAGGGTCTCATCGTAGGTCATGTGAATAGTCGCAAGTTGAAACGGCAGTTCGGTCGAGATGATCATGAAATCACCGACCTGCCCAAAGTTCCCGGCGAAACCAGGCGCGCCGACCATAGGATCTACGGCGATCGACTGAGTATGATCTCCCATCCCCAGGATGTCGATTGAAAGTCCAATATCATCCATTGCTATGATCTGCAGGTGGTATTCCTGCCCATCGGGGATCCCATCGCGATCGCTGTCAACATGGAGCAGGTCGGTTCCCATACGCGCTTCGCTCTCATCGCTCAAGCCATCCCCATCTGAGTCACCGGTAATTGAGCCCATGTTCTCCCCCAAGACCAAAGCCATATCACTTATGCCATCACCATCCGAATCAAGCTTCATCGGATCCGTCCCGAGGTCTTGCTCCATAATATTGGTGACACCGTCAAGATCGAGGTCTTCATCCCCATCCATCACGCCATCATCATCGGTATC
>CAYLOO010000177.1:0-3596 GCA_964385355.1 uncultured Anaerolineaceae bacterium
TGTGGGTTTGATATAAAGACGCTTGTTCAAAGGGGAACCTTGTTGAGAAGAAAGGCGGATGTCCCTTTCCATCGTCAGAACGGAGTGTTGAATATCCGCCTGTTTTATTCTCAAGAACGAATGGTCGTGACATTTTCTTGCTATCTTGAAGACGGTCCGTTTCCTTATAAAAATTGGGCGTGATGGAGGAAATCTATCCGGAAGATCTCATCCTGGTAGCGGTAATGAAGGACCCGCGTGATCTAGAGATTGCCAGGGTCCTGGGCTGGTAACGAATTCCGGTTCAAACCGCACCGAAAACCGTTCGTGTCGATTGGATCGCCTTCTTTCTCGCCTCAGCTTTCGGCGAGGAGAGATGGTCTGTGAGGTATATTGCCAAGGTCATGGGGCATGAGTTGTTGACGAGAGGGGAACTTCTACGAGAAGAAAGCGATCATCCCAGAGCGGATGAACCATACTTCAAAATACTATTGGATCCACTGCTCGAACTGCCCAGACCTATACCGGCGAAAAAATGGCGTCGTTTTACGTTCCTTTATACGACCGGCGAGCGCTTGACGCAGGCGAACGATGTTCGTGATTTGCGAGTTCCCTCATCCGATGAGCGTGATCGTTTGTGGAAGCTCATCCGCGAGCGATCGGAAAATGATGGTGGTTTCTCCGTATCAACGGTGCAAGATGATAATGGAGATTAGAGCAGCTCAATTGGGATGTCAGAAACCTTGAATCATCCCATCAGGAACAGTGAGGAAGAGGAATGACGGCGATAATCATTCAGTCTGGAACGCTGGTCACCGCCAGTGAAGTAATTCGAGCGGATTTGCTCATCCGCGATGAGCGGATCGCAGCAATTGGGGAAAACATCGCCGCAGATGATGCTGAAATCATCGACGCGGAGGGAAAGCTCGTTTTTCCCGGAGGGGTCGACCCACACACGCATCTCGACCTGCCGATGTTCGATACGGTTTCCTCCGATGATCACTACACAGGGCACAAGGCGGCAGCATTCGGCGGGACGACGACCGTGATGGATTTTGTGCCGCAAGATCAGCCTACGATGCAGCAGGCAATCGATAATTGGCATCGCAAAGCGGATGAGAAAGCGGCGGTCGATTTCGGCTTTCATATGAACATCACCAGCTTGGATGATAACGTCATGGCAGAAATCCCTGCGCTGCTCGACGAAGGGATTACGACATTAAAGGTGTTCACAGCCTATAACGGGCGTCTCCGGCTCCAAGATGGAGAGATCTTCCGGGTTATGCGGCTGGGGGCTGAACAGGGGATGCTCACGATGATGCATGCCGAGAATGGAGATGTGATCGAGATACTAACTGCTGAGGCGCTTGCGGCAGGGCATACCTCGCCTGAATGGCACGCGCTCACCCGACCGTCTTGGGGCGCCGTTGAATCGGTCTTGCGGGGTGTCGCGCTGGCAGAGCAAGCCGGATCGTCCCTCTACATCGTTCATGTCAATACGGCTGGTGGACTGGATCAGATTCGCTACGCACGCCAACATGGCCTACCGGTGATGGGGGAGACCTGCCCTCCCTATCTATTTTTCACAATTGAGAATCTGCGCGGAGATGAAGGCGCAAAATGGATCTGCTCTCCCCCGATGCGGACGGAGCAAGACAACGCAGCTCTATGGAACGGGCTTGCGGATGGTGGATTGCAGGCTCTCGGGACGGATCATTGTCCTTTCTTCTATGATGGGACGAAACCAATTGAATATGAGGGGAAGAGCGTTAAGATCCCCGGTAAGGAACTGGGTGCAAATGACTTCACAAAAATCCCGAATGGTCTTCCCGGTGTTGGAGATCGGATGCCGATCCTCTGGTCGTATGGAGTGGGCCAAGGGAGGATCACCCCCAACCAGTTCGTCGCGTTAACAAGCACGAACGCAGCGAAAATCTTCGGGTTGTATCCGCAGAAAGGTGCATTACTGCCTGGATCGGATGCTGACGTCGTGATCTGGGACCCAGCCCGTGAATTAACCTACGGTGTGGAATTCGCCCAGCATCGTACGGATTACAATCTCTATGAAGGATGGCAATTGAAAGGGTACCCGAAGAAGGTGTTCCTGCGCGGGCATCTAATCGTAGATGAAGGCAAATGGCAGGGTAAGGCGGGGATGGGGCGTTACCTCCATCGCCGTCCGGGCGGTGAGATTCTTTGAGGGTCTTGAAACGCGACCTACCAGATGCTAGAATCAGTCAACCTCGGATTGGTGGTCGTTCACAGAGTGGATCTGCGACCGGCGTTGAGCAGCCCCGCTAACCGTAAAGTGCCACCGGATCCTCAATCCTCTAATTAGAAGCGAATATGGCTATTTGTAAGAACTATCTACAGTCCTCAACCGTTGAAGATGCACTGGGAGCGCTTGGAGCGGAACCCGATCGCTCCGCTGTCGTCGCCGGCGGCACAGATCTTATGCTCGATCTCCAGCAAGGCCGGCATTCACCGGTGAATACATTGGTCGACATAACCCAAATTCCTGAAATGACGGCGATTCAAAAACAGGATGATTTTCTTCACATTAGCGCAGCTGCATCGCTTTATAAAATTATTCGGGATGTCAGCCTCCAGAAGCACGCTCATGGACTCATCGAAGCATGCGGGCTGATCGGAGGCCCTCAGGTCCGCAATGTGGCAACGCTTGGAGGCAATGTAGGACATGCGCTTCCCGCTGGTGATGGGACGATCGCACTTATTAGCATGCGGGCGGAAGCCCAACTCGCTTCTTTGGAGGGACGAAGGTGGGTTCCTGTTGAGACACTCTTCGAGGGACCAGGTCGACCGAGCTTTGACCGTGCACGAGAGATTATCGTCGCTTTTCGAGTTCCGCTGTGTGGCGAGGGAGAAGGTTCGGCATTTAAGCGAGTCATGCGCCCTCAGGGGGTGGCTATCGCGATATTGAACATGGGAATCTGGCTGCGACGAGGAAGCGGTGGCAAAGTCGAGGAACTTCAAATTGCAGTTGGACCTGCTGGGCCGCGGCCGCTGCGGGCGCTGAAAGCGGAGTCGGTCATGCGCGGCAAATCTTTTGAATCTGCAACTATTGAGAAGGGGATTCAACAACTGCTGCAAGAAGTGAAATTACGAACCAGCCCGCATAGATCGACGAAGGCCTACAGAGAACATATCCTGCCGACGCTGTTCCAACATACGATAACGGAGGCCTGGGAACGGGCGGCGAGCAGGTAAGGATGAAACCTGGCTAGTGGACAAAGTCTGAGGAAGTGGAACGATGAAATTCTGGATAAACGGAGTGGAAAAGGAGATCGATGTTCTCCCCGGGGAGATGCTCTCTGATCTTCTCCGGACCCGTCTTGGGTTGACTGGCACGAAGATCGGGTGCGGCGAAGCGGAGTGCGGTGCCTGTACGGTATTAATCGATGATGCCCCGATTCTCTCCTGTGTTTATCCAGCAGCCAGGGCGGCTGGACGAAAGATCTTAACGATCGAAGGATTGGCGCAGGATGGTCATTTGCACCCGTTGCAGGAGGCTTTCATCCGATATGGCGCCGTGCAGTGCGGATTCTGCATCCCGGGACAGATCATGACCGCTGCGGCTCTTCTAAAGAAGAACCCGA
>CAYLOO010000178.1:0-3590 GCA_964385355.1 uncultured Anaerolineaceae bacterium
GATCGACAAATACATTACGATTAGTGCAGTCTGCTCGCGAAGGGTCTATCACTCCTAATTAGCATCAGGGATCACTCCCCATACAATGATGGTTTTATCATCTGAGGCAGAAGCGAGCGCTCTCCCATTCGGCGAGAAAACGATGCTGTTTATTGCGTCGGTATGCGCCTCAAACTTGTGAATAAGCGTTCCATCCAGATTCCAAAGACCGATCGTCTTATCCCTCGATCCAGAGGCGATCATTTCTCCGTCGGGAGAGAAGACTACGCTGTTCACACGATAGGTGTGTCCTGTAAACAGTTCGAGGAGGCTGCCGTTCTCTATATCCATTAACCAGAAGACTGGACTGCCTAATAAGGCTATTGTGAGAGTCGAGTCATCGGGTGAGATATCAAGGTCGCGGACTTTCAGCTTGTACCCTTCCAGAAGGGTTGGGGGAACATACTTCTCAACTTCCCTGCGTTGAATCGAGCCACCACAGCAGAGCCGCCCATCTCCAGTGACGATCTCCTCTCCATCGGATGTGAAGTCAATTCCCCAGCTCCAAACCATCCCCTGAGTCCGTTCTACACATTGCGGTTGGGGCAAGGAGCGCCGAAAGATACCCGAATTGACCTGTCGGAGTTCGATGAAGCAATTATTACCGCCAATCGCGATCAGATTTCCATCGGGGGAGAACTCTACTTTATTAACCCTATCAATCAACGGGTCGATTGTCCGTATGAGACTGCCGCCGTCAACATCCCAAAATCGAACAGATCCATCGTTCGATGCGGAGGCAAGAATAGTTCCATCAGTTGAGAAGGACAGATCATTTACGATTTCATTATGTCCCATCAATTCGTGAACCAAGGAGCCAGCGCTCGAGTCCCATAGTCGCACTGTGGCATCCTCCGACCCCGAGGCAATCAGACTACCATCAGGAGAGTACTCCACAACCATCACCGGAGCATCGTGACCTGATAGTGTGAGGTAAGGTTCGATTTGAGAGGCATTTTCCTCTGTAATTCGTGACAGCTCGGTAGCGGGTTCCGGTAAAGCACTCGGAGTGGCCTCAACCGTGTTCGTGTGTGTAGGTATAAGGGTTTCATCGGTTGGGGAAATTTCAGTAGGTGCCTGCGTCTGAGGTGCAGGCGAAGTTTTTATCAGCGATGGGGTTATCGTGGCATCTATGGCGATAAAGTTGTCCTTCGAGCCTTCACTACAGGAAACCGTTATGAACACCATGAAGACCAAGCTCAGCCATTTGATGATCCTGATCCGGCCTTTTCGAAGTGAAGCGCGCGATTTTATTTCCCGTAAGTTATTATGTGTCACGATCTTCTCCTGGCTAGTTTTAACTCTTGATACATTTAACACCCCCCACCCAACCCCATCATATGACGTAAGGATAATACCTCAACACGATTGGATTGTTGAAAGCCTTCACTTGCAGGTATTTCCCTGTCCCAGTATTCCCTCATAGTAGGGAAAGAACGATAACATCCAAGGTTTGACCCGCTAAGAAAGCTTACAATTGTTGACATCTAACAAAGTATTTATCAAAAAACCCATTATTGCACTTAAGCGTTGAAACCAAGATTACCATATTTGGCGTCAGCAGCTGAAATGTCCAACTCTTGCTTACGTTCACCAAGACCTTGGCACAACCGCTTGACCCACTCAACACCGATTTCCAGGTCAGTTTGCTTGCTTGAAACTCGTTCTATATCAAGCGACAGCGATCGATTGCTGTTTGGCTAATACACTCAATCCAACAGAGAGTAGGCGTGTCCAATCACTACCACAGATCCTTGATTGGTCTTGTTTGGTTGATACACATAATGCCAATCCAGCAAGGTATGTGCTTCCGGTCTCGCCCATACAGTGCAATCCAGCGAAAATAATTGGATCCCAGCCTCGGACGCTTGCTTCGCCAGATAATCTCTCAACCATACAAAGTCTTGCTGCCCTTTTTCCAGTGGAGCATAGGCACTGTCTTATGGGACCTAGATGGTATGCCAACGGCGGATGAAGGCTGTCAAGCAACTCAACATCGGGAAGGGTGAATTTTGGTCTTTCAGCACTAGCGGGTCAAGAAGGTTGAGATGGGCATCTTTCCGTCGTGTGAAGCATTATTGGTAAATGGCTTGACGAAACTTGACTAACTTGCTAATCTGCTGGCCGGAGTTATGTTTTACTTTTTGCTTTAATAAAAACCAACCGATGGGCGGTTATGAGCGAATCGCTAGCCTCCTGACTTTTTGTCAAAACTCAACAATAAGAAACGGGGAAAAATTAAAACATACGCTTTGGATTGCAGGCTGATGGCCTTGATCTTCCAGTCAAGGGTGCGACGACAAGGGAGATCGACCGGAAATACTCAATGAATAAGAACAAGCTGCGAATATTGGTGTCGTTACTGTTTCCTTTGGCTTTTGTCACGGGAATGCTGCTTTTTTTTCCATTCAGATACCGATTCGAATTTGACTTCGATGAAGGGATAAACCTGATCAAATCGATGATGACGTTGAGGGGATATGGATTATATTCCGAAGTTTGGAGCGACCAACCCCCAATTTTTAACGCTATCATGACGTTGTGGTTTAGCTTGGTCGGCATGAAAGTAAATGCCGGGCGCATCCTCGTACTGGGATTCTCAACAATTTTGCTCATCTCGGCGATGTATTATTTACAAAGGTTCTGGGGCATACCGCATGCAATTTTCGTCATGATCGCAATCATCACCCTGCCCTTTTATACCACCTTAAGCGTTTCGGTCATGATTGGATTACCCTCCATTACATTCGCATTGCTATCCTTTGTAGGACTAGCGAGATGGCATCAGAACGATAGCGTTTATTGGTTGATTATCTCTGCGATTTTCTTAGCCTTATCCGTTATGACGAAGATATGGACCGTAATCCTGGTTCCGATTTTTGTTGCAGGGATATTCATTAAAAAAGTAGCTTTGTTTCAAGGTAAGCCAAGTCTTCGAGATAGCATTAGGCCATTATTGGCCTGGTCTCTCGGGTTTATTCTCGTCGCCGTCTTGATCAGTCTCATTTTAATTCAGCCAATTTACATTCCTCATCTCGTAAGCGCGCATCTAGCTGCTGGTGAAACCGATGTTATCCAATCCATCGCAGAGGGAAACCCAATGAATTCGTACCTCGACGATTCCCTCGCAATCTTCATTTTAGCCATCTTCGGAGTGATTAAAGTAATCCGGTCGAGAGTGTGGCATGGACTCTACCTTGCTGCGTGGACCCTCACAGCCTACCTTCTTCTCCTATGGGTAATCGTCCCATTCTGGCATCATCACCAGATACTCATCACCATTCCCGCAGCTTTGCTGGGCTCAATTGCAGCAGGATCTGCAATTACCGATCTCTCCCAAAGGCTGCGGGAGTCAAATATTTGGACTCCAAAGGTCATCCCATCCACAGCGATACTGCTTGTATGCGTTTTCTTTATCTACCAACGAGTCCCACCAACGCTCAAGGGCTTTAATCTTGATTTACCGAATCTTGGAACTTACGCTCCTGAGGATCAACCCGAGTTCGAAATCGTCGCAATTATGAATAAGTACGTAGATAAGACAAACTATC
>CAYLOO010000179.1:0-3552 GCA_964385355.1 uncultured Anaerolineaceae bacterium
AACGTTTTGGACCCTGGAGGGATAACCGCGACTTCTGGGTAAACCACGCCCGCCGGCAATTTATTCAGTTGGGCACTGAGGAGGCGTTTGCCGAGGAGGTTGCGCTCGCGGTGACGGTGAAAATGTGGGCAGTATATGAATCTGAGGACTGTGTCCCGGATGATGTCATCCCTACGCTTACAGGCCTACGACAGGCAGGATTCAAGCTCGGCCTGGTCTCGAATCGCAGTGAACCCCTGGATGAAATCGTTGAGAGCTTGGGTTTTATGGGCATGTTCGATTTGATTTTGGCTGCTGGTGAGGTGGGATGGTATAAACCTGATCCGCGGCTGCTCCAGTATGCTGCAGAACGACTCGGAGTCGAGCCGGGCGAAACGCTCTATCTGGGTGACAACTTCCATGCAGATGTCCTCGGGGCTTCCGCGGCGGGGATGACTCCCGTATTGCTCGATCCACGCGGAATATATCCTGAAGCCGATTGCTGGGTCGTCCCCAGCGTAGGTGCATTCGGGCAAGAATTACTCCGCGCGGGCGAGTCAGAAAAGCGTATCTTGGGGGGGCGGGACACCGATGCGTCTTCGTAGAACAGCAGATGGTTTGCCGTAGGGAGGTCGCAGATTGACTCTATCCTGCGGAGTGACTATACTGAGTGTGCGAAAAAATCGTACAGGGAGGGACTGCCGCCATGAGCGGAGTCGAAGGACAATTAAATAATCGCCGGCATTAGGCACTTGGGCGCGCCCGCGTGCCTTTTTTGTTTAACTATTAAATTCAAGAGGAGGCAAAATGGACTATGGCATGATCGGGAAGATTGAGAAAGCGAAGCACTACGCGGAAGAACGCGAACGTATCGTTTTCGAGAATTTTCGTGTGACCTTTGATGGGGAGAATAGCCCACATACAGTGGAATTTATCGACGGTGTGTGGCGCTGCGATTGTGATTTCTTCATCACGCGCGGTCTGTGCAGTCATACAATGGCCTTGGAGCGCATTCTTGAAGGGATGTTATCCATCACCATGGAAGTAGCCTGAAGATTCAGGTTTATTTGTAGGCGAGCGCAGGTGTTTGTTTTGCTTGCGCTCGATATTATTTCGGGTAGGATATTAAGCGTGGAGGTGTCGCGGGGTTAAATATGCCCCGCGATTCTCATGAATAGTGGGTGAGAGAGACTGACTGCTGGGGAGGTGAAGTAGGAGATCCTGGCGGGCAGCAAGTTGGGCCTTGGCGAATCACTCACGGCATTAATTGGCGCGTTCTGGAGGCTCTTTGAAACGCTGGCAGTTCTGGTTGGGTATGGCAATAAGCCTTGTTTTTCTGTGGTATGCGCTGCGTGGGCTGAATCTACCCGCGTTCTGGGAAGTCCTGCGTCATGCGAACTACTGGTGGCTGCTTCCCGGCGTGGGGGTATATTTCCTCGGTGTTTGGGCGCGCGCCTGGCGTTGGCATTACCTGCTACGACCTTTGAAGTCCATTCCAACAAAGACGATGTTCCCCATTGTGGCGATCGGGTATATGGGCAACAATATCTACCCTGCACGCGCAGGTGAGCTTTTACGTGCGTACGTTCTGCGCCGCAAGGAGCAGGTTCCGATCTCGGCCTCACTGGCGACGATCATCGTCGAACGTGCGTTCGACGGGATCGTGATGCTCGCTTTTGTCTTTATCAACCTGCCGGAGCTCACCAGCCTGACTGCCGATTCCGGGTTCGCGGGGAGCATCCGGGCACTCGCTCTCATTGGCGCGGCTGTCTTTCTAGGCGCAGTGCTCGTGTTCCTGCTGATGGCGGCTTTCACGGAGCAATCGAAGCGCGCGATCTCCTGGTTCACCGATCGATTAGTGCCCGAGCGCTTTCGAGAGAATGTGGACGCCGTTAGCGCTCGATTTATGGAAGGCCTGGCATCGCTTCGCTCGCCTAGAGATGTGGCCATGGTCTTATTGACCTCGGTTGTGATCTGGCTCTTTGAGACAGGAAAATATTGGTTTGTGATGCACGCCTTTCCATTTGAAGTCAGCTTCTTCGCGCTCATGCTGATGAATGGAATCGTTAACCTGGTGACGACGATCCCCTCTGCGCCGGGCTACATAGGGACATTCGACGCAACGGGTATTGCCGCACTGGAGGCCTATGGCGTACCGAACGCACTAGCGGCGGGGTATACGATTGTGCTCCACGTCGCATTGTGGCTGCCGATTACCCTACTAGGTGCCTATTACATGGCGCGAGAGAGCCTCTCTTGGTCACAAGTTCAAGCCGAGATAGCGGAGGATCCGTCATGAAAGCAGCGATCGTTGGAGCTGGTATAGGCGGCCTGGTTGCGGCGTATGACCTGGCACGCGACGGCGCAGAGGTAATTATTCTGGAGGCGGCGGATTACGTCGGCGGGCTTTCATCCGGATTTAAAGACCCGCGCTGGGAATGGACCGTCGAGCGTTTCTACCATCATTGGTTCGCTTCTGATGCGCATATGCTGGGTTTGATCGAGGAGTTGGGTTGGAGTGACAAGGTGCTCTTTCCCCGACCGCTCACCGCAGTATATTTCGATGAGTCGTTCTACCCGTTGGACTCGGCGGTGGGGGTGCTACGTTTTCGAGGGCTCCCATTCTTTGACCGCCTGCGCCTTGGCATGGGCATCGCTTATCTGCGTTATATCGCCCGCTGGGAGTCATTGGAGAAATTCACAGCGCATGATTGGCTTCAACGCTGGGTTGGAAAGCGCGCCTACAGAATTCTGTGGGAGCCGCTTTTGATTGGCAAATTCGGCCAGTACTACAAAGAAGTCAACATGGCCTGGTTCTGGGCTAGAGTGAAGGCTCGTACTCCGAGCCTGGGGACGTATGAGGGTGGGTTCCAGGCGTTCATGGATGCATTCGCGGATCGGTTGCGCGAGATGGGGGTTGAGCTTCGCTTGCAGACGCCGGTCGAGCGTATTGAACCTTCACCAGCAGGCGGCTTGATTGTTAGAGCTAAGGAAGGAATGCTGGAAGTAGATCGCTGTTTGGTGACCACGTCCCCAGCACAACTGGCCGAGATGGCTCCGGCTCTACCTAAAGATTATTTGGGGCAGCTGCTGGGGTTGAAATCGATGGGCGCTGTGGTGATGGTCCTGGCGTTAAAGCACCAGCTATCTGAGGCGGGAATCTACTGGCACAACATGTCGAAGGATGCGGGATTTCCTTTCCTCTCTCTCGTCGAGCACACGAATTTCCTCAGCCCCAAGTTCTTCGGTGGGGAACATATTGTGTATGTTGGCGATTATCTCGACGTAGACCATGAGTATTTCCGACTCACGAAGGATCAACTGCTTGAACGCTTCGTGCCTTCCCTTGCCCGCATGAATCCCAACTTCACCACAGACTGGATACGCGAGACGTGGCTCTTCCGCTCCAGATATGCCCAGCCGGTCCCGCCATTAAATCACTCCGGGGCCATACCCGATATCCGCACCCCTCTCCCGGGATTGTGGTTCGCCAGCATGAGCCAGGTTTATCCCTGGGATCGGGGCACGAATTTCGCGGTTGAGATCGCCCGGCGGGCTGTGCGGGGGATGTTA
>CAYLOO010000180.1:0-3533 GCA_964385355.1 uncultured Anaerolineaceae bacterium
TTGGGCCAAAATTGTTCGATCAGTTAATAATCATCATCCTCATCATCAGGATCATCATAGTCATCCAAAGCTTCATCAGCCCAATCTAGCTCGATAGGGGCATCGGCGATGACTTTCAGAGGAGCCCCACAACCTGGGCAAATAATCTCGAAGCCTATACGTGGAATCTTGTTGAACTTTACGTCGGCGTCACATTCTGGACAATATCCCTTGGGCATGTAAGCCCTCCTTGTTGACTAGGAATTTTGATTGCATCGTACGCCGATAAGATGCAATCTTCATATAAACTCGGTATGAAAGCAGTTAAAATAATATAAAGGGATATATCAGATGTGTATCAATCTGGAGGTTCCAGGTTGAATATGTATCCGGTTCCGGGGATGGTATGGATATAGTGGGGTGAGGATGGATCAGCTTCGATTTTGGAACGAAGCCTGCTTACTAGGCCACGCACAAGCTCGCGGCTTCCCGATTCGGAATATCCCCACACACGGTCCACAATAACCTCGTACGGAATAACTTGCCCGCGGTGAGTCATTAAGACGTATAGCAGTCGAAATTCTAGCTGTGTGAGCCGTTTAGATGGATGATTTCTGACACAGACGCTGCGAGTTGAGGGATTCAGGGTGATCTCCTCCAGGTCGAGGATGGGAAGAGCGAGTGGTGGAACGCCTCCGCTCCTCCGCAGCAAAGCATGGGCGTAACCTGAAAGGACTTTCGGGCCGACGGGGAGACCGAGGACCAAATCTGTGCCTACATAGAGGAGTTTTGTAATTTCAAGTTCTGAAGGGGATTCTACAAGGACAAGCACGGGAACTTCGGTTGAGGAGCGGAGAGCCTGGATATCGCTACGTAAATTTGTGTGGTCATCCGGATCGCGTGTCGCGACTACAACGAGATCAGCCGGTCGATCAAGCCATTGATCCACAGCAATCTTCAGATTGGTTTGTGAGAGTGGATCGAAGCCGGCTCTCCGAAGAACGGAGGCGATGAAGTCATAGTCGTCGGCGTCTGAGGTGGTTATGATGACTTGCACGTGTAGTCTTCCATCGAGCGACGGTAATTATATTCGGCAAGTGCCACGAATGCTATAGCTGCTCGCCGTTCCGCGTGCCGATTGCCCGCTTAGCTGCGGCGCATGCGGCAATGGGGGAGTAAAATCCCCAGACCATCCAAGTAGATAAACTCTAGAGAGGCTGTCCCAAAAGGGGCAGCCTTTTACGATTTTCGAGAAGTAGGAGAAGTGAATGCCTCCGAGTAGAAGAGATAGACCCTGTTCGTGATTGGCCTTTTCTTGCGGAGGAAGGGTTTTCTCTACATATTTCCACCATTAGATAGAACATTCCCCGAGTAGCGTAAACTAATGAAAGGAGAGCCGTCATGACCGGGACCCGAAGAAATGCTTTTTTTCTCGTAATCCTCGTACTCTTCATTGCGATCCTGGGTTGCAGCCTCACACAACAGGGATCTGAGGGTGGGGACGAGCCCCCCGATGAACCCGCGCCTATGGCGACGGAAGTTCCCACGTTCCCTGAAGAAGATGTCAAAGTCACCGAGCCGGGGGGTGCAGAGGTAGCTATCGCTGCGGGCGCGTTGAGTAATGAAGCGGACGTCGTCGTGGAGGACATCGGGGATGGTGTTCCTTTTACAGGTGGCAGCCCGATGAGCCCTGCTAGCGCAGAGTACCTCGTGGAATTCGGGGATGCACAGCAAATAGGCGAGATCCGCATGA
The DNA here is from genome assembly GCA_964385355.1 of uncultured Anaerolineaceae bacterium. Classification (GTDB taxonomy): domain Bacteria; phylum Chloroflexota; class Anaerolineae; order Anaerolineales; family E44-bin32; genus E44-bin32. The sequence goes on from CAYLOO010000180.1 coordinate 1,733, forward strand.
CGGTTCCCTTAAACGGGGCAGCGAAACAAGCGGCAGTAGAGGGCTCCTTTGTCTACCTGGTGTGGACTGAACCGGAGGGTTCGACCCCCTCCGTAGTTGGCGCTCGTGTGGTGGAAGATAAGATCCAATTCCCCATTGTGGGAGCAGGAAAGTACCAAGTGTTCAAGATCCTCCATCATGGTGCATTGATGGAGTTGGTCAGCATCTATGATCCGCTGGCCGTGCCGACCTATCAACAGAGGACTCCAGCATGGTGCAGCCCCACGGCAATGACCAACCTGGCGAATTACCACCAGGGGGGCTGGCTCACCAGTGGGTTCGGAGCCGTTTGGGGTGAATCGAGCAACTGGTATCTTGCCGGAAAGGCAGGACAGCCTTTCGACTAGGATTACTTCTTCCACTGGCTGCTGGGCGCTGGCGGGTACACGGTCCCATCGGATGTTAAACAAAGTTTCTCGAATGGGAACGCAGAGGTCATCATCTGGAATTGGAAGGCAGCTGTCTGGTTTGGCTTCGATCCCCTTGAAGATGGATTTGGCTTCCATACCGATTATGTATTTGCAGATTATCTCTTTGATGCCTTCCAAGCCTATGTTGAATCTTTCGTCTGGGGCGTTAACGGTTCACGTAGACCTGTAGCCTGGGGCTCGAGTCTGGCTGGACATAGCCGGACGATCACAGGCAGCGATGGAACGGAGTATTACTTCAATAACCCCAGTTTTGGATCCCTAAACTCATCCAAGACATGGGCAGCCTATCGACAGGAAGTGATGGATAGTTTCACCGGACCAAAGATCGAGGTAGTCGACACGGTTGTTTTTTATGCTGAACCCCGTCCATCCAATGCACGCCGCGGCGTGATCTGGCTTTATCCTCGCAAGGATGATGGATTCCCGGGTTCGGTCACGCTGATCGATGGAGATACCGGCATGCCAGCCACCAACTGGCATTGGGATGGATCCGGTGGACATGAGAGGGGGTATTACCACGAAGATTTACGGGGTGTTCTGCCAACAGATCCTCTGTTTGACTCACAGTATAAAGCCCTGGACTACATGGATGAGGTTGAATTCGGCTTTGGTATCTTCAATATAGCCAAAGTAACCTACGACTACCATGTAGATGTCATCCTTCAAAATGAATACTTAAGTGTCCTTGAAAACGTGGGAAAGTTCGATGCGACCGTCTCACCGGGCACGCGTGTGGAGTTTAATCCGGCAGGGCGCTTCGGTTTGTTCAACAAGCCACCTGGTCTCTACACGATCAAGTATGTGCTGCTCCAGAACGGGGTATACCAGGATGTGAAGTATGTCCAGTTCCGTCTGGCAGAGTCGGAATTGCCTGTTATTGATCCACATGCTGTGCTCATTCATAACGCCTTCTGTCGGAAAGGTCCCGACCCGAGGTTTGCTGACTTGACAGCTTTTGAAGAAGGGACCGAACTGAAGCTGCTGGGTTACAACCCTGAGCGCACCTGGGGTATGTTCGAGAAAGAGGTCAATCAAATCACGCTTCAATGCTGGATCGCATTAACGTCTGCGGAGGTTACGGGAGGAGAGTTCGCTCCTATCCTTCCGGTCCCGGTGTTGACCGAGGAGCCTGCAGGACCTGTGTGCGTGAGCACGCTGGATCGATCGGCCTGCAACGAGGCGGGTGGTACGTTTGTGGTAGGGGCGGCACCGTATTGTCAATGCCCGGAGTAATGGGAGTGGTTTGTACGGTGCTGGGGAAGTAAGTTATCCTGACTATCCAAGTAGGTAAATACTAGAGAGGCTGTCCTAAAAGGGCAGCCTCTTCTTTC
>CAYLOO010000181.1:0-3526 GCA_964385355.1 uncultured Anaerolineaceae bacterium
GGCTTCACAGGGCCGTTCCCTCCACCTCTCTGGATAAGAGTGTCATGGGGCTATTTAATTGTTGTCGGGAATCATACCATGCGGGATCCTCCGTGTCAATTTTACGTGACCCCGTGCTATTTGGAGTCGAAAACTGGAATCACAACAGGGTGGCAGCAGCGATCATAATTACAGCGATAGCATGGATTGGAAACGGGGTTCACCCATGCATCAATCATTGAGCACGTTGAGATCAATATACAATTCAGTTCCCCGGCATCTCATGGAAAAATTGCCCTGAACGAGCCGTTAACGCATGATGAGCGGTAAGTAAATCTTGTAGGGATACGTTGCATCGACCGCCACTTGGACCGTCGCTGTATCCGTCTCGCCGTTCTGGTCATCCACAGCATAAGTGAAGCTGTCGTCCCCGCTCCAGCCAGTGCCGGGGTTGTAGGTGAGCAAGTCGTCAGATGTATCCACGGGCGTGCCATTCTCGTCACGAGTGACCACTCCATGTGCGGGCTGCGTGAACGAGTCGAGCAGCAGCGTATCGCCGTCCGGGTCGTTATCATTGAAGAGCACATCGATCGTCACAACCATGTCCTCAGGTGTTATGTCTGTGTCATCCACAGCATCCGGGGGATCGTTTAATGGAGTCACGGACACATCTACATCCGCGGTGTCCGTCTCGCTATTGTCGTCGCTGATCGTGTAGGTGAAGCTGTCGTCTCCGCTCCAGTCCGCGTTAGGGATGTAGGTGAGCTGATCGTCGGAAGTGTCACTCGGTGTGCCGTTGTCATCGCGTGTCACCACTCCGTTTGCAGGTTGGGAGAAGCAATCTAGCAATAATACATCCTCATCAACGTCGCTATCGTTGGCCAGCACGTCGATCGTTTCCGGGGTATCTTCTACGGTCGTTTTAGTGTCATCCACAGCACCCGGCGGGTAGTTCACGGGCACAACGATCGCTGATACTGCAATATTATTCAACCCGAATTCATCCCGCTGACCATGCCCTGTCCCGTCATCGCTAGCCCATTTCAGATAGTAATACTCCCCGTGATCGATAGAAAGACCATTAAGGTCAATCAGGAAGGTCTGCGACTGCCAGCCCAACCCATCAGCCGCTTCACCTGAGGTGTAGTCTCCTCCGGCGTGGGTAAAGGTCAGGTCATCGGCAGAATGATGGAAACTCCAAGCCGTCGCGTAGGGCTTGTTATTGTTGAACCATAGGTCATATCCCACCTGGAGACTGGTGATCAAATCGCTGGTGTTGTTCTGGATGCGCAGCACGATCTCACCTGGCGTGAAATCGGTATTTTTTGGCTGCACGCCGAGGGTGATCACACCCGGGGTTACCTCAAAACCGTATATACCGGAGGGTCCCACATCCCCCGTACTCAGACCTTTTGCGTAGTCGCCAATAGTGAAAGTCCCACCGAAGGGTAAATCCCCATCAGACATCCCGGCGATCCGCCAGGTGTCCGAATCAAGCTGTCCGGTCTCCGGTTCCGGTGCGAAGCCGGACCCGGTGAAGCTTGAAAAATCAATGGTGTAAAGTGTAATAGGCTCATCAATCATAAGGGAAGCCGAGACTGGTATCGGGGAAACCAGGACGATGGCGAGCACCATGCCAGTAATCGCCAGAACCGCCAGGATTCCCCTGGCAGTTCGTGTTAGTCGTCTTGAAAGTTTCCGTTGTGCAACCATTAGCCTTAAGCCTTACTGCTTTTGCGCTTATTATAGACTTTCTTGCTGGACGCTAGGCTTACAGGAGGCTAACGTAAGGTCTTTGTTAGGAATATGATTGTATCGAACATGTGTTCTTGGAGGGATCTCAATGGCATTCTCCCCCATGACCATAAGCCTGGCGGTGGTACTGCCAACCGCCTACCGTAAAAGCTCAGCGGCTTGAGGGGCATTTCCCAAGCTTGGCCTTCTACAAAGAATCAAATCTTGATGGTGGGCAACACCCTTTTTGATAATTTTCGTAATTTCAAAGAATTTGCTCCAATGACGAAGAATATATTCTTCCGTTTGGAAGGCTGTTTGATAATAGTCCGGCAACCCTTCTGTTCCAGCGCCCACAGAATAGTAAAAACCCTTCTCTCGAAACTGCCTCTTCCCTTTTCTCGAGGTGGTTTGAAAGATTTCTTCCCCATGCTGAGCTGCTCAACAGCCTTCACTCGACGCTGGTCCAGTGCCTATGCTGCACTAGAAAAGGTGCAGCAAGACACAACCTGGCTGAGGAGTCATCTGGCGTAGCAAGTACCCGAGAAAGGGATCCAATTCTTCTCGCTGGATTGCACTGCATGGGCAAGACCGGAAGCGTATACCTTGGTATGTATATCATCCAAGCAGGACCAATCAAGGACCAGTGGCAGTGATTGGACACGCCTACTCCCTGCTAGATTGGGTGCCTGAGACCAACAGCAGTTGGTCGCTCTCGCTAGATGTAGAACGGGTTTCCAGTGAGCAGACTGACCTGGAAGTCGGAGTTGGGCCGGTCAAGCGGTTGTGTCAAGCCCGTGGGGAACGTGATCAAGGGTTAGACATTGTGGCTGCCGACACTAAATATGGCAACCACCACTTTCTGGATGCGCTCAAAGACCAGCCCTGTCCTAAGATACCAGGATGGTGCGAAAAAGTGCTTCGGCTCAGGAAAGATCGGGTGCTCTTTCGCCCAGTTCAAGAACGAAAGACGAGAAAGCGGGGGCGACCCCGAAAGCACGGGCCACACTTCGCATTCAAGAAACCTGAGACCTGGGGTGAACCCGATGAATTCGCCACTCTTGAACATCCACGTTGGGGCTCTGTCGAGATCCGCCGCTAGAATGATCTGCATACTTGGCAATCGGTGGATACCTGGTTTGATTTCCTTCAGGTGCAAACCCATCTGGAGAAAGAGGAACCGCCTGCGCCCTTATGGCTTGCCTGGCAAGCGCCAGCGATCATGTCTGAGGGTATTCATGTGAACGCAGAAACCATCTGGCATGCTTACCAACATCGGTGGCCCATCGAACCCAGCATCCGCTTTCGCAAGCAGCGGCTGTGGTGGACACTGCCCCAATTTCAACTGGTGGAAGCTGCTGATCGTTGGAGCACTCTAGTCAGTCTGGCAATGTGGATGCTTTACCTGGTACGACCGATTGTGCAGGATCAACCTTCACCCTGGCACATCGTCCCAATGTCCTTGTGGGAACGACCGCAATGTGATCTTATGCCGGGGAGAGTGAAAAGAGGTATCGGAACGGTTTTTCGCGCGATTGGCAACCCGGCATCATTGCCCAAACCGCGCGGAATTCCTCCAGGATGGCCAAAAGGCAAGCCAAGAAAACAGCGGGAGCGATTTCCAGTAGTCCGAAAGGGCCTAAAACAGCCAAATCCCGCTGTGTCTCCGGCCTGAAACTCGATTGTTAAGGTTCAAGTGACTTGCTCGTAATCTTCGAGCTTGTTAGAGTTTGTCTAAAATGATAAAGGAAATTTGGACACGAAAAGCGACCGAAATAAGTTAGGCTAAGAGCCATGAGAAGACGCTTTTCCG
>CAYLOO010000182.1:0-3481 GCA_964385355.1 uncultured Anaerolineaceae bacterium
GAACCTGTAAGAAGGGCATTGTAGAAATGCGTGTCACTGAACACTTTGAGGATCATGAGCTAACGGGCAGTTGCGGTGACCCGATTGATATGGCGGGTCAAATCTCCGGACCAGAGGTGGATCTCAAATTTGACTTATCCATACCAATGACCAACGATGGAATTACGCTTGGGTCAGAGGGCGACCAAACGTACATTTTTTATTGGTATCAGTTAACACCATCAGACCACTGGTTTATTAAGCCCCAAACCCCCAGCCCTTGAGGAGAAGGTCAATCCCCCTCTATTTCTTGCTGGAACTTGCTCAGTCGCAAGTAACACAACTTACGAGTGAGGCGATGGACCTTTGCAGGGAATCGGGGATATCTGCTATGTGGACTCTCGCGTGGGTCCTAACAGCAGGAAAAAGATGGGCAGAGTATGCTATATGTAAGCATCTGCCCAAAGTCTAATTTACTGAACAGGTAGGTGTGGTTTAACGAGACCAATTGTTCTACAAAAGTGGGTTGTCCTGTCACAAACGATAACAAACCGTCGTTAAAGGGATGAATCTTGAAAGAAGAGTTGTTAGAACCCGCGCAGGGAGCCGATATCGCCTTGGTTCGCCGAGCGCAAGCAGGTGATGGAGAGGCGTTCGCTCAGCTTTTTCATCAATTGCATCAATCGGTGCTCAACTACATCTATCGTACAGTTGGGGATCGGCATGCCGCCGAGGACATCACCCAGGATGCGTTTATTCGAGCGCATGAGCGCGTCGGTCAGCTCGGTCCGCCCTGGGATTTCAAATCCTGGGTTTTCCGGATAGCGAGCAATCTCGCCATCGACTACCTGCGGCAAGGCAAGCGTTTTGTGGATGTTGAGGAGCCAATGGAAATGGGCAGGCCGCCTACCACGCAAAGACCAGCAGAGCGCCAGGTTCAGCGCGGGGAGGCTCGTGAAGCGGTTGAGGCCACCCTGGTCCTCATGCCGACGAAGTACCGCCAGGCGCTGGTTTTGCGCGAGATCAACGGCCTTGCCTATGGTGAGGTTGCCACTGCGCTTGAGTGTAATTACGACAATGCCCGCTAGCTCGTGCACCGGGCGAGGTTGAGCTTCCGCGAGCTGCATGGCATCCGCTTGATGGCTGCGAGCGGAGCCGTCCAGTGCCGCGAGCTGGAAGAGTTGATCTCCGCATTTCGAGATGGCGAGTTAAGTGACGACGATCAACGTGCAGTGAAGCGCCACATCGCTGCTTGCAAGCACTGCCAGGAGACAGAGGAAGACCTTAAGAAGGTCGCGGCAATGGTCGCTGGTTTGGTGCCCATTTTCCCATCACCGGGTTGGACCGAAGGTATTTTGGAGCGATTACAATCCCTGAATGGACCATCGGCAAGCCCGGGTGGAAGTGGAGTGGAAGGGGCTGGCGGGGGGATGGGTGGGGGAACAGGCGGAGGCGGTCTTGGATCAGTCTATAAATCGCTGTTCTCAGGGGGAATGTGGGGGAAATTCATCCTGGCGGGGGCGATCGGAATCGCCGCAGGACTTGTCACCGTGGGCATTGTTTTTGGGATGATGGACGTCACATTCACACCACCGGTGTCTAATCCTTTACCGGTACCGTATTCAACCGCCGGAGAACCGACATCGTTGCCAAGTTTACCGTCCCCTGGTGAAGGTACAGCTATCCCGGCTGACGATGGAAGGTCAGAGCGTGTCGAACCACCGACACACCCACTGTTGAACCGACGCCAACCTTGGGACCGGCAATCGCAATCGCCCTGGGTAACAGCAATTGTCGCTTTGGACCTCATAATGTTTACCATATTGTGGGATTCCTCTTGAAAGATCAGCGGGCTCCGATCGATGGCCGCAACGCAGAAACTACGTAGTGGTACATTCAGCGCCAGGATGGACCTGGTCAATGCTGGGTGGCGAGCTATCTGACAGACACAGAAGGTGACATCGCCAGTGTTCCGCTAGTTCAAGCTTCACCAATACCTACGCCTGTTGACACCGAGCCACCGGTTGTAACAATTTCCTATGAGCCGACAGGGTTTCAGAGACCGAACGAAGACGATGTTGTGATTTTCTCTGCGACGGCGACGGATAATCACGGAATTGGGAAGATCGAGATCTGGATTCGGGCGCCGGGGGAGAGGCTCCCCGCGCTCGTCAAAACGTGTTCGCATTCAACCTGCAGTTATCCGGGTGGCCCTTTCATCCCTGGGACAGGCATGTATTATGCTATCGCTGCTGATCTTGCAGGAAATGAGGGGAGGAGTCCGGAAAACACAGTACGCGTTTACTCCGTGGTTAGGTAATCATACGTTAATCTGATTTAGACGACATCCCATCACGACCATTATGGATTAGCGGCAGGCTGGAAAACAATTCAACTATTGGGGGGGAGGCAGGCATCAAACTGGAGGTAACAATGCGAATACTTCAAAAAAACGGGATATTCCTCTTACTCATGGGAGCTGTCTTACTCCTCGGTGCCTGTAATATGCCGGATTTCAGCATACAGCCAGCTCCGCCGCCATCACCTACACCGGTGAAGGTGAAACCTACGGAGGTACCTGTTCTGCCGACAAAAAGTATGGATGATGAGCTAGATCCACTGCCAACTGCTGTGGAGAGCATTGTCCCTTCAGCCACACCGGTGCCAACGGAGGAGCCGCCACTGGTCACGGCGAGTATGAATGCCAATTGCCGGCGTGGCCCAAGCACGGGAGCAGATCAGTACGCATATCTACTCAAGGGGGAGAATGCCCTGGCGCAAGGTGGTACGAGAATCCCGCACTCCCATGGTTCTTGATCGATGTCGATGACAAACCAAATCCCTGTTGGATTTCCGGCTCCACCCTGGAATATGGCTTTGATCCCGGCACCCTACCCTTCGTTGCACCGCCGCCGGGCTCTATCGCCGGTGAGGTGTGGCACGAAATTTGCGAACACACTGGCGGTCAAGGGGGTGAGCCGCTTGTGCTTGGGTTGGGATGCGCGGAGGGGCTGGGTCCCAATGAAATGCGGGCTAACGGAGTTCACGATGGATTCGAGGATGGGTTCGCCGGTGTGACGATTCGCTTGGGGTCGGGTGCTTGCCCGTCGACTGGCTTAGCAACGACAATCACAGACGCCAATGGGCTGTACGCTTTCCCCGGTTTGACAGCGGGCACCTACTGCGTTTCTTTCAACGCCCTCACCGACGGAAACGACAGCATCTTGATCCCAGGCGGTCTGACGCACCCAACCGTCGGAGGGACTCCTCAGGTTGCGGTGAATCTGCTCATCAGCCAGAATTTGACCGGTGTAGCTTTTGGTTGGATGTGCCAGTTTGGTAATTGAGGATTGCCTACCCCAGCTAAGATCTATCTCGAGTGGGTAACGTAGTCGAGCAGACTTTAAACGAATGCGGGGTTGTCCTAAAAGGGCAGCCCCGATTCCTTTCACCGATACCGGCAAAAGAGCAGTCTTGCGGAGAAGAGCACGTATTTAGAGTG
>CAYLOO010000183.1:0-3477 GCA_964385355.1 uncultured Anaerolineaceae bacterium
CGCAGCAGCGCCAGGGTTCGATCGGGCAGCGGGACATAGCGATCCTTCCCACCCTTCCCCTTATGAACGTGGATCAGCATGCGATCACTGTCCAGATCTGCAATCTGTAGTTGAACCCCTTCGCTCAGCCGCAGCCCACAGGAGTAAATCGTGCTCAGGCAGACATGGTGCCGAAAGCTATTCAGGCAGCCCAGCACGCGGCCGACTTCCTCCTGGCTCAAAACCACCGGCAGCTTCTTTTCCTTGGGCGGCCTCACCAATTCGAAGGTCTTCCAATCTCTTCTCAGCGTGTGCTCGAAAAAGAACTTGATCCCGCACAGCGCCTGTGTGCAGGTGCTGCGGGAAGCTTGCCTTACATTCTTCAGGTGCAGAAAGTACTGACGCAGATCCTCCTCGGTGAGGTCCTCAGGCGATTTCTTGAAGTGCTCCGCCAGTTGGCGCACGGCGCGCAAATATGCTTCCTGTGTTTTGGGGGCGAAACCCCTCAGCTGCAGGTCCTCGATCATACGTTGTCTTAATTGAGTCATGGCTATACCTCCTGTATTTAAAAGGGTCGCAGGGAATATAGCCTGTGATTGTGAGTTGGCGATTGTCTGTTGGAAGTCTTCAGCCGGGGAAGGGAAATCTGCGCGAAGCGCTTAGTTCAACACCTGAGTATCAAGAAATATCCACTGGATATCCCCCCCGCGGGGGATTTTTACCCTGTTCCTGTCTTCCTATCCCCCAGTCTGTTGTGCTATGAAGAAAGATCACTCGCAATATGTGAAAAGCAGAGGGATATCGAGAGAGGGAGACTTGCCTGAAACCCTGAAAATAGGATAGCGTATTTTCAATTCATTCACAACTAGGGGGAGTAACTTAGCCGCTAATTTTTCCGGTTACCAAAATTTGGGTAAAGAAAATTGCCCCAACCGGAGGGATGCTAGCTGAGGGGCGATCATAAACACATGGGATCGTCTCCCCCTTGGATGTCTAACTCAATTCAGGAATCAACTCTCGATTTGTGAATCCTTGAGATTGTTTACCGTCAAACTACCGTCAAAAACGGTTCAAATTATTCCAAGTGTCCAATAATAAAGAAGATGTAGGGAATTTCATACAGGAAATCCCTACATCTTTCTGCGCCCCCGGCGCGACTCGAACGCGCAACCAACTGATTCGAAGTCAGGTACTCTATCCATTGAGCTACGGGGGCGTACTAGGCGTGAGTCACTTGCTCAGATCGGGCATGGCAAAACGAATCAGGTACTCTATACAATATACTCGAATCGAGGATCTCACGAAACTCGATTAGAAGATTTATTCTATCAGTTCCCCGCGCTATCTGAAAATATCATCTATTTTAATGTCGACCGTTTCTCATTCAAGGCCAGGAGATTTTTGAGTATCTCCTCGACACTCTTTTCGGCATTTCGCACTAAATTAGGTTCACTCAATTAGGCGAATCACATCTAACTTGCCCAGCCAGCCCCCCCCTCGTGTTGGGGGCGATTGTTTTCCTCTTGAATCCCCTCCTTGCATGCTGTAATCTGTAATAGACGTTATCAGCCTCTTCATCCCTGAGAATAGATTTGTCAATACGCGAGATGAAAATCGCTATCTAGACTCGTTATCAAAGGGTTAGGATGGATTGTATGTTCTATGTATGTTCTATTGAAAAAAAACCCGAATTGACGTATTATGTGAATTACATCACAGAGCATCATAGCAAAGGGGATTAATCACACCTGCGCCATTGCCCATCCTCAGTTGAGGCTGGGCTTTTATATTCGGATAATCCAAGAGAATGGAATAATGAAAGGCAAAGCTTTATCTACGGCTTTTCTGCCGTTGGGCAAAGGAATGTTCCCAAATTATCCAAGCCCACATATGTCTCAGCCTTACACTGGCGTTGTTCTTGGGCCTGGCCGGATGGCCGCCGCTTCGATATTGCTGATAGGATGAGAGGCAAGACTCACAGGAGGGATAACATGTTCAAACCCTGGCAAAAACTGTTTTCTTTGGTATTGGCCATCGTTCTGGCGCTCGCCATTTCCCTGGCCTCCCATGCTGCACCGGGCGATACCATCCGCGTCTCGCTGGCGACGGACGGGACGCAAGGGAATGATGGTTCCTACACCTCCGCCATCTCGGCCGATGGGCGCTACGTGGCGTTCTACTCCTGGGCCTCCAACCTGGTGAGCGGGGATACCAATGGGGCATATGATGTCTTCGTGCGCGATACCCATACCAGCACGACCACCCGCGTCTCGCTGGCGACGGACGGGACGGAAGGGAATAGTAGTTCCTTCACTCCCGCTATCTCGGCCGATGGGCGCTACGTGGCGTTCTGCTCCTGGGCCTCCAACCTGGTGAGCGGGGATACCAATGGGGCATATGATGTCTTCGTGCGCGATACCCATACCAGCACGACCACCCGCGTCTCGCTGGCGACGGACGGGACGGAAGGGAATAATAGTTCCAGCGACCCCGCCATCTCGGCCGATGGGCGCTACGTGGCGTTCGAATCCTCCGCCTCCAACCTGGTAAGCGGGGATACCAATGGGTCAGATGACATCTTCGTGCACGACACCCATAGCGGTATGACCACCCGCGTCTCGCTGGCGACGGACGGGACGGAAGGGAATGGTGGTTCCTACACCCCCGCTATCTCGGCCGATGGGCGCTTCGTTACGTTCGAATCCGCGGCCTCCAACCTGGTGAGCGGGGATGCCAATGGGGATGGTGACATCTTCATGCACGACACCCATAGCGGCATGACCACCCGCGTCTCGCTGGCGACGGACGGGACGGAAGCAAACATCGGTTCCTCCTCCCCCGACATCTCGGCCGATGGGCGCTTCGTTACGTTCGAATCCGAGGCCTCCAACCTGGTGAGCGGGGATACCAATGGGGAGTTTGATGTCTTCGTGCATGACACCCAGACTGGTACGACCACCCGCGTCTCGCTGGCGACGGACGGGATGCAAGGGAATGATGGTTCCTACTCCCCCGCCATCTCGGCCGATGGGCGCTACGTGGCGTTCTGCTCCTGGGCCTCCAACCTGGTGAGCGGGGATACCAATGGGGCATATGATGTCTTCGTGCATGACACCCAGACCGGTACAACCACCCGCGTCTCGCTGGCGACGGACGGGACGCAAGGGAATGGTAGTTCCTACGACCTCGCCATCTCGGCCGATGGGCGCTACGTTGCGTTCAAGTCCTCCGCCTCCAACCTGGTGAGCGGGGATACCAATGGGGATTTTGATGTCTTCGTGCATGAAAACGACACGGTCTTGATAAAAATCTACTTGCCAATGGTAGTACGAGGAGCGCCATAGCCAGGCCTGGACGCCCCCTATGCCTCATAATAGGTGGCGTTGCCTGTCGTGCTGGTGCATTTCAGCGTCACGGGGACGGTGTCTTGCCCAGTGGGGAACAGGATGAGCGCTTCGCCTCGGTGAACGCCCTGGGGGAGGGGAGAGTGTGGGTCTC
>CAYLOO010000184.1:0-3444 GCA_964385355.1 uncultured Anaerolineaceae bacterium
CGAAGCGGCTTATCTGCGCCATGGATTTGGATTATCTGCTCAAGGTTATCAATTTATGAAAACGCGATTGCCCTGAGGATTGACCCTTCCTGCTTGACTTCGGTGTAGCTGGTGTGCTACGATATAGCTACCGAACGGTCGGTAGGGCAAGCATTGATGCAACGCTCGGATATCATTCAGGCGGCTGCACAAATCTTTCGACAGAAAGGCTATCACGGCACGTCGATGCAGGATATCGCCGATGCCGTCCATCTCCAGAAAGCCAGCCTCTACCATCACATTTCCGGAAAACAAGACATCCTCGTTGACATCCTCGACCGCGCCCTCGATCTTCTCACTGAGGATATTGAAGCAGTAACGAAATCCGAAATCAAACCAGAAGTAAAAGTGCGTCAAGCGATGCAGGTATACGTCGGACGTCTAACCGAGGACACTGACCTTGCGGCTGTGCTAATGCAGGAGCATCGAAGCCTTGCCGACGATTTACAGGCTGCGCATATCGCTCGCCGGGATCGGTTGGAATCTCTCTGGCGCGAGATTCTTAAGGAAGGCGTTAGATCTGGAGACTTCCGTCATACGGATGATGTAATTACCACCTTCGCTATACTGGGCGTTTTGAATTGGATGATTACCTGGTATCAACCAGGTGGAAGATTATCTTCCCAGGAAATCGCAAACCAATTCGCGGACATCTTCCTTACAGGACTCTTGTATGGCAGGGATTCGACCTCATGAAGGATCATGATATCTCTCGTTTCGAGACTTCGGGAGGCGACCGGATCTATCGTATCCCGTTGGACATTTTCCCTGGAATGCACGGATACGCGCATGTTGTAATTACGAAAGACCTCGTCGTACTCTTCGATGCAGGATCCGGATTTGGAGATTCGAACGCGCAGCTTGAAGCAGGTCTTGAATATATTAGCGGGGAATTCAAAGAGAAGGCGGGGTGGGATTGGATCACTCACATCATCATCTCCCACGCTCATATTGATCACTACGGTGGCTTGCATTATGTCCGCGAGCGGACGAGTGCGCCGATTGGGATCCACGAGCTCGACCGGCGTGTGCTGACAAACTACGAGGAGCAATTGGAAGTAATCGAACCCCGCTTCCGCTCTTTCCTGCTTGAATCTGGCGTCTCGGAGTCTAAGGCAGAAGAGTTAACAACGCTCTATCTCTTGCATAAGATGTTGTTCTCCTCAATCGAAGTGGACTTTTCCTTTGAAGCCATAGGAATGCGATTGAACGGTTTGGAGTTTGTCCATGTCCCCGGGCACTGCGCTGGGCAGGTCGTTGCGCGCGTGGGCGATATATTGCTCTCGGCAGATCACATATTAGAGCATACCTCACCCCATATGGCGCCTGAGTGCCTCAGCTTGAGCACCGGCCTTGAGCATTATCTGAACTCGCTTGAGAAGGTGACGCCCCTTACAAAACAAGTCCGGTTGGCGCTGGGTGGGCATGAAGGCCCTATCGAGGATCCCGAGGCCAGAATCGAGGCGATTATCGCTGTCCATCGGGGGCGACTGAAGCAGATATTGGATCTCCTGGAGACCCCGGCAACGATATACGAAGTGTCCCAAGAACTTTTCACGGAGACAGTGGCATACCATCAAATCTTGGCGGTTGAGGAGACTGCAGCACACTTCGAATACCTCTATTCGCGCGGCTTTATTGAATTGTCAAACCTTGATGATTTCGAGGCCGGGGGGATTGCGCCTCGTAGATATATTCGCAGGCACATCGAAGAAAGCGTTATGCCTGCTTTGAAGGGAGGGAGTGGCTAGCGGCTTGATTAATGGCGAAGTTCAGGAGCTGGAATTAAGAGACGAGACATGGAAAGGATGATGCGTTTCCTTTCTAAAGGAGTGACCTATGTATTCATTTGAACCATCTGAAGAGCAGCGTATGCTCATCGATGCTGTCGAGCGGTATGCGGTAAATGATTTGCGTGAAGCAGCTCGCGATGCAGAGGAATCCGGCGAGATTCCACCCGCGCTCATCGAGAAGGGATGGGAGATGGGTGTCCTCCAGGCTAGCGTTCCTGAGCAATACGGCGGTTTTGGAGAACACTCTGCAGTTACAGGAGTGCTTGCTGCAGAGGCGATGGCATGTGGTGATCTGGCGATCGCGCTGGCGGTGATGACGCCTTCTACCTACGTTATGCCAATCCTGTATGGTGGGACGGAGGCGCAGAAGGAAGAATTAATCCCACCGGTCATTGAAGCCGAGTGGAAGCCGTATGTGGCTGCCATCACCGAGCCCCAGTTCGATTTCCATATTGGCGAGATGAGCACGATTGCCAAGAAGACCAAAAGTGGATATTCGCTCAACGGCGAAAAGGCCTATGTACCCTTCGCCAACCAGGCTGAATCATTCCTGGTATTTGCTGCATTGGACGGGAAGACGCAGGCATTTATCGTTCTGCCAGATGCGGAGGGATTGACCGTCGGCGAGAGGGAAAAACTTCTTGGCATACAAGCATTGCCGACATTCAGCTTAACTCTGGAAGACGTAAAAGTTCCGACCGATGCTCGCTTGGGTGGGGACGATGGGTTTGATCCAGCGTCAGTCATCGCCAGCGCTCAATTCACCATCTCCGCGATGGCGATTGGTTTGAGCAAGGCTGCGCTTGACTATGCACTGCCCTATGCGAAGGAGCGTGAAGTCTGGGGTAAACCCATTGCCCAGAGGCAGTCGATCGCTTTTATGCTGGCTGAGATGGCGATCGAGATTGAATCTAACCGCTTGCTGGCATGGGAAGCCGCCTGGATGCTGGATAACGACCAAGATGCAGCGAAAGCCGCTTACCTGGCGCTAACGGGCGCATCTGACACGGCAATGTCCGTAACAGATAGAGCGGTTCAGGTGCTGGGAGGCCATGGTTATATCCGCGAACATCCTGTGGAACTGTGGATGCGCAACGGGCGTGGCATTTCAACCTTCACCGGGATGGCGATGGTTTAGAAGATTCTAGAGATGTTTAGGGAGAGAAACCCATGATTAGCTTCAAAATACCGGAGAAGATCGAGCAGT
Source organism: uncultured Anaerolineaceae bacterium (assembly GCA_964385355.1). Lineage (GTDB taxonomy): Bacteria > Chloroflexota > Anaerolineae > Anaerolineales > E44-bin32 > E44-bin32. Next base: position 3,040 of record CAYLOO010000184.1, read on the forward strand.
CCGTTGTCATTATGGAAACCATTGCCGAAAATATGATGCGGCCTGTATCACGTTACTTTGATGAGCATGAGCATGAGATCCCCTGGGATTACATTGAGTTCATGCACAGTTCACAGAAAGCGATGGGTGGCGGTGGAACCCTGACCGATGCTGACAAGAAGAAAAAGAAAGAAGGGCCAAGTATCAGTTTCCAGCGCCTGGCTTTCACATCCGAGATTCTATCCTGGGGGGATGTAGGGATGTGGCTCTGTACACCGGGCGGTGGGTTGGGAGGGGCTGCGGTAAACGCAACAGGCACACCCGAGCAAAAGGAGAGGTTCCTCTCTAACTACCGCGGTGAAAAGCCTGTCTTCGATGCGATGGCGCTCACGGAGTCGCATGCTGGCTCGGCGATGCCCGCTGAAG
>CAYLOO010000185.1:0-3438 GCA_964385355.1 uncultured Anaerolineaceae bacterium
ATCAACGTCCGCAGAGGATTTCCACCTCCTAGTTATCGCCCATGCCGGGCGTACATGAAAAAGTCCGGTGTCGGAACACCGGACGATTTATTGAAACATTCATGGCTTCCGTTTTTGCTAAGTGCATATTCCTTATGAAATATTAAGCTTCCAATTACGAAACTAACCAGGTACCGATTATCTGCCGAATCAGCAACATCATACAGTGGGTTGAGGTCCTTCCATTTGATCTCATTCGGCGAAACCTGCACAGCAGAGCCTGGTTACACAGCAATAGTTCCTCAATGACTGCGATCGCTTCGCACAGGGTTCAACCCGGTGGGACGTTGGCTGAAGCTATGTTTGAATCGAGGCATATGTTCGCACCTCGTGTTCAATGCGATCTCCCAGTTCATCCATCGCCACATCAAGTTCATAATCCTTCTGTAACCCGAGCCAAACGTCGGGGCTGGTACCAAAGAACTTTGCTAGGCGGAGTGCTGTGTTAGCGGTGATCCCACGCTTACCCAACACAATTTCATTGATCCGGCGCGGGTGAACCCCAATGGAAAGTGCCAAACGATTCTGGCTCAGCCCCATTGGCTCGAGAAAGTCCGCGAGTAAAACCTCGCCAGGATGGACGGGTGAAAGCCGGTCTGATTTTGCCATCTTATACCTCCTCAGTGATAATCGACGATTTCAACAACGTAAGCATCATTCGATTTCCAGGTGAAACAGATTCTCCATCGATCGTTGATCCGGATACTGTGTTGCCCTCGTCTATCGCCTTTCAGTTTTTCAAGCCGATTGGATGGTGGGATGCGAAGATCAGTAAGGCTTTTTGCATTATGGAGATACCGAAGTTTTCGATAGGCTACCTGCTGGATGTCTGGTGGTAGTTTTCGCGAGCGTTCTCTTAGAAATATCTTCTCGGTCTCCGAATCTCGGATCGATTTGATCATACACGCATTATATAACGCGAAGCGCTAAACATCAAGTGTAATTATATGGTTCGTTATATAAGCGTGCTCCGGCTATCGGCCTCAAGCTACCTGTGCCCAGCTTTTGTGGGTAGACGACCCCGCTTCGATCTTACAATGAATAAGCCCGGCGTCGAAGCACCGGGCTTATGAGCTAGAAATTTCTGATTCCGGTTACTCTTATATCAGGGTGTATCAATTTCAGTATATAAATATTCAGATACTGATTTCTGCACTAATCAGCAACCTGTCAGCTAGGATCAGCCCCTTAGTAATCTCACTAAAGGTATCTAGCGGTATCGAGCTGAGGCGCCGGGGTACTCACCATTACAGGCTACCCCAGCATTCCCATCCTACAACTTCGTTGGAAAATCCCGCAGCATCCCCGGTCGCCTCCAGCGAGATTGGAATGAGAAGGCCGGTACCTCCATCACGTGATGCCTTATTATGGGCTCACAAAACAATCGCAGTCTACTTTCGTAGCTGCCAGAAAAGGAGATACCGACCCATGAACAAGAATAGCATGTTTTTCGTAGGATTGGACCTTGGAGACAAGTACTCTTACATCGCCATTCTCGATAAGGAGGGTGAACTGATTGAAGAATCTCGCCTACCCACCACGAAGGCTTCCTTCCAACGCAGGTTTTCCACCCTTCAGCCTTGCAGAGTAGCCATGGAGGTGGGTGCGCAATCACGATGGGCAAGCCACATTCTTCGAGAACTGGGGCATGATGTGCTTGTCGCCAACGCTCGCAAGCTGCGGGCGATCTATCACAATCCCCGCAAAGGAGATCGAGTTGATGCCGAGACCCTTGCCCGCCTGGCGCGGCTCGATCCCACGCTGCTCTCTCCCATCCACCACCGCTCACCCAAAGCGCAGGCTCATCTGGCAGTGATCCGTTCCCGCGACGCTCTCGTTCGCTCTCGGACCCTGCTCATTAACCACGTCCGTGGCTTGACCAAGAGCAGCGTCGATCGCCTGCCATCTTGCTCTGCTGCTTGTTTCGCCAGCAAAGTCGCCCAGGCCATCCATCCCTGAGCAGCTTCTTCCAGCATTGCTGCCGGTACTTGATATGATCGCGTCACTATCGCAACAAATCCGGGCCTACGACCGCCAGATCGCATCGCTCTGCCAGGAAGAGTTTCCCGAAACCCGCCAACTGCAGAGTATCGCCGGGGTGGGACCCTTGACCTCCCTGGCCTTTGTGCTGACGCTTGAAGAGCCAAACCGTTTCGCCAGGAGCCGTGAGGTTGGTCCTGCCCTCGGGTTGGTTCCCAAACGAGACCAATCCGGTGATCGTGATCCTCAACTGCGGATTACCAAGACCGGCGATAGCTATTTGCGTCGTCTCCTTGTTGGCTCTGCGCAATACATCCTGGGCCCCTTTGGTCCCGACTGCGACTTGCGCCGCTGGGGCCTCAGGCTCGCCGAACGAGGCGGGAAGAACGCCAAAAGGAGGGCTGTTGTGGCTGTGGCAAGGAAACTTGCCATCTTGCTTCACCACCTATGGAAGACAGGCGAGATCTACGACCCATTCATCCAAGACGAAGAGAGGGTCTCACGAGCTTCCACGGTTCTCGCTAGCGTTCGATAGGACTCTTGGACGGAGTGAATAGGAGGAGTTCTTGACAAGATCAATAAGGAGAGGTTCCGCCGGGTTGACCACCTGATCACATCCACCAGCTTACGCCCCGTTCGGCCGAAGGTCCCCGTTTAGGGGGTTGAATGCGGCTAACGTCTGGGTCCATTCGAGACCGCCAGCGAGATGGCAGCACCCGCCTGGATCGAACCCCAATGGGCACCGGGCTCATGTATAGAGCTCACTAAGAGTGCGGATCGCGAAGCATGCCCTTGAGTATGGAAGCGAGGCGAATGGCGGAGGCGGAAGGATGTCTTTAGAGTAGGTCACCACGTCGACCTCTTGACAAACAAGGCCTTCTCATGGAAGACGTTAGGCCGTAAAGAAGCGACGCTTGAAATTGCTCCCATCATAGTAAAGCGATTCCTTTATTATCTCGCCATTGTGGAACTCTAGAATCGAGACAATGGGAACGGAGATCGCCCGCCCACTTCTTTCAGTATCCGTGTATGAACCCATGAGAGCGGCAAACCGACCATCTGTTGAGACAAAGAATGAGTGAATTACTAGGTGAAACTCCTCCCTATGGAAAGATAGCCGAAGCTCTTCCTTGAGCTGCCTGATCTTTTTGTGGACCTGAACACCATAGTCAACATAATCGGCGCCCTTTGAGAAAAGCGAGAGGTACGCGGCTACGTCCTTCACTTGATAGGCTGAGACGTAGGCGGTGACGAGAGAACGTGCCGTCCTTCCTGTTGCTGAAGGTTTGGGTGAACCCATATTGCGAGACAAAGTAATCTCCTTTGCTTTCAGGCGGTAGCCACATTGGACCTTACTCTATGCGGCCTGTCGCGGTAGAAGGGGCAGTTACCCGCCCCTTCCCCGCACAGATCCCGGCG
>CAYLOO010000186.1:0-3251 GCA_964385355.1 uncultured Anaerolineaceae bacterium
GACAGCTATTTCTTTCTTAACAGCCCCAAAGGGCGGGCTGCGGCCGCTTCAATAGAAGCGGGGGATTGGCAGCCCACCGGGGATCCAGAAACCCCTATCTCTCTAGCACTCGAGCGGCCCAACATCTATACTCTCTATGAACAGAACATCGGCCCGCTCACACCGATGATCGCCGAGCAGCTCCGCGATGCGGAAAACGAGTATCCACCTGACTGGATTGAAGAGGCTATCCTCATCGCGGTGACGAACAACGTCCGTAAGTGGCGTTATATCGAAGCGATCCTGGAGGATTGGCAAAACAGAGGCAAAGATGAGCGAAAAGATCGAGGAGACTCTGAAAAGGCTCGCCGCCGCTACGCCGAAGGAAAATTCGCCGGCTTCTGGGACACAGCAGCAGACGAGTAACAGCATGGATTCCTCGCAGCCAAAGCACTTGATAGGTGATCCAGATTGCCCTCACTGCCAGGGTCAGGGTTATTTACGCACAGATCTCCCCATTGATCATCCGGATTTTGGCCGCCTGCAGATTTGCACTTGCAGACAGATAGATGTGCGTGAGCGAATGCATGCACGTCTGTTCCGCATGAGCCAACTCGACGAGCTCCAACACCTCACTTTCGATTCTTTCAACCCGCATGGTCGGGTGGGGCTTGGTCCTCAGCAGCAGGAATCGCTTGAGAGGGCATTCAACCAAGCTAATACATTCTCGGAACAGGTAGAAGGATGGCTTCTCATCCAGGGCGGGTTCGGATGTGGGAAGACACATCTGGCCGCGGCGATCGCCAACAACGCTGTGGGGAACGGCATTCCTACGCTCTTCCTGACGGTACCGGACCTGCTCGATCAACTTCGTTATTCTTACTCGGACGAAGAAGTCACATTTGAAGACCGCTTCGAGCAAATCCGCTCTGCTCCGCTTCTTATCCTGGATGATTTCGGAACCCAAAGCGCAACCCCGTGGGCGCGAGAGAAGCTCTTCCAAATCTTGAACTTCCGCTATATTAACCAACTGGCCTTGGTCGTGACGACGAATCTCGCTATTGATGAGATTGAGGGACGAATGCGCTCACGTCTCTCCGACCCGGAGATTGTCACCTATGTGCGGATGTACGCTCCAGACTATCGCCGTCCATTCGACGATACTGGTCAACACGAACTCTCGTCTCTCTCCATCCATGGCCATCAGACCTTCGGCACCTTCAATCTGAGAAAGGATGAAAAGCTCCCGGCGAAGGATTTAAAAACCCTCGATCAAGCGTTTAAAGCAGCACAGAAATTCGCCGAAGAACCTAAAGGCTGGCTTGTCCTCATGGGAACTTTCGGATGCGGTAAGACCCACCTGGCCGCATCTATTGCTAATTACCGTGCCAGCCATGGTTTTCCCGTCATGTTCGTTGTCGTGCCCGATATGCTCGACCACCTACGAGCTACATTCAATCCTGACAGCATGATTTCGTACGACCGTCGATTCGATGAAATACGAACTGCGGATCTACTCGTCTTAGACGACCTGGGAACACAGTCGATGAAGCCTTGGGTGCGCGAGAAGTTGTACCAACTCTTTAATTACCGGTACAACGCGAACCTTCCGACAGTCATTACGACTGCAGATGCTCTTGAAGAGATTGATCCCAGGCTTCGTGCTCGAATGGGTGACCGCCGGTTGGTGACCGGAGTTAGTATCACCATGCCCTCATTCAAGGGAAAAACAACCAGCAAACGTCCTAAGCGTTGACCGCTATCTCTCGTGAATGGTACAATGCGGCTCGATGCCCCCATCGTCTAGGGGACCAGGACGTAGCCCTTTCAAGGCTAAGACCGGGGTTCGAATCCCCGTGGGGGCACCATGCATCACCCCTCGCACTCGAAACTGATCTTGAGTGCGTTTTTTAGTACCTCTCGAAGCATCTCTCAACCCCTCGCCCAAACCCGCGACTACTCCTTGAACGATCAGCACTCACAATTTAAACAAGGTAGAAGTATCTTTTTTTAAAATAGAAAATGGGGCTGTCCAAACCGATAACAGCCCCATTTATTAATTCAACAATATAAAATTACTTATTTGCGCACTGCTCGATCATGCGGATTAATTCTTCCGAGTCGATGTCCTTCATCATATAGCAAACCGCGCCAGCGCGCAGCGCAGCATCCTCTTCCCATTTTGTTGGGTAGCTTGTCAATACGGCTAATCGTGGGGAATAATCCATCGCTACAATCGAACGGAGGATTTCCAACCCCATCCCATCCTTCCGCTTGACCTCGAGCAGAACGATATCGGGCTTCTTCTCTTCGACATCTCGCATTACCTCTACTACATCCCCCGAGTGGCCGATGACGAGTAGATTCGCCGCCTGGTCTAACCGTTCTGCCAGCGCTGTTCGTACTGTGACATGTTCGTCGATAATATAAAGTCGAGCTTCAGACAATTCTATCCTCAGGCCACCCTTCAAGCGTCAGTATAGAGCGGCATCGTAGACTCGATAAGTGATACCCTTCCTGATGTATTTTGTAACCTGTCACGCAAAATAGGAATGTCGTCTTTGGAGATGATGAACTAAATCACTCGTACTGCGTTGTTGAGCGAGTGGTTGTGCTGATGAGCCGGTCTTGAGGAATTCGCACAGTGACGGTGGTTCCCTCTCCAGGACTCGAGACAAGCTCGAGCTCACCGCCGAGCTGCCTGGCCCGCTCCTGCATATTCGACAACCCGTGACCGAGAAGGCCAGGTTGAGATTCTACTTCGAAGCCATGACCATTATCAATTATCTGCAAGGTCAAATCGCTTGCAGAGGATTGACGCAGGCTAACCACAACTCTAGAAGAGCGCGCATGTTTAGCCGTATTAGCCAGCGCTTCCTGCGCGATGTGGAATAGGACTTCGGCAGGTTGATCTTGGATAAATTCAAGTGCATCCTCGTCAACCTTCAATTCCACTTCAATTAACGTGTTGGCCTTGAACTCCCGAACCAGCCGCCCGAGCGCTTCTGGTAGATCGTCGGTGCGAATCCTGCTGGGTTGTAAATCGAGGATATAATTCCGAATATCCCTAATCACCTTGTTCAAACCGCCTATTGCCTGCTCCATACGGCTAGAAGCCTCTGGCACCTTATCTTCATATGAAAGTCGAGTGTATTCCATACCCAGACCAATGGCATATATAGATTGGATGATCCCATCGTGCAGATCCATGCCGATTCGTTCGCGTTCCTCGAGCACAGCGACTCTGCGTGCCCTTCGGTACAGCCTGGCGT
>CAYLOO010000187.1:0-3197 GCA_964385355.1 uncultured Anaerolineaceae bacterium
AATGCCCTCAACATGTATATCTCATTCCAGGCTCGCCCTTCATAGATCCACACCTTCGGGTATTCGAACGGAAAAAAGATGTCATGGAAATGGTAACTACTCAGGCCGATAATGAAACGAACGCAGGTAGATAAGGTTTGCCCACAAGCGCCAATCGCAGAACATCCAGAACACGTTGTTCGTTCTTTCGCGCGGTTGAGATATAACTGCGGACCAGGCAGAAGGTATCAGCGCCTTCCGTGGTGCGGAAACAGCCGGACACCTTTTGCTTGACCTTCATCATGCGGATATCCCGCTCCGCCTGATTGTTATCAAACGGAACACGAAAATCGTGCATAAACGTCAGCACAGACTCCTTGTGATCACGGAGCCGATCCAGCAGGTTCTTGGCTGGGCTTTGCTTGATCCGTCCCCGTTTCCTGGGTTGTCCCTCTGCTCGTTTCGGTGGGGGGTTGGCTTGTAAACCCTGCTTGATTAGACAATCATAGCGCCTCTCAAAGTCAGACACCTGCTGCGCTGATAGACACTGCTGTGTTGCTCGAGCTGGAAATGTATATAAGTGCCCGGGGAGAGCAACGGAAGGATATTGAAGAAGATACGATTTACGTCGCTGTTGATCTTGCTCACGTGCGTTGAATCAATAAAGAGAATGTCATTCGCTTCGAGCGCCTCAAACTCATTCAAGCTAATGTCCTGCAAACGTTGAGGAATAACCCTTATCTTGTCCTTGTCGTTCTCCTTGATAAGGGACATTATCAGATCGGGGTAGGGATCGATGAATGTTGTCTTTATGGAGAAATCGAAGAACAGTTCATTTGTATCAAGGGTTACACAAGACGAATAACCCGAGCCAATTTCGATAATCCTCTTGGGCCTTAGGTACCTGATCATGCAATGCAGAAAGATGGCATCCGAGAGGGAATACGCGTCGTTCTCGAAGTAGTAGCGTAACCCTTTGACCTTTTGAGGCTGGAAAGGCATTTTTTCGTAGTATTGAACAAGGTCTTCGAGCAGCTTGATTTGCTCCGACTCATGGAGGTCAAGTCCAGGAATATTACGAGGAATGCTTCCGAAAATCTTTGATTCATCTTTCTTTATCTCCTCCAAAGAAAGAAGGAACCGGGGAATAGAAATGTCCAGGTGGAACAAACCCAATCAGTTTGTCCTGCTCGGAGATGACCTCTTTTATCTCCCGACGCAACGTGTCCCGTTCGGAGACAATCTCTTCGATTATCGGCAATCTCTTAATAAAAGACTTAAGCGCAGTAAGCACGGACAAGATTTTCCTCCTGTGGGGTTGGATGCTTGCCAGCGGATAGCGGGCGGTCGGGTAGAATGCGGGAGAGCACAATAATAGACTAATCAATTACCCACGTTTCCCGCAAGCCCCCTTCTCATCCCGGACGGTGGGATTTCCCGAGTCCGGCTGGCGGCAGCAGCATTTCCCTAGAAACCCTTCCCATATAACCCGAGGCTTAAGTGCTGACCCACATACACCCCTTGGTTGAATGGTTTGATCTCCAACTCAACACCCATTGAGGTTGACACCGCTACCCGACCCTGCATGTATTGCGATAGCCGCTATTTTCATTGCTTTCTTCAGGACGCTCGTAAACACCAAGATAATCCGTTACTTCCTGCTCCAGCATTTCTTGCCCAAGATGCTGTGCTCCCAGGAGAATCAACTCCGTGGCTAACTCATCTCCATTCGCCCATTCTCCCTCAAGAAGTGCATCTATTTGTTTCTGAATCTGTTCACTAGGTGAACCGCGAAGACGCCGGCTGGATATTCCATAAACTCAAGGCGCTGGGAGAGCGGGAGCAGCGCAGCGAAAACCGGTATGATCACGGCCAGTGTCGGGGTCACCATAGTTCCGTCCCGAGACCACAATACTCAGTCCCATACTCCCATAAGCGCCCCCGCGCTAAACCCTATCTGTCCTGCTGATCGGGCCAGGGGGATTGCTAAGCGGGGATTCCTGATAGTAGTCTGCATTGTGCCAGTCGTTGACCCATTCCCACACGTTGCCAGCTATATCCAGTACCCCGAATGGGCTGGCCCCGGTTGGGTAGTCGCTCACAGGGTTTGTATCGCCGAAGCATTGGCTTGAAAAGAGGCGGAAAAATTCGCCAGGGTGCAGGTAGGCTCATCATCGCCCCAGGGAAAGGTCTGCACGCTCGTGCCTCGGGCAGCCTTCTCCCACTCAACTTCGCCCAGCAGGCGCTTTCCAGCCCAAGTGCAGTAATCATAGGCACCCTGCCAGGTGACATTGATAACCGGGTAGTCGTTGTAAACCAGGTTTCCGTAGTAGGATGGACGGGTGTAGGATGAAGATGCTGACGGTACCGGGCAGGCTCCAGCTATCACGCACTGGGCGTACTGGGCGTTGGTCACTTCGTGCCTGTCGATGCGGTAGCCATCCAGGGAAACAGTATGCAAGGGCAGTTCCCAGCTCGAGCATGAAAGGTCGACGTTATGGTCCGGGTCGGATCCCATTTGGAAGTCGCCAGCCGGGATCAGGATCATGTCGCTAACACTAACAGTCGAGAAGGACCAATACGCCGCGCTATCACCGTCAGCATAGATGGTCCCCAGACTGTTAGCTGCACGCGCTTGCCAATAGCAAGTTGTATCTGCGCTTAAACCACTGATACTCGCCCGACTGGTCGCGCCAGCGTCAACCCAGTTCGTGCAGGCGCTGTCGTTGGTGGTGCCGTAGCAGTAGGCGTAGGATTCTGCCTCACTGCTGTCGCCCCAATCCAGTGTCAGGCTGGTCGGCTGTTCCGTCGCATTGGCGGGGCTGAGTTTGGCAAATACGGATGGCAGTTGGGGCTATTTCAGAGTGATGGGTAAGTAGATGTAATAGATTGTTTGTTTGATTGTGAAGGTTTTGTCGATGTCCAACCCAACTCGCACGCGGTATTGGCCTGGCGCACGGTCACAGGCACTGACATAGAAATAGTCTTTGACCTGCACCAGACTGCCGTAACTGTATACGTAATCCCGAATCACATGTCCCCCGAGACACCCAGCGCTCACTTGAGATCCGTCTGGATCGTACCACGTAGCTGAGGGTGGGGTGACGCCGCCGAGGCCGTCGATGGTCAAAGTGACCCGGTAAGTAGTATCCGTGTAAGCCACAAACGGGGATAGATAGCCATAGTACGCATTGGGCGCCGCCCTAGTTGCTGTCGGA
>CAYLOO010000188.1:0-3167 GCA_964385355.1 uncultured Anaerolineaceae bacterium
GAGCACCGTTGACTTTTGGTGCCGCCTTTCCAAAGGCTTCGTAGTTGTTCTGTCCACCCAACCAGTCGTAGAGTGCGGAGCCGTCGAAGGTGGGGGTGATCTTCTCGACAACGACCTGGCTGGAGACGAAGTCGCCAGGAGGCTGAGCCTGATCCTCGGGAACTTCAGGGTCTATCGCCGCCAGGTATTCATTGGTGTAGACACCCGTAGCCCAGTTGGTCAGGTTCTCTTCGTCAAGACCGACAAAAGCGATGAATTCTTTGGCCAGGTCTAGATTCGGACTGTTAGCCATGGCGCCTACCCAGGTGCCACCCCACTGATAGGGCAGAGGGCCGTCAATCAGAGCCCAGTCGCCGCCGGTTTCACCGGAGTTGGGGATCAATACATAGGGGAGACCCCATGTGGGCAAGAAGTAGCTGAAGATCTTCTTAGCAGTACCTTCGGCATCCACCAAGGTGTCGCTCATGCCGGCAAACCAGCCTTCACTCCACTGGCCCGCCTGTGATTCGTAGCCTTCATCGCGCATCAGCTTGGCAAAATCAATGTAGGCTTCAACCATGGGATCGATGACCAGTGCATCATCTACGATCCAGGGCTGTGCACGATTCGCCAGGAAGGGGTTGAACAAAGCAGCCGACGTGCCGACCATAAAGTAATCGCCACCGGAGCATTCTTTGATGGTTGCTGCCGTTTCAACGAACTTATCTAAGTCAGCGACCATTTTCTGTACTGCGGCGGGATCATCGGTGCCGAGGCATTCTGTGGCGATGCTGCGGCGGTAGAAGAAGCCACCCGGGGTGGCCTGATAGGAAAATCCTTTGGCTACACCTTCGTGGCTACCAACTTGAACAACAGCTGGGAAGGTCTGTAGTTCTTCTGTCAGGGGCAGCAGGTCGTTCAGATTGGCCAGGAAATCGGCTTCAACCCACTCTTTCACGAAAGCGGCTTCCAAAGCAACCACGTCAGGGATGTCAGTGGTCCCCAGCGATGATTTCAGCTTGGTCTGGTATTCGCCATCCGTCATGGGGATCATGGTGTAGACGACGTCTACATCGGGGTGCTTCCCCTCGAATGCAATGGCCATGGTGCGGATCTCGTTGGTAAAGGACCATACATTCAGCACGGTTTTTTCAGCAGCGGGTTCAGCGGGCGCAGCTGGTTCGGCAGGTTCGGCAGGAGCAGCAGGTTCAGTTGGTTCGGCTGGGGCTTCAGTGGCGGCGCCACCGCAGGCTGCTAAAAGCATACTGGCAACTACCAGTAAGCTCATGAGAAATATGACTGACTTGCGCATGTTTCTTCTCCTTCGTATTATATGTGTGGAGAGAGATCTCCGTGTGATTGTGCAGGTCTTCCTTCGTCCGATCAGGGTAGAAGAGAAGGCCTGCGCTTTCCTTCATTTTTAGTGGCTATCACCTCCCATCGATACGTTTTTTGAGTTAGCAGTTTGAAAGCAAGGATGTGCGTACGACCCCTTAACTAATCAGTCCCCGCCCAAGCCTGACAGGAACTGCGCTCCACCAATTTTGTTGGCATCTTATGGATGTGCTCTTCAAGTGGCTCGTCATTCACCAGTTTAATAAGCATCTGTATGGCGATATAGCCCATATCTTCCAGGGACTGATCCACCGTGGTCAACCCCAGGTATTTGGCATCGGTAATATTGTCAAAACCCATGATCGAGCAATCTTCGGGGATGCGTATCCCTAATTCGTCCGCTGCTTGGAAGACGCCGATTGCGGATTGATCGTTTGCGGCGAAAATCGCACTAGGTGGATCCTCAAGCCCGAATAAGTCGAGTGCGCGCATGTAGCCCGTCTCAGTCGTAAAATCTCCAGGGACAACCAGCTTATCTTCCAGTGTGATGCCTGCCTTTGAGAGCGTATCCCGATACCCATTTAATCGGCGTTGGCCGCTTTCAATTTCAGGTCTGCCGGTAATGAACGCAATGCGTCGATGGCCCAGGCGCAACAGATATTCCGTCGCGTCAACGGCGCCCTGATAGTTCGTAGCTTGAACATAGGGGTAGTTCGGGTTATCCCTATGGGGATCGACGGAGACGATGGGGGAATCAGAAATAAAGTCTGCTGCTGCGGATGCTACAATGATCAATCCATCGGTGATGGAATTATTCAGGAGAGAAACATAATGCTGTTCATGGGATGCTGTGCCGCTTTTTCTGACATCCCCGGTCGTATAGACCAATAAATCAAAGGTTGATTCTGCGATGGCCCGGTTGATGCCCTTCATGATATCGATCGAGTAGGGGAAGCCGATATCGGGAACAACGAGCCCGATCAAATTCGTTTTACGGCTGCGCATACTGCGCGCAGCCAGATTGGATGTGTAGCCCAATTCTTCAATGACAGCCAGGACACGATCCTGAGTATCGCTGGCCACGTCAACTTTAGCATTCAATACACGAGAAACGGTCGAGACCGATACCCCCGCCGCCTCCGCTACATCGAAGATGGTTACCGTTCTTTTGGTTTCATCCATTCTACAGTTCCGAGAAGGTTGCCGGGAATGTTGCCGGTAACGTTACCGAAGCATGTTCATTCTTGCATATTCCGGGGTAAGAGTCAAGTAGGCGTTCTCATCAGATTGAAGCCCCCAGAAAAATAATGCTAGCATCCCTGGTCAATCTTGACGAATACCGGCTTAGCCACGCTGATCTCACTTGGAGTTATAAGCCGATTGATTTTAAACTTGTTGTGGCATGTACGATCAAAAGAGGAGGTGCTTTTAATTGGGAGAGCTGAGGCGTTCCCCCCGATTGGTCTCTTTTAGCTGGAGATCTTCGCCTAAGGTCTAGCAGGGCGCTGAGGTGATGCCAACCCGGGGTATATTTCCCATTCGACCTAAAGAACGTGTGTATACATCTCTCTCAAAATCATAAGGTAAACGGAAATGAGGCGCCCTCTCGGGCGCTTCATTCTCAGGTAGCGTGGCTTGGATTCGAACCAAGGACCTTCAGGTTATGAGATCGAATCCGAAAATAGGGGCCTTGGATCGTCAGGTTGGGTTCCCAAGGAAGGCCTAATGATTTTCGATTGGTTGAAACCTAGCTGGCCTATTGTATAGCTTATTCTATATCAAGGATCTTGAATTGGTAAGTTATTGTTAAATCCGCGAATTATGCGTGGCAGGAAGAGGTAACTTATTATCGA
>CAYLOO010000189.1:0-3163 GCA_964385355.1 uncultured Anaerolineaceae bacterium
AATGAGAGATGGATCAAGAAATACTTGACAGGCGCTTTCAAAGGTGCTTCGCGAAGGACAGTCAGGGGGGAAGAAAATGCGATTCATCAGCACTAATTTGATCGAGAACGTTTTTGGAGGTCTTCGTAGATATGATTATAATCAGCGTAGACGCCGAAAGCATTCCTAATTCTCTTCAAATGGCTAATACAGCGCAGTCCCAAATAGAAGTTTAGGTTATAAGCTGCGATAAGGCTCAATTCCAATGCGCATCGATGTGTTCACGTTGTTTCCGGAAGTAATGGAAGTTTATCTACAAACCGGGGTCCTGGGCAAAGCACAGGAATCAAGCCGGGTTGAAGTACATCTTCACCATCTCCGTGACTACACAACCGATCGCCACCGGACGACCGACGACGAGCCGTACGGTGGCGGCGGCGGTATGGTGATGAAGCCTGAGCCGATTTTCGCAGCCGTTGAATCCATTCTCGGGGACTCCCAGGATGAGGTTCCAGTGATCCTGCTCACCCCTCAAGGTCGTGTTTTCGATCAAACGATTGCCCGGGAGCTTGCCGGGAGTGAGCGAATTGCGCTTATATGCGGTCGTTATGAGGGTGTCGATGAACGCATCCGCGAGTATTTAGCGACTGATGAGATTTCCATCGGGGATTACGTCCTGTCTGGCGGTGAATTGCCAGCAATGGTCTTAATAGACTCAGTAAGCCGCTTGCTGCCCGGCGTTCTGGGGGATTCTGAGGCGACGGATAAAGATTCGCATGCCAACGGTCTGCTCGAGCATCCGCATTACACTCGACCACCTGTTTTCCGCGGTTGGGAAGTGCCTGAAGTTCTGCGTTCCGGCGATCATGCGCGCATTGCCGGTTGGCGTGTAGAGCAATCTCTGCGCCGAACCTTGCTTAGACGCCCAGAGCTTCTTGACCAAACCAGGTTGACGGATGAAGAGAGAGAAATACTGGAAGAATTAATGCCAGCCGAAGAGGAGGACTCGAAATGAGAGCATTGGGGGAGAGCTTGGGAAAGGCGAGTTTATGGCAGCGGCGGTTCCTCCTCTGGGGTTTCGTGTTCACCATGGGAGGTATGATTGCAGGTTGTCGTGCCCCTGCATCTGTCGACATCCATTTGCCGTCAGCGTCAACTGCGGTTGAAACGTCGACGACGATTGATCCAACCCCTTTACCACCGCCGCCGAAGACGCTTATTGTTTGCCTTAATCGTGAACCCGAATCCCTATTTATTTACAGCGACACCTATCTTTATGGAGAGACCGGCGGAGAGGCGCGGGCTGTGCTCGAGGCGCTCTACGATGGACCGATTGATATCGTGAATTACCAAGCATTTCCAGTGATTCTAGGTGGACTTCCCAGCTTTGAAGCAGGAGGGGCACGGCTGGAAGAAGTCACAGTCGCGGAGTATGATATTTATCTCAACCCTGAATCCTTACTGCCCGCGAACCTTCGCCTCGGTAGTCCCTATTTGCCGGTTGGGTGCACAGGGACTGAATGCATCGAGAGTTATCCGGGAGGCGAAGTGCAGATGGAACGGCTGGTCGTAGAATTTCAGCTTCTGCCTGATTTAACCTGGTCCGATGGAGCACCACTCACAGCCTCCGACTCGCTCTTCTCCTTCGATCTCGATCGCGATCTAACCATCCCAACGACGAAGTACCTTGTTGACCGGACCGCGGCGTATGATGTCGTTGATAAAACAACCATTCGCTGGACGGGTGTCCCCGGATATTTCGATCCTGAGTATGCGACGCTTTTCTGGAAACCCCTTCCTCAGCATCTGCTTGGGGATATTTCGCCGAAGGATCTACAGACTACCGAACTTGCCACTCGAACGCCAATCGGGTGGGGACCTTATCAAATCGAGGAGTGGAAATCTGGAGAACAGCTCCTGCTGGTTAAGAATCCGAATTACTTCCGCGCAGTGGATGGGCTGCCAAACTTTGACCGTTTGCTGTTTCGTTTTCTACAGAGTGATAGCACAGCGGCAATCCAGCAGCTTTTAACTGGTGAGTGCGACATTGTGGACGAATCACTCCTGGGTGTTTTGGCAGCGGCGACATTAGAGCAGTATGCTGAGGAAGGGAGATTTAAGATCGCTTGGGCTCCCGCATCTGAAATCACGCGGCTGGACTTTAATATTGCCCCCGTTGGTCGTCGAGGCGAAGCGTTCTTCGAAGATCCGCGTACGCGCGAGGCGCTTGCGCAGTGCCTCGATCGCGAGGCGCTGCTCACGGATATACTCCTGGGATTTGGAGCTTTGCCGGACAGCTATCTTGCACCAGGAAATCCCGTAAAATTGGATGGGCCCGGCTTGCCCATTTATGATCCGGACGCGGGCAGGGCATTGCTCTCCAAGGTGGGTTGGATTGAAGCGGAGGACGAGGCAATGCCCAGGATCGCTTATGACGTTCCTGGAGTCGCATTCGGAACGGATTTCTCATTCGTATTGTTGACGACTGAGGGTGCCCTGAATGACCAAACCGCATCGAGGCTTCAGGCTGATCTTGCAGCTTGCGGCGTCGAAGTGCAGGTGGAAGTCGCAGACTTCACGTCCTTGACAGCACCATACCCTGATGGTCCAGTATTCGGGCGGGGATTCGACGCTGTCCTATGGCCCTGGCCGGAGTGGATTACACCATTGTGCGAGATGTTTGCTGAGCGGGAACTTCCGACAGAGAAGAACCCGTTTGGCGTCAATGCGACCGGTTTTAATGATTTTGCCTATAACCGATCTTGCGAGAGCGTTCTTCTAGGGCGGGTAGATGTCGAGGGTTATTCGCAGGCGCTGCTGGACACGCAGGAGCTCTTCGTACAAGCCCTGCCAGGCATTCCGCTTTACCAGGCACCGCGTTTTGTGGCCTACAACAATGACATTTGTGGAATCGAGGTTGATTCGCTTTCTTTTAGTGTATTATTTGAATTGGAACACTTCGATACGGGAGTAGATTGTCCGTGAGATCTCGGGCTCCATTGAGACCCAATGAACCAAGTTGAACCTTCTGTCTCTATTGAGAGTATTTATTCAGGATAGTGGTGGAATAAGTCGTGGAAGATAAACTCGACCGTGATTTGATCCTAGATCTACAGGCTGGGGAACTCGACGCTCTGGGCGATATGTATGACCGCCACCGTCATCTCGTCTATCGAACAGCGCT
>CAYLOO010000190.1:0-3132 GCA_964385355.1 uncultured Anaerolineaceae bacterium
CCGTGGACGTGGTGGCGAAGCTGGAGGGCATGAAGCTCGCCAAGGCGGCGGCGATCGTTCGAGAGGGCGTGGAAGAGACGTTGAACTACATGGCGTTCCCACGTGGAGATCGGCGAGCAAAACGGGCCCACTTCGGCGTCAGATTGGGGCCCACCTTGGGCTTGTAGGCTTAGCGGCCCGCGACACCCTTCCCAGGTGTCGCACGGCCGCAGAAGCTGAGTTTCGTTCTCAATAGGAGTTGATTTTCCACTTCTTGCGCGCGACTTATCTATTTTTTCGTAGACTCGGCCTTCGTCGCCCGCTTTGTTTTCATCGACTCGCGGAAGCGGTAGCTTTCGCCGTTCATCTCGAAGATGTGGCAGCGATGCGTGAGTCGGTCCAGCAAGGCGGCTGTCATCCGCTCGCCCTGGAAGACCTGGTGCCACTCGCTGAACGGCAGGTTGCTGGTCACCAGCAGGCTGGCCCGCTCGTAGCGATCGGCGAAGACCTGGAACAGCAACTCGGCGCCGGCCCGGCTGAAGGAGAGGTAGCCCAACTCGTCGCAGACCAGTAGGTCGGTCTTGTCGAGTTGGGTCAGGAAGCGGTCGAGTTGATACTGCTTCTGGGCCTCTTCCAGGCGGTTGACCAGTGCCGCGGCGGTGAAGAACCGCACTCGGCGTCCCTGGCGACATGCAGCCAGACCCAACCCCACTGCGACGTGCGTCTTTCCCGTGCCGGCACTGCCGATCAGACAGACGTTCTCCTTGCCGTCGATCCACGCGCCGCGGGCCAGCTCCAGGATCTTCTGCTTCGGCGGGGAAGCCGGCGCGGAGAAGTCGAACGTGTCGAAGTCCTTCTCGACGGGGAAAGCCGCCTGCTTGATCCGTGCCTTCAGGGCATTGGCGTGACGCGTGGCCACCTCCAACTCGGTCAATCGCAGCAGATACTCCTCGTACGTCTGGTTGGCCTGGCCGGCCTCGCGGGCCAGCGGCTCGAACTCGGCCAGCATCGTCGGCAGCCGCAACTGCTTAAGGTTAGCCTTCAGCAGCAACGGCGGGTTCCCTTTCTGTGACATGACAAACGCCTCCTTGCGTGAGAAATCGGTCGAACAGGGTCAAGTCAGGCCGGGGAACCTCGACCGTTGTTAGTTCCCGCGGCAACACGGGATCGGCCGCATCGTGCCGCCGGTCCCTAGGGTCTGGCTCTTGAAGCTGACGCTGGACACGCTGAACGATGAGGTCCACGTGGACCTGGTCGCGGGCCAGTACAGGCTCCACGACCCGGGCGATCCGCTCCGCCGAGTGCGCGGCCAGCAGGTTGAGCACGCGGATGTACTGCCGACTGCCGGCCAACGGACCCTCCCGCTGTTCCAGGTACCGGCGCAGACGCTCGAAGACGGCCGGCAGCTTCCAATCGCGGAACACGGGAGCGTGGTCCAGGCAGGCAGGCTTTCGTGAGAGCGTTGCCAGATAATGCTCCGGCTTGAGCACCTGCGTGCCGGAGGCGTAGGACCGCTCGTGCCGGGCGATCACACATCCCTCGGCCACCGCCTCCACGCGATGGACGTAGCCCTTGAGCGTCACCGTCTGAAACGCCCAGCAGCGGGGCACGCTGTACCGGTTGCCGTCGAAGGCCACCGTCTGGTACTTGTCCACCTTCCGCGGCTCGCTCAGGCAGGCATCGAACGGTCGCTTGGGCAATGCCAGGGCCGCGCGACGATCCTCTTCAAATCGCCGGCCGATCGGTTCCGTCTGTCCGCTGGCGACGCGCTGGTGGTCCTTCCGGCAGCACTCAAGCAGGTAGGCATTCAGATCGGCTAGCCCTTTCGCCTTCGGCACCGGGGTGGCCCAACGACGCTGCAGGTTCTTCACCCGGTTCTCCACGTACGGCTTCTCATTGCCGCGGGCCGGCATACAGCACAGCGGCTCGAAGTTGTAGTGGCTGGCCAACGCCACCCAGCGCTGGTTGAACTGCCGCTGGCGGCCCTGCAGGATCGTCACCGCTATGGTCGTCGGGTTGTCCCACCAGACCTCCCGTGGCACACAGCCGAAAAAGCAAAAGGCCTCCACCATGCCGTGCAGGATTGCTTCGGTCCGCTCGGTCGGCAACGCGATCGCGAAGGGACAATACGAGTACGCCCAGGTGACCAGCAACACCGCCACCTGGCGACGGCCCTCCGGGAAATCGACCCAGATATGGCCGAAGTCACACTCCGCCCGCTGGCCCGGGGCGTGCTCCAGCGGGATGAACGTCTCCCGCCGCTGGCGACGTCGGCCGGCCACGTAGCGGCGGACTTGGTCATAGCCGCCCGTGAAACCGTGCTCGGCGACCAGCCGCCGGAAAATGTGCATCGCCGAGTGCCGCTGCTTCGGCGGGGCTGTCTCGTCCGCCTCCAAGATCTCATCGATGATCGGTTTGACCGGGTCCAGTTTCGGCGCCGGTGCCGGCTTTCGCCGCAGGTACCCCCTCGGCTCCGGCTCCCGCAACGCCTCGCGAACCTTCCGCCGCGAATGGTGAAACCGCCGAGCAATCTCCCGGATGCTCACCTCATCCCGGTACGCCCTACGTATCCTCGCGTAGTCTTCCACCGTAAGCATCCTCGCCTCCCCCATGCTGGTGCCGTGATGTCCAACACCAGCATAAGGAGGCCGCTGCGGTGGGTCCCTTTTCCTTGCCGATTTCTGCCGGGGGGTGGGCCCGTTTTGCTCGCCGATCTCCAAGCCCTCGACGCCCAGCTTGGCAATGGGCTGGTTTCAGCCACATTGCCCAAGGAACGCCCGCTGACCTTCTTCCTCAACGTCACCGACCAGCGCGGCGCGACCGTGAGCACCGACTACATCGCCTTGCCGTAACCCTGCGTTGACGTGCTGCCGTCACGGATTTCACGCTCCGGCGTCCGGCCGTTCGTCGCGAGACAAGCACCGAGCGGCCGAACGCCGCGCGATCCCCCGGGCTTGCCAGGCCGTCGGGTTGTGCTAGAATGACCGACTCGAAGATGAACCTGAAAAAAGCCCTCGGAGTCTTTCGATTCCGAGGGCTTCTTGTATGAAATCCGGCGACACCTACTCTCGCACTTTTGGTACTACCATCGGCTCTGAAAGCTTAACTACCGTGTTCGGGATGGGAACGGGTGTGGCCTTTCAGATATGGTCA
>CAYLOO010000191.1:0-3130 GCA_964385355.1 uncultured Anaerolineaceae bacterium
GAACTCCGGCGCAAGAACGCTCTGCAAGTGGGTCACGTCACCAATACAGGTCAATATCTTGGAGAAAGTGTTGGATTACTGGAGTGTATCGACCGGGTTGAAGATGAGCTTCACCGAATCTCTCCAGAAGGTAACCCCTTCGAGGCGAAAAACGTTTCGGGACATCCCAACCGCAGGCGCGCTTGGGGTATCGCGGCTGCCTTTAAGAATACAGGGCTTGGTGGCGGGGCGCCTGATAAAGCGTCAGCAGAGGTGGAGCTCTATCCAGATGGAACGGCACAGGTTCGCACTTCCTCGGCGGATATGGGGCAGGGCTTGATGACCGTCCTCCAATTGATCGCTGCAGAGGAACTCACTCTCCCTCCTGAAAAGGTAAATGTATTGCTCTCCGATACCGGATTGACACCAGATGGCGGACCAACGACCGCATCGCGTCAGACCTATGTGACCGGAAATGCCGTACGACACGCTTCAATCGTCATCCTCCAGGCGGTTCGTACAACATTAGCCGAACGTTTCGATGTGGCGCCGGAAACGATTCAATTCATTGAGGGCTTGGCTCATGTCGATGGAAAGCGGATCGAACTGGCTGAATCTATCGAGATCATGAAAGCTGAAGGTCAGGAGCCGGTGGCGCTTTATGAATATTGGGCACCAGAGACCCAACCGCTTGGGACGGGCGGGGATATGCATTTTGCTTACTCGTTTGCCGTGCAGGCTGCAGAGGTCGAGGTCGATATAGATACAGGTGAGCTGCAAATTCGGCGGATCATCGCTGCTAACGATGTTGGGCGTGCGATCAACCCGTTAGGATTGAGGGGACAGATCGAAGGTGGGGTGATGATGGGTCTAGGAAACGCGCTCACTGAGGAGTTTATTGTTGAAGATGGTTATGTGTTCACCGATCGTATGGCCCGCTATCGCATACCTTCGATAGCACAGGCGCCAGAGATTATTCCTATTGTCGTGGAACACCCCACCGCTGAAGGTCCGTATGGAGCAAAGGGTGTGGGGGAAATCTCAAGTATCCCAACAACACCGGCTATAACAAATGCGATCAACAATGCCTGCGGGGTACGTGTACGTACGCTTCCTGTAGATCAGGATTGGCTCGCCATGGAGTTGGCGAGGGGGCGAGGATTAGACAAGTCGTGAGTGAAACGTTGAAATGGTTGGACTGGGCGCGTGAGATACAAGCCCTCGCGCACACAAGTTTGCACTATGCTCAGAACCCATTTGAGGCCTCGCGTGCTCAGCGGTTACTAGAAATTGCGTCAGAGATCGTGGCCGAGAATAGTGAGATGGAAGCTCAAGAGGCCCTGACAGCATTTACCGCACAACCCGGGTATATAACCCCGAAAGTTGACGTACGTGCTGCGGTGTTCCGGGATGGTGAGCTGCTGTTGGTGCGTGAAGCGATGGATGGTAGATGGACTTTGCCCGGGGGTTGGGCTGATGTAGGTGAGACGCCCAGGCTGGCGGTAGAGCGGGAGGTTCAGGAAGAAACCGGGTTAACCGTCCATACTCTCCGTCTCGTGGGTGTATACGATGCAAATCGTTTACCCGGGGAACTGCCGCTTTATCATGCTTATAAGCTGTTATTTCTTTGTGAACCGAGCGAGGGGAATCTGAGGACAAGCGAGGAGACTTCGGAGGTTGCCTTCTTCCCGGTTGATACACTGCCTTCGGAACTCTCTAACTATCGGACGACGCCGAGGCACATTCAAGATGCGATTGCCGCGAACCATAAAGGGGATATTCCAGTAGTCTTCGACTAGGGCGGAAGTGATAATGTTAATCAAGAATGCAAGAGTGATCACATGAAACGAACCAAACGAGATTCTTGATAACCATACCGTTTGGATTGACTCGGGTTTCATCGTAGAGATCTGCCCTTCGGTCGAACTTGCCTCGATTATTTGATTGCGATATCAGACTAATGTTCCGGAGGATCAGCGTCCCTTCCACACGCATTTTGATATTTTAGGAAGGCAGGATATGTGCTGTTGAATCGTCTGCCAATTCAGGCGGGCGGGGAATGAGGAACCGGCGTTTCTTTAAAAAGGGAGTAATCATGTCTGAGAAAATGATCCTTACACTGGCAATCATCGGCGGCACCGGTAAGCTCGGCCCGGGACTGGCAGCGCGCTGGGCAGGCGCGGGATACCGCGTGGTTATCGGTTCGCGCAAGGCTGAGAAGGCTCAGCGGATCGCGAGCGAGTTGAATGAGGAACTCGGGATTGAGACGATTTTGGGTTTGGAGAACGCGGAAGCGGCGTCCCTGGCGGATATCTGCATCCTCACCGTGAAAGCAAGCGCGCATGAAGCCATCATCGACCAACTTAAGGGAGTCTTGGATGGAAAAATCGTCGTCGACACTACCGCCAGGGTTGATTTCAAGGACCCTCACCCGCCTGCACCCCCTGCAGCAGCGAGATTGGCGCAGGAGCAGCTCGGATCGGACGCGCGCGTGGTAGCAGCATTCCAGACAGTCCCTGCTCATCGGTTGAGCGAGGGTCTGGATCAGCCGCTGGGCCTGGATGTACTCGTTTGTTCCGACGATCTGGAAGCTGCGCAAGAGGTGATGAAGCTCGCCGAAGGGGTGGAGATGAATGCTTTTTACGCCGGCGGGTTGGATAATGCGATTGCGTTGGAGGGCCTCTCGGCTTTGTTAATCAGCCTGAATAAACATAACGATGTCAAAACCGCGACGTTCAAGGTTTCGGGGTTGAACGCTGGATGAACCGGCAGCAACTGACCTTCACTGCACTTCCGGATATCCCTCTCATCCGACCGGGTGACGATCTCACCGCAATTACTCTCGCGGGGTTGAGCCGTGCAGAGGTGATGCTGCGCGATGGCGATGTGATCGTGGTCGGGCAGAAGATTGTTTCAAAAGCGGAGGGGCGTTTCGTAGATCTGAAGCAGATTCACGCCTCGCCCGAGGCGGAGGCGCTTGCGGAGGAGACCGGCAAGGATCAACGACTGGTGGAGCTCATCCTGCGTGAGAGTGTGGAGGTCCTGCGCAAACGCGAAAACCTGATCATCGTCGAGCATAAACTTGGGTTCGTGTGCGCTAACGCGGGGATCGACCGCTCCAATGTCAAGATGGAAGAGGACGGTGAATGGG
>CAYLOO010000192.1:0-3024 GCA_964385355.1 uncultured Anaerolineaceae bacterium
TTCTCCGCGAGAAGGAATTGGATTTGTTTAGATAGGGTCATTGGATGGAGATCGATAACGGATAACCCTCCCTATTACTATTGAAAGGGAAGTCCT
Source organism: uncultured Anaerolineaceae bacterium (assembly GCA_964385355.1). Classification (GTDB taxonomy): domain Bacteria; phylum Chloroflexota; class Anaerolineae; order Anaerolineales; family E44-bin32; genus E44-bin32. The sequence goes on from CAYLOO010000192.1 coordinate 97, forward strand.
TCTGAACGGGAGTTCAGAAAAGGAGTAATCGAGATGAATTTAATCCCCGAATCGCATCGTGATTTGATTACGGATGATAAGAAAGCATTTGCTTCCCTTGCTACATTGATGGACGATGGCAGCCCTCATGTGACGCCCGTGTGGTTCGATGTAGAAGGGGATTTTCTGCGAATAAACACGGTCAGAGGGCGCGTCAAAGACAGGAATATGGCTTCGCGAAAGGAAGTAGCGATTCTTATCATGGATCCTGAGGATCCTTATCGATATATTCACATCCGCGGGACCGTTGCCGCTGAACGCGAGGATGATGCTGTCGAACATACGCATTTACTTGCAAGGAAATACTTGGGTGTTGATAAGAATCCATGGCATGAGGGACAATCTCGAGTCATCTTCCTGATTCGCCCAGACACCGTGAGCACAATGTGATGAGCGAAGCCACTTCGACGCTCTATCGCATTATCCAGGGGCGCCGCTCGATCCGCCGCTTTGATCGCTCCCCGATCCCATCTGAGGTCCTCCAGCGCGTATTGGAGGCTGCGACAATGGCGCCGTCTGCCCATAACCGGCAACCATGGCGTTTTGTGATCCTCACAACTATGGAGGATAAGCTCTGCCTTGCGAATGTGCTGGGCGAACTGTTGGGCGAGGATAGGCTGGCTGATGGAGATGACCCTGGCCAGATCGAGAGGGATGTGGCTCAATCAATAGAGCGGATTACTAGCGCTCCGGTGGTGGTGATCACCTGCCTATCGATGGAAGACATGGATGTTTATCCTGAGGGACGGAGGAATTCGGCAGAATATGCTATGGCTGTTCAAAGTGTATCCATGGCTGCGCAGAACCTGCTTCTTGCAGCACATGCTGAAGGGCTGGGTGCTTGCTGGCTGTGCGCACCACTCTTTGCACAAGATTTAGTCCAGGAGGAATTGAGCCTTCCTGAGGGGTGGGAACCTCAAGGGTTAATCGTCCTCGGATATCCTGCGGAGGCGGGCAAGGAACGCCCGCGACGTCCAATGGAAGAAGTGTCACTATGGCGCTAAAGATCACAGCACTCGCTGGTGGAACAGGTGGGGCGAAACTCGTCGATGGCCTGGCTACCTTGTTGGAACCGGATAAGTTGACCCTCGTTGTCAACACCGGAGATGATTTCGAACACCTGGGCCTCGCCATCTCGCCCGATCTTGATACGGTAACATACACATTGGCTGGACTCGCTAATCCCCAGTCAGGGTGGGGTCGGACGGATGAGACCTGGAATTTCTTGCAAACGCTTAAGGAATTTGAAAGCCCCGTCTGGTTCCGGCTGGGGGATCGAGATTTGGCGCTTCATGTCGAGCGCACACGCAGGATGAAAGCCGGGCAACCCTTGAGTGAAGTGACCCGGATGTTCTGCCGAATTTTCAGCATTGCCCACGTCATTCTGCCAATGACCGATGACCCAGTAAGAACGATCGTTGAGACGGAGGATGGGGATCTTCCCTTTCAGGAATATTTCGTTAAGCACTCACATGAACCGCAGGTGCGGGGATTCCGGTTTGAAGGAGTCGAGGATGCGGAACCAGCGCCGGGATTCCTGCAGGCGATTGAGGATTCCGATGCTGTGATTCTCTGTCCTTCCAATCCCTGGGTCAGCATCGATCCCATCCTCGCTTTAAATGGGGTGCGGAAGGCACTTGAGGGGAAAGTAACCGTAAGTGTCTCGCCAATCATCGGTGGCCAGGCTGTTCGTGGACCCGCCGCGAAGATGTTTACAGCTATGGGGATTGAACCATCCGCGCGCGCAGTAGCTGAGCATTACGGGAAGATCCTTTCTGGGATTTTGATCGACGATGTCGACGCTGATCTCGCATCGGATATTGAATCCATGGGGATTAGAGCTAGGGTCACGAATACTCTAATGAAGACCCAAGCCGATCGAACAAGATTAGCGGAGGAAGTCTTGACACTTACAGTGGATTTGGTAGAAGCGGAGTCACGGCAGTGACCCTATGGGCGATTGTTCCCGTAAAACCTCTACGGACATCAAAGTCGCGCTTGTCTGCTGTATTGACCAGGGATGAGCGTGAGATCTTGAGTCAACGGATGCTGATTCACACTCTCGAACTTCTTCGCGAGGTTGATGAAATCGAGCGGACGCTTGTGGTCAGCCGCGATCCAAAAGCGCTCTCGATCGCTCGGAGATATGATGCACGGACAGTTACCGAGCATGGTGCACCAGAACTGAACAATGCGCTGGTCCGGGCCACAGTTGTCTCCCAGCAATATGACATAAGCGGGGTATTAGTCATTCCGGCAGATCTGCCTTTGCTGACGATTGACGATATTGAAAAACTGATTTGCAGTGCAACGGATCCCCCTGTCGTCGTTATCGTCCCTGATCGTCATGGCAGCGGAACGAATGCATTACTATCTTCACCTCCTGGTCTGATCGAGTATGATTTTGGGATCGACAGTTTCGAGCGGCATGTCGCACGAGCGAAGGCTGCAGGTGTCCGTCTTGTCGTTTGTGAGATCCCATCCATCGGGCTGGACGTTGACCTTCCGGAGGACCTTGAATATCTGCGTGAAGCCTTTGGTATCGAGTTAAAGCAAGATCTAGAGGAGAGTCATTCATGAGCATGAATCGCGTTGGTCTATACCTGCAAGATGCTCACGATCTTCGAGATGGGTTGAACACCGTTCGCTATGCAGAGGAGAAAGGGTTTAAAGCGGTTTGGCAAGCAGAGTCGCGTCTTGTCCGAGATGCAATTGTGCCAATGGCGGCCTATGCGGCTGTCTCAGAAAAAATTAGGATTGGGTCAGGGGTGATCAATAATTGGACGCGTAACATTGGCCTTCTGGCTGCGACTTTCCTCACACTCGATGATCTCGCGCCGGATCGGATCATCTGTGGTATCGGCGCGTGGTGGGATCCGCTTGCGAAGA
>CAYLOO010000193.1:0-3017 GCA_964385355.1 uncultured Anaerolineaceae bacterium
CGATTAATTATGACGCAGGCACTTTCTAATCTATTTATCGGGAGGATGCAAGTTTGGCCCAGTAGTTTTTTGGCGGCTCAAGCAGCGCTTCACGCCCAAAGGCAGACAGTCTGCGCGCTGCCCCGTTTGAAATACGAGGTACTGGAACGCCGATTCCAGCAGGCTCCGCGGGATCCAGAGCCAGGACCTCCTCCGGTGCAGAAATCGAATCTGTCCCAGCGCGAATTCAAGCCCGCGCCCTTCCGTCTTCGTTCCAGTAAAAGTCTGACCGGTTTGGGAGAAGAAAACACCGATGTCCAAATAACGCCAAAATTGGTCCATTAATGAGTATTTATGGGAGTGATAAACAACCGCATTCGCTTGATAGACAACGCTATAGGCATGCTCGAGAAGCCGCGCGCAAAGAATCATATCCCCATTTACAATGACTCCATCAGGAAATCCGCCAACATTTTCAAACGCATCTCGTTGTACAGTGGAGGCAACATCCGAGAAAAAGAACGCTATAATGCCCATCTCTTCGACGTCATCCCCACGACGAATGTGAGATTCGGGTGGGTAATTGGTGTGCAGAGCGAAACCTTCTAACAGCGCAGCATCAGGGTAGGGCATTTGTCGTGCTGTCGCTGCTGATTTTGGCCTGATTGAAGCGGCTGAATCAGTCGTTCCAGGAAGTAATGATCGGCAGGCAACGCGTCCTAGGTGAGAAAAACAAATACGTCGCCTCTAGCCAATTGCGCGCCCAGATTGCGCGTACCGCCGTGATCGAAGGCTTCCCGTGAGATCACAACAATAACGCATTCCTCCCGTTCGGCGAGCTCCCCTGTCTGATCCTCCGAAGAAGAGCCGATCCCAACGATCTCGAGCGGCGGTAGGCTCTGCTCTTTCAGGGCGGGGAGTAGGACAGCGAGATAATCAACGGCATTCAGAGTTGGGATGATAATCGAAGGGCGAAAATTGGCGGTTAACATATATCGTGAGCGCTTATGGGCAAATTGCCCGTAGGATAGCAGGGAACATCACTCCCTCCAAGCGCACAGTATCGGATTCTCAAGTCAGGATTCCTTCAGTACAGGAACATAGGAACGGTGAGGATGGGACATCTAGCTTTCGCCGCCCAGCCGCCGGGCGAGCTTGGGTCGGATTCTGCCCATTCGGCCTCGAAGTCCATCCAGAGTCCCGTAGAAAAATGCTTTCAGTTTGAGCAATCGCTGATCTTCGAAGAGCAGCATGCGCAGGAAGATGTAGAGGCTGGAGAGAATCTCAAAGCTGAGCCAATGCGGGAATTTGATCGCATACATACGCAGCATTGGGATGCGGTTTCGGCTGATGTAGTACCAGCGGACCGGGGAGTGGAAAGTAGGGAGAAAACTAAACTGGCCGATCTTCCTTCGCTCTCGCGCTCCTAAACGATGTTCCAACACCGCATCGCAAGCCACGTGGATGCTGTATCCCTTAGTTAGTGCTCGCAGACAATACTCAGTATCGACATAGTCGATGAAGAAGTCGTCTCGGAATCTACCGATATTCTCTATAGCCTTGATGCTGTGTAATGCGCCGGAGTTGAGAACCATCGTAACGCCACCAAGGAAGCCCGAGCTGCAAGGAACTCGTTCGAATAAGATCCCAAAACGTGATCGAAGATAAGTGTATTCGTGGGAAATTACTGGGTCCAGGATCATCGGCGCAACAATGGCGACCATCTCAGTCTGAGACGCTTTCTGGAAAGTCCTGAGCAAGGACTGGACCATATCCGTTGATGGGTAGCTGTCTTGATCTAGTACCAAAACTAAGCCAAAACCTAACTCCCTCGCCCTAATCATTCCTTGGTTGATGGCAGCGGCGATACCCAGATTAGATGGATTCCAAATGATTTCGACATACTCGGCAGAGAGCTCACAAATACGTTCGACATGCTCTCCACGCGACCCATTATCAATAATGATTATTTTATCGACACTGGCTAATAGCTCACGCATCGTCGATGAAATATCCGACCCCAGCTGGTGGGTGACAATGAGAGCACAGATTTCCGGTTTAATATCTAAATTATGAGATTGTGAGACCGCCATAAATCTAATTATAGGCATTAATTAATCCAAAGTGCACATTTCCCGAGAGCAAATGGTTATATCTTTGGAATAATTGGCTCGGATAAATAATCCAGGTATTAATGATGATCATATACGCGGATCTCCAGAATGTAATTAAGGAAAGCTGTTGGGTATACGACTGGCATCCACGAATAACATTTACGCTCAGGCTTCAGGAACAAGCTAGAGTGACCATACTCCGTCGAATCCCATTAGTCATAAACAGTGCCCTTCAACTCGTATTCCGTACAAATTAAGGCGCACGCCCCAAACCCTGGATTTTTGTACTTTGCGGAGTAGGGTGTTGTCTTCTCATGTTGAAGTTGGATGCCACTTTTTGGGGCGCCTAAGAGCCGCCAGAAGGTAAACTCAAAATCACTTTCACTGAACCATTGGACGATGCTCGCTGAGTGGTCATTGCCCAAGAGCACGCGCAAGTTCAAGATTGTAACTTCCACCCCAATAGGGACGCGCGTTCTAACTGCTGTACACGGCTGGGTAATGATGGAGACACTGGTTTTGCACCGAATGCAGCACGCGCGGCATTAGGTACTGCATCATATCCACATTATTGGACGGTGAGACCAAGGCTACAGCCATGAGCACTAAGGTCACGGCTGTGATTGCCAACAGGAAGAATTAGTCAGACTTCCCCCTAGTTGAGAATCCGCTGTTTAGGCGCTCCAGGCCACACCTCAATTAGCCGGAGCGCAAACCGGTAATGATAAGAATGATGAGAAAACCGCTCCATATCGCAGCAAGCCACAAGCGATTGATGGCTTCGAAAAGCCTCAATCCTTCTTTAATACTAACCAGAAGAACACCCCACATTGCTACCGCGATGAGGAAGTCACCCTGCCATGGTCGAAAGGATCGCCGTTGATCCTAAAAACCCATCATGATTAAGAACACTAATAGAAAAAC
>CAYLOO010000194.1:0-2928 GCA_964385355.1 uncultured Anaerolineaceae bacterium
ATCATTGTGGTGAAATCGCCTTGATCTTTGATCCGATTTTTCATGTAATCGGATGTATATGAAAAATGGTATCCGAATAATTGCATAATCATCATCCCACTGGCCAGGGCGCTCACCTAATGAAATCTTCTTGCGACGCCACATAATAACGCTACGCCACTCCGGCTAAACAGCCTCCCCACCAATTGCTCGATCGTCTCACACAGCACCAGTTTGACACGCCACTTGGCGGGGATGCCCTCCTCGCCGTAATAAGCGCTCGCGCAGCATCCAGTAGGATACCCGAAGGGCGCAGCGATCTGGCCGTAGACAGCGTGCTCAAGCCAGGCAAGGACTACTTGCTCTAAAATGGATCCATTGAATTGCAGCGTTAGAGGATCAGCTTGCATATCTCAATCCATTCTTCCCAGACGCGATCATAATCTGGCGGGGTTCTTACGGTTGACGCAAGCTGTGCATCCCATGCCCGGCGATTCCATTCCTGAAGCGTGCTAGAGATGAGCAAGGATGGGTCTGGAGGAATGGAGCGAACATGGCACTTTTTCTCGAAGATATCCTTGAGTTTTTCCTTTGGAAAACGTTCACCTCTCTCGGAGAAGATATACCAAAGATCGTATAAATCGCGCGGCCGCGGCCACTTCTCCTGCTGCTGAATCAGGGCCCGCATCTTCTCAGCTACGATCTCGACTTTACTATATGTTTGGATTTCAAAATCATGCAAATCTGAATAAACCGGCACCACCCGCTTTCTTTCTGTGGGAGTGTAAAGTGGCTCATCAAACGTCAGATGGGATTGAACCAAGGGAAGCCCTCGTCTTCGGCTCCCTCGGAGTGAATACTCCAGGGGTATTTCGGCTTGTGCTTGATTGCCGGAAGACCTGACATCCTTGATATCGATCAAGATCCCTGAAGCCTCCTGTACTTCACGGGCAGCCTGTTTCAGAACGGATTGTGCATTCAGAACATTGGCTTCGCTCGCCTGACAGGAAAAGTCAATATCCTCCGAGAATCGAAAACCACGATAGAAGCAGTGACGGAGGCACGTACCTCCCTTGAATGCCCATTGTGTACTTGCGATTTCATTTGATGATATTGCCGAGAGGATCCAAAGGATGACATAATCCTTTTCCGCTTGATCAAAACGCAAGCCTTGTGCGTGTGCAGCCCGATGCAACTCAGCTTTTGTGATCAATCGTACACCTTGCTATTGATGAGTAGGCCCCAACGACGGTTGTAGGTACCGTCATCGGGCAAGGTCGGATCCAGACTGGAGAAACCCTTTGCAAGCCGCACAGATTTCCTGAGCGCCTCTGGATCTCCTACTCCTTGCGACTCCATCAAATAGCCCAATCTCTTTGCGACAGCAGTGTTGCCAATTTTTCCCGAGTATTGCCTGAGCCTTCTCTCATCCAGGCTATTCCACGCGTCATTTATTGCCTTGGCAACTACACCTACCCCTCCAACGTAGCGAGGCAGATCGAGCCCATCAATAATCGTTTTCTCACGATTGGTGATCGTAAAGGAGGCTTCGCCTGCCCATGCATTCTCCAGGCCGAAGTATTTATCCTTCTTAATGGCCACAATCCTATACTGGATACCCAGCGATTGCCGCTTCGATCGCGATACTCGATGGTCCGTGGCGATGAATACGTCGACCGGGATTTGCTCTGTAAACCCGTGATGATTCATCGCTGAGAAGTACGCAATTGCAGCAGGTTTCACCATCTCCATGGCAATCACAAACTCATGGATTTGAGGTGTTCGCTCCACACCTGAGGATAATGGGATCACGGCATACTTACTGGGCGCAATGCGTTGGATCCACCCCTTCTCCTGAAGCCGATAGAGAAACTGTCGAATGTGGTCCGGCCTAACCTGGGGCAGCATTTGCCGCGCATCATCGAGTGAGAAAATGCTGGATGTGCCGATGCGCGCCAGAAAATCAGCTTCTTGGCTGCCAACCGTCTGACGAGTTATATTTTGGTCGCCTTTAGTCATTTCTACAGCCTATTATCGATGAGCATAATATAACATTAAATACTCTGGTCTAGAAGTGGGTATTGATCTGACCGACGAAGGTTAGGGTGAAGGTTTTATATCCGTTGGTCTCTATATCGTTCCTTCAGCCCTTCATGGCCACACTTCCCACATCCACTATCTCCACCCCCTATGATAGACCTTAGAAAATCATTGCCACACTAACAAGCGTTCTTTAGTGCAATCAGTCGCTTCAGCGTTGCAGCGATTCAAATCCCGGAACCTCTGAGACGCTGAGATGAATGACTACTCAGAAATCCATTTCGTTATGATTTACCGACGCTTGATACCGATTACCCATGAAATCGGAATCACAAAATTATGCGGAAATAATAGTCATGTTTCTGGTTAACCTCATAACTGGAGGCATGGCATAAAATGGCAGGATTTGGCATGAAAACAGCAGTTTTCATGAGGAAACATAACATTATGTCAAGTATCATCCTCGAACACTTAACATAAATGAGTAATTCTCACTTCACCACTCGCTCTTGTCGTTTATGATCCAGCTTCAGCCCGGGGGTGATGTGCATAATTCTCATTAGGTTAGTGCAAATTAAATTAGTGTATCCCGGTGGGAGAACACCTTCTTCGTGGGTAAGATCCCTGGTTTCGTGGTCGTGACCGTAAGGTCTGAGGTGCAGAGCGTGACCGAGAGGTTAAGGTGTGCGACGCTCGACCCCTTAGTGTTGCCCACAAAGAGAAAATTGGTCTTATTTTGACTGCTTGATGAAGGTCAAGAAGAATCGTTGATCTCACGCAAGGAAAATGAAAACCACCCCAAACTCCCACCCGAGGGGGACGGGCGAGGTTGGGGTGGTCTTCGTGGTTGATTAAATAAATCGGGATAGGGGGAAACCTCACGGCTCCCCCCTCCCACACCACCGGACA
>CAYLOO010000195.1:0-2905 GCA_964385355.1 uncultured Anaerolineaceae bacterium
AAAAGTACAGACAGCGCTAAGAAAGTGCGTTTCATTGCTTCATCCTCCTCAAGATTTGTTCAGAAATTAGGCGAAATAGTTCCCGTGACTTTAGCGGGTTATATTGGGAAAATATTTTTCCAAGCTTTTGTCCTTTCACTGTAGTGAGTCGAGGAAATTTATTTTTGAAACGTATTCCCCCTATAAAGCCATTGTGACATTCTATAACTATCCTTGCCATAATGTCAAATCACACTGGTCGTGGAATAGGCAGATATTAGGTTATCTACCTTCACGTAATAACTGAGTTGTGAGGAGAATTCTTTGGCTTGCTTGACGGATAGATAAGGTCAGGCTAGGATGAGCGCGCAGGGTGGGAACAGGGAATCTTTGGGAGATAGTGAGCGTTGACACATCAAAAGAGGCTCGGTGAATGGAGGGAGGCCGAGGCACGGCGCTATCTGGAAACGAAAACGTACGTCTTAATTGAAAGGAACTTTCGTGTTCCTGAAGGCGAAATTGATTTGGTGATGCAAGATGGTGACATCATTGTATTCGTCGAGGTGAAGACGCGGACATCTGATAGTTTTGGTACGCCGGAGGAGAGTGTATCCAGGGCGAAGCGTCAGCGGCTTTTACGTGCGGCGTGGGCATTCCTGCAAGAACGGGAAATGATCGACGCTTTATGGAGAATAGATGTCGTCGCAATTAAGGAATCCTCAGACTGGACGATCCAGCGCCTTGATCATTACCAAAGTGCATTCGACATCGATTTCAATAACCTATGAGGAAAAACCAGCCCGTAATCGCCATTCTCGGCCCAACCGCCGTGGGAAAGACTCGTATCTCGATTCCTCTCGCTGAGCGATTCGAAGGGGAGATCGTCTCAGTAGATTCGCGACTCATTTACCGGGGTATGGACATTGGCACGGCGAAACCTACATTAGCAGAGAGAGAGCGGGTCCCGCATCACCTCATTGATGTAGCCGACCCGGATGACACGTGGAACCTGGCGAAGCATAGCGACGCGGCCTTAAATGTGATCCATGATATCCATGGCCGGGAGAAGGTCGCATTCCTTGTTGGAGGAACGGGGCAGTATCTCAGGGCGATTCTTGAGGGTTGGATCCCGCCGCCGAGTGCAGAATCACCGGGTTTACGCGAAAAACTGGAGGCGATTGCTGCAAACAAAGGGTGCGATGCGCTGCATCGCCAACTGCAAGAGGCGGATCCGGCTTCTGCAGAAAGGATCGACTCACGAAATGTCCGGAGGGTTATCCGGGCGCTTGAAATATTCCATATGACCGGAGTGCCCGCCAGTTCGCAGAGGGAGAAGAATCCACCGCAATTTGAGATACTGCGCATTGGGCTTGCATTGCCGCGCGCGGTACTTTATCAACGGATCGATCAAAGAATCGATTGGATGATTGCAGCGGGTTGGATTGAGGAAGTTCAGGAGTTGATCGATAGCGGATACTCGCCTGGTCTGCCATCGCTCTCGGCTATCGGATATGCTCAGCTTGTCACATACCTTTCCGGCGAGATGGATTTAGGCAGTGCTATTGTGGAAATTCGCAGACTTAGCCGGCAGTTCGTGCGACGGCAGGCGAACTGGTTTAAGGCGGATGATCCGGAGATTCAGTGGTTTGACGCCGTATCTGGAGTAGAAGAACAAATATCAGCAGTCATTGAGCAATGGCTAAGCGTCGGTGCGCAAGCGAGCGACCCTCTGGCCATTTGTGATTAAAGGTAAAAGTGCACCAATTGGTGGAAATCCTCAGAGGGAATCAGGAATCAAGCGGAAAGGAATTGATTAAGCCCGAGGTAAACAAGAGCGGCGAGAGCGGCATTTGCCGGGATCGTGAACAACCAGGTCAATGCCATATCACCGAGAATACTCCAGCGTACTTTATTTACTCGCTCAGCTGCGCCCACACCGAGAATCGAAGAACTCATCACTTGTGTTGTGCTGACGGGCCCTCCGAGCAGTGCAGCACTGAGAATCACGATTGCTCCCCCGATCTGTGATGTGAATCCGTGGACTGGGCGAATGCGGAAGATTTTTCCTCCAAGTGTGCGGATCAGGCGCCATCCGCCGAAAGATGTCCCCAGGCCGATCGAGGCCGCACTTATCATCACAACCCATATCGGTATTTGAAAGGAAGATGTCTGCCCACTGAGCAGTAATCCCATCGCAATGAGTCCCATAGTCTTTTGAGCATCATTTGTACCGTGGCTCAAAGAGAGACCGATGAGAGTGATGACTTGGAAACGGCGAAATAAATTACTTACTTTCGGAGTTGCGTTTCGAACCATCAATAATGTGAGCTTCATAACGATGAAACCGACGATTAAGCCGGCGATGGGGGAGAGGAATAACGCTATCGCAATTTTTATCAAACCCGATGCTTTAACAATCGCAAGGGAGCGACTGTGAAGAAGAGCAGCGCCAAGAAGACCGCCCAGAAGAGCGTGTGACGAGGAGGAGGGGATGCCGAAAAACCACGTTATCAGATTCCAGACGATCGCGGAAACAACTCCGGCCAGGATCACGTTCATGTTTACCGCGCTCATGTTCAGGAGCTCGTCACCGATAGTTGTTGCAACTGCGACTCCGAAGAGGAAGGGGGCTATGGTTTCAGAGATCGCGGCCAGGATCAGCGCTACGCGTGGGTTCAGGGCGCGTGAGAATATGACAGTTGAGACGATGTTCGAGCTATCGTGAAAACCGTTTAGAAAGTCAAAGATGACTGCGAGAGCAATCAGTACGATGAGAATCGTTGGCATGCTGTTTTCTATCATGAGAAAAGCTTATCAGTGGTTGATGGTTTTCGTCAACGTGCAGTTTAGTTATCGGCGTAATTCTCACCTAGGTAATGGACGGCAAGAATAGTCAGACTGATCAGAATTCCCGGGACGATTGTCA
>CAYLOO010000196.1:0-2887 GCA_964385355.1 uncultured Anaerolineaceae bacterium
CAGCGTGCCCCTGAATCTTGCGAACTGGATGACCGCGTAGTTGGGAAGGGGATGGCTACCCTGTCAATCCATACAGAAACAGCCTGAACCTTACATAAATCTCGTCAGGTTTCCACACTACATTAACGCAGAATGTATTATGTGGAAGGTATTCCACCTATTCACACAATAGGTTCACATCCGTGAGATCCCACTATTGGATATGTAAAATACCAAGCACAGCGTGTTTCCGGTTAAATAAGAGTAATGGGATGCTTGGGTGGAGTGGTATTCCATTTGCTAGTAATCAGTAGATTAATAAAAATTGGCATTATCATGAGTTGGGGTTTTAACGGTTCCATTTCAAGGAATTTCCGTAGCTTTTGACTAGCTTCGCCGGTCCTGCTTCTTGTGCGTCATTGACAATTGTATTTACCACGTATACACTAATGATGTAAATACACCATATCTACATCAGAGGAATCTAATGGGAAGGAAAATTTATCGAACCGGCAACAGCTTGGTCGTCACACTCCCGAAAGATGCGCTTAATCAACTTCGGATGAGAGAGGGCACTGAGGTGGAAATTCAAGTTAATGAAGAGCAGGGTGTACTCATTATTTCTCCTGCTGAGGGTTCTCTGGAAGGGGTGGATGAGGCTTTTGCCTCCCAAGTTGATCACTTTATTGAAGAGTACCGCGTGGCGCTTGAGGAACTTGCTCGAGCCCCATGAAGTATCTTTCCCCACATCAAGTTCTCTTTTTTCACGCACGTCTCATCGAAGAAACAGGCGGAAGTCATGGCGTCCGAGACATGGGACTTTTGCTCTCTGCGCTAGGACGTCCCCAGGCAACGTTTGAGAAGAAAGACCTTTACCCGACGATTTATGTTAAAGCGGCTGCCGTAGCTGATTCGATTATCAACAATCATCCGTTTGTGGATGGGAACAAGCGCACTGGTATTGGGGCAGCGGCAATGTTCTTATCTCTGAACGGCTATATGATAATTGCCTCCAACAAAGAACTCCTCGATCTCACGATGCAGATTGCGCAAAAGAGAACCACGATAGGAGAGATTGCCAATTGGTTTGAGACGCATACCAAGCTGAGATCTACGACCTGATCAGATAGAGATGGAGAGCAACCAAAGATCGAAGGTCATTTACCTTCCAATTTGCAGCCGTAACTAATCTTTAGAAATCACTCCAACTGTGTTGGATTTTGGGATTAATCGGTAGCTCACTTGGATTTCCGCTTTGGGGACAATTCGTAAATGCTATGGAGATAGGAATACATGCATCACTATGATTAGATAGCCTTACCATTTTTAGTAGTTGACAAATCGAAATATTGTACTAAAATATGTACAAATAATTGTAGCAAAACATGTAATAATCATTGTGATAAAAATTCTCTTGAGAAACTTGGTGTGAAATGCTTAAAACAACAAATGTTTCGACTCTACGGACAGATCTCTCGTCATTTCTTAGTGATCTTGAGAATGGTCCAGTTCTGATTCTATCCCATAGTCGACCAAAAGCTGTGTTAGTGGATCCTGAACTGTTCGATGCCTTAGTTGAAAAAGTTGAGTTGCTCGAAGATCTTGTTGATGGTCGACGTGCAATTGCCGAGTATCGCACTGATCCAGAGTTTAGAGTGGATGCAGAAGAGGTTTTTGAGCGACTGGGTTACTAAGCATGTCCTATGAATTGAAGCTGCATCGGGATGTCGAGAAGCAGCTTCGACGAGTACCCAAAAAACAACAAGAGCGGCTGGTTGAAACCATGCGCTCTTTGTGTATCGACCCACGACCTCATGGGTGTGAACATCTACAAGACGAACTTTTCAGAGTCCGGGTGGGAGAGTACAGAATAGTATATGCAGTCTTTGATGATGAAGTAATCATAGTAATCTGCAAGGTAGGTCGGAGAACAGAAAAAACTTATCGGAATTTGGAGACCTTGCTTGATAAGGCTCTGAACGAATTATTGAAGTAACGGTTTGGCCATCTAACGGCTCGCTTGAACGAGCCCGCGCACGGTGCAATTCGAAACAGAGCCTGGTGCCTCGGCGCCAGGCTTTTTCAATGTAAGATCAAAGTGAGGCTGCGCAACTCGAGGCTGTTAGGTTCGACGCTAATAGGAGGATAAGGCATACCTTATGACTCCGAAGATCCTAGTCACCTATGCAAGTCGTACTGGATTCACTGCGGGTGTGGCTGAATCTATTGGCAGGATACTTTCTGAATCAGGCCTAGAAGTCCACCTAACGATGATGAAGGATGTGGTCGACCCTGCTCAATACGATGCCATAGTTGCTGGTAGTGCCATCCAATCCTCCAAATGGCTTCCTGAAGCTATGGATTTTCTTCAAGCAAATCAAGAAATCATTCGAATGAAGCCTTGTGCTGTGTTTTTGGTTTGTATGACCCTGGCCATGCGGAACGGTGAAAAGTATCGACCGTTCGTTTCCGATTTTCTCAAGCCTGTACGGTTAACAGTAAGCCCAGTAAGTGAGGGCTTATTCGCAGGCGGGCTCGATATTAGCAGAGTACCTTCATTCTGGGATAGAGTGAAGTTCCGCATCAGTGTCCTTTTTGGAGTATGGAGAGAGGGCGACCATCGAGACTGGGATGCGATCAACGCGTGGGTAAGAGACCTCATCCCTGTTCTTTTACCATGATTTTCGGCAGCCTAACGTCTTCCATGAGAAGGCCTAGTTTGTCAAGGGTCGAAGTCCCACAGGGATCCGCTCCGCTTATGGCGACAAACGGTTAGATCTCCTCCAACCTCAACCTTTCACCTTGCTTCCATACCCAAGGGCATGCTTCGCGATCCGCACTCTTAGTGGGCTCTTTTATGAACCCGGTGCCCGTTGGTGTTCGATCCAGGCGGGTGCTTTTCCCTGCG
>CAYLOO010000197.1:0-2858 GCA_964385355.1 uncultured Anaerolineaceae bacterium
GGCAAGTTCCCGACACATTCGATGTGCCGGGAACTTCAACAGCGACCCTGCCGATCTTAACATCAGGTTTTTACAAAGAAACGAATACCAAAACTTGTTACCTGAAACCTGATATCTGATACCTGATCCCTGTTCCCTACCGCATAATCAACGGCAGGAAGAGCTCGTACAGCCAGTCGACGAAGCGGCTCCAGAACCCGCCGGAGACGGCGTAGTCTCCACCGCTCATCTCGCCGGCGTCCGGCTGGCCAATCGTGCCGGATACGGCGTAATCGCCTCCGCTACTCTCACCCCCGCCGCCGTCGATGGTGTACCAGTCGAGGACGTAATCCCCACCAGAGGAGGCCAGGGCGGTACCGGCGAGAAGCACGATGAGAAGCAGGACTGCTGTCAAGAGAATGACCCATCGTTTCTTCATCGTTTACCCTCCAATCGCAATTCGATCCTCCGTCCTAGCCACTCGTGTAGACAACAGCTAGGAGATAAACCTTGTACGTCTCCCCGTTGTAATCAACCGTCTCTGTGACGGAATCCCAATCGACAGTCTCGATTGCTTTACCGAGAGTGTAGTTGTGTAAGATGTCATCACCCTGGCGTTGCCCGTATCCGGGAAGGGTGGAAGTGGTAATGTAGTCCCCGGCAGCTATGTCGCCCGTGATGTCCGAGACCCATACCCGGCCTTCGCCAAGTGCGTTAACCCCAGCGAAGCGTTCGTCCTCTCCTGCCGCATACCAGTGATCCTCAGGTAGGGTGACCTCGGACACCAGGACCCCAAAAACTGCTTTGTCCTCAACTGTTGCCGCTAGCCGCACCGTAGGGATGGTGGAGGAGAGATCCACTCCCCCATTGGCTGCATAGCTAATCTGCGCTTCTCCGGTGGCGGAGACGATCATCCCCGGCTGGACTTCCTTACGGAAAGAATCTTCCAGTTTGACCTCGTGCGAACCGGTGAAGGTGCCGTAGTCCATACCTACTCCGCCTGCGTAGAAGGCGTAGCCGGCGCTGCTGTTGGTGGTTCCGATCACGCCGTAATTTGTCCCAATGCTTGTCGTAGCTTCGCCTCTTACCCCGCTGCCCTCATCACTGTCACTATATCCACTTACGCCTTGTGTGACACCTGTCGATGAGTAGGCACGCCCTGTGATGCCCGCTCCAGGGGCGACAAAACTCGTACCTGATACACCAATCCTGCCAGTTCCGTGCACACCTTTGCCGTCGTTCGCGTTGCTTACACCTAATACACCATAAGCAAGGGGACCAGTGGTTCCGTTGTTCACTCCGTACACACCTGCGCCACCGACACTGGCGGTTTCGCCATAAACCCCATGGGCTGCACCGCTGGTGGCGGTGTTGATCCCCGCGAGGCCACGGCCGTCGGACGAGGCAACGTTCCCCTCCACGCCGGTCGTAGTGCCCACGCTGGACAGGTTCGTGCCGGTCAGGCCGCTGCCCGAATTCGATGTACTGCTCACACTCAACCCCGAGGGCACATCCCCGGCGGCCCAACTCTCGCCTGCGTGATCATGCAAGTACGGCGCGAAGTCAACCGCATCGAGGCCATCCAGTAAATCTGCATTGATGGCATAGGGGACTGGATTGAGCGATTGGCGCGGGTTAAGGGGTATGTAGGATGAATCCCCGGGTCCTTGCACTTCAATCGCCAACCACAGCGCCGTGCCATCGAACCAATCTCCGAAGTCGAGCTCGACGGTGAAGTAGCCATCCAAGACAGCTACAGCGTTCTTCGTCACCGTGCTGCCAACCTGGGTCCCCCCACTCGCATCATCGTAGAGCTTGAAGGCGAGGTTATAGGACCCGTCAGCGGGACTCCCTGTATCGGTAATATATCCCTGGTAAGTGAACGCCGTAGCGAAAGGTGCCAGCATTGGCGAGGGCGCTGGTTCTGCGCCTACCTGCAGAACGCCCATCCCAACCAACAACACCAACGCCAGAAAAATGCCGAGACGTTTCCAGTTCATGATCCTACCTCCTCGTTAATGGCCTGAGATTCCAGATCCTTCGCTCTCGTGATCAATTTAAAACAAAGAGAGCAATCTTATACACACATCCTCTTCAGATCTTTGGATCAACCACCCAATCAGCGCAGCATCACCAGCGTCTGGATCAACCCCGTGCCCGATTCGAGCGGCTTGAGCGCCTTGCCGAGCGTGCGGCCGAAGCAAGCTTCAACCCCTTCGCAGCGCATGGCGTGCCCGGGGGTGCCAGCCGAGACAAGCAGATCACCAATCTGGATCGGTCCGTTCTCGGCTGAGGCTTTGACCTGAACGAGGCCCATCATGGCGATCGGAGCTTTGCCCTCTTCATACTCATCAGAATCCCCCGCGCCGGCAATGAAACCCGGATCAGTCGAGTAAACGCCAACGACCGTGACGTCAAATGATGTTGAGCAAAGTGTGATGATGTCCTCCAATCCCATACAGACGACATCGCCGGGTTCTAATCCGGTCTCGGCCGGCAATAATTCAGCAAAATCGGCGCCTCCGCCGGTGAAGCTGCCGTCAGCGAAGACGTTGCCCACGTTGCTTACGCGGAATCTGAGATCGGCATGATCGGTATCGTTATCGGCAACAAGCAGCGCTCCACCCCCAGAGTTAACAAACATACCCCCATATCCACCGGATGATTGAGATTTTCTATAGATACCATAATTCTTGAGTTTTGACTAATCTCGTTAACGTCGAAAACATTGATACTGGCAATTGCACCTTAACAATCGAGTTTCAAGCCGTAGAAACTGTGTAAATAGGCTGTTTTGGACCCTTTCGAATCACCGGAAATCGCTCCCGCGGCTTCCTTGGCTTGCCTTTTGGCCATCCCGGAGGAATTCCGCGCGGTTT
>CAYLOO010000198.1:0-2856 GCA_964385355.1 uncultured Anaerolineaceae bacterium
AAAAGGTGCTGCGAGCCACATCCAGTTCGGCACAGGTCTTCGTGATCGAGAGATCGGAGTGCTCCACCAGATGGATGATCTCCATCTTCTCCTCGGGGGTTCTGTGGATCATTCGTTCCACGTCTCGTCCCCCAATCCCAGCAAGCTTTTTTCCCTGGCACCGCCCGCCAGGGCAGGTGTCAAGACGCGGTTCTTCAAGGACAGCTCCGCCACCAACAGCTTGCCTGCACTGTGCCGCAGGCACACGTGAGCTGGTCGAGTTCTTTCCGCAGTTCTTTGACCTCTTCGCTGGTGGCTTGACGCTGGGTGTTTCCAGCAAGTCGGTGCTTCCCGGCTTCCAGAAACTCTTTCGACCATTTGTAGTACGAGTTCTGGTTGATGCCTTCCCGGCGGCACAGTTCCGCGATCGACAGGTCGCCCCGCAAACCCTCGATCACGATGCGGATTTTCTCTTCGGCGCTATACTTCTTGCGGATATTTCGGCGGATGTTCTTTACCGTGGCTTCTGCAGTAGATTTCTTCTCGGCCATGAGTGTCTCCTTTATGGTGTTAACCGTCTTTTGGCCGAAAAGTCTCTATTCGTTTGAGCCTTAATTTTGTCTCACGGGTTCTGACACGCTACAATGCCTTAATAAGATGAAGCAGTGACTATTGTTGTTTATATTATTTCATCAAAGTTTCGGACCATATTCGGGGATTGGGAGGGAATAAAGCATTGACTACACACGATCAAGGTAATCTTAAGAAAAGAGAATACGGATATTATTTCCACTCACGAGAGTATTCATCTTCGCCGGGTCACCCACGACTTGATGTCCTGCTGCGTTCTGTTCCCACCGGGAAACATTTCGACCCAGAAAAAATATCCATCACTGTTGCATCAGAGCATAGATGCGCCGAGCTTCTCAGAGCACACCACCCTTGGCCAGGGCAAGAACAGTATCGAGCATGTGCAGGACGGGTGATCCTGCAAGATCGTAAAGGCAAGAAAGTTGAAGCGTTTACCTTCGGTGGTGATTTGCGTATCGAGTCAGAAGAGATGTTAACAACATGTGTTCTAACGTCTCCGGCTCCGATTTTAGAGCGCACCGGGGCATCTTCTATCCCTGAGTTACTGGCTGAGGAGACTGAGATTATTTTCGCTGAGAGGCGCGCTGAGTGGGAGCCCGATCATATCACTTTCAAAAACAGAATATCATCGGTAGATCCCTTCACCCTTTATTGTGTTTGTCTTGAGTCTCTGAAGGAGAAATTCGAACGATACCCCCCTAGAGGGGACGAATTCATTCACCAGTTTGTCCACTTCTTAAATACTGAAATAGAGACCCTTCATGAATTAGATAAGTGGCCAGAATCTTTACCATCTATCGCCAAGATCCTGTAGCAGCTTACGGGATATCGGTGTGGCTGAATAAGATATGAGTCAGTGATAATGAACTTATATCTATCAAAGAAGTTCCATGATGCTCGTTAGAATTGAGAGACAATTTCGCTACTCCATTTACGAAACTGAATTTACAGTCATGATCACCAGGAGTATAACTTTCATCCTTCACACTTTATCGAGATCTAATCAGCAGTGAAGTTCATGAATATCTTCATCTAGAACAAGTTTTTCGACCAGAAGCGCATGGTTTTGGGGAGAACCATGGACTCTCCAAGTGCTGACCATCTCACCAGCCTGTAGACCCTTAGTGAAGGATTCAATGCGCAGGTTGCATTGATTAATTATGTTCTCCAATTGACCACTTTTTTTAGTACTTCTTGGAAAAACGACGTGATAGGTGCGCGTCTCACGTTTCTTGTGTATCAACCGGTCGAACATTGGGAAGACCCACAATCCGATTAAGATCAGGCCGGTCGCAATCCCTACCAGTAGGAAAAACCCACTACCGATCCCCACACCCAGAGCGGCAGCGATCCAAATGGTGGAGGCTGTTGTCAGCCCAACGATGTGTCCTTCATTGCGAAGGATTACGCCGGCGCCAATGAACCCTATCCCGGTGACAATACTTGCTGCGATGCGAGCGGAGTCGTTTGCTCCACCAAGTTCAAGGGATAAGATGGTGAACAGAGTAGAACCTAAGCAAATGAAAATGATGGTTCGAAACCCTGCTGCTTTATCATGGAATTCTCGTTCAGCACCAATCAACCCTCCAACAAGGATGGCTACTAACAACTTAATCACAATTTCAGAGATGTTCGTCATGGTTGCCTCTTATGTCTGATGAAGGGGGTAAAAAAAATGACAAGCAATAAATTCGTGAAGGGCTCGCAAGGGAACAATTTACATAGTACACTTTAATTATACAGCCGATGGTCTTACCTCTCCATCGGGATCCGGTTGGTGATTTGCAGCAGTCGCTCTCCCTTTAGTTCTTCTGTGTTGTTTTTGGGAGTTGAATCTACGTATATAAATGATTAGGCTTTCACAGGTCCTTCAATCTCAGATGGTTCTGTGACACTAAAACTAAACTCGTCTCCTGCTGCATCCACCAACACATGGTCTCCTTCACGCACCTCACTCTTGATGACTTGTGAAGCAAGGGGATCAATTATTCTTCGTTGAAGAACGCGCTTCAGCGGCCGCGCCCCGTAGATCGGATCATACCCTTCCTGAATGATCAGGTCGATGGCCGCCTGTGTCATAGCAAGACTGATGGTTCGCTTGCTCAATAGCTCACGCACATTCTCGAGCTGAATCTCTGCGATCTGACGTAAATCTTCCCGGTCCAATCGGTGGAAGATAATGATCTCGTCAACGCGGTTTAAAAATTCGGGGCGGAATTGGCCGCGCAGTTCTTCCATCACCCTGTCGCGAATTTCCGATTCATCATCTACATCCATGATGTACTG
>CAYLOO010000199.1:0-2824 GCA_964385355.1 uncultured Anaerolineaceae bacterium
GCAGGAAGTAGGCCTGCAGCGTCGAGCGAAAGCTTTCCGGCGACCAGCCGCGCAGCGTGCCGTACACCACCACCGGTGGACCATTCGTGTTGTAGGCGCCCCCCAGGATTCCGGCGATCAGGCCGAAGACATAGGCCAGTTTCTCGTTCCGGAAGGTTGGCAGCTTCGGCGCGATCAGATTGTAAAGTCCAAAGGCGATCAATAAGGCCCCCAGGGCGCCTTTGATCACCGGTTCGGGAGCGGTCTTGAGGAAGTACAAACCAATTGGGATCCCCACCAGGGATGAAACGATCAGCCGCCAGGCAGCCTTGATATCTACTTTGCGCCAGCCCCCTGATAGGAGGATGGTCAGGGCAATCGTCGAGGCGCCAAACGCGGTCAGGGGTGTTGCCACTTGCGTGCCGACGACCAGCGCCAGCAGCGGCATGGCGATTAAGGCATCTCCGAACCCGAGCGCGGAGCGTGTGAACGTTGATATAAAAAGGATGGCGAGGACAAGGATGATTATCGATGTGGGTTCCATTGAAAGCCCTTCAACCTATCATTGCACCAGGTAGCTTCCCCATTTTTACTTTTTGTCGTATGCAGATTTCTCAGCTAATTTCTGAGCGCTTCCAGAATTTTCAACGCTTCATCGATCTCCTGCCGGGTGATATTCCCTCGTTCAAGCTCTTCATCCGCTCTGCTGTGCAAATCTGACAGAAACGCAGTCCCCTCGTCGATCCCTTCGCTCTTACCACCATCTGTTTCAGTGAAGGCGACGATCAGGTCCTTCGCCAGACCATAATTGCTAGCCTGGCGGTAGAGCGCGTATAAAGCAGCGAGGAGTTCGAGGGAAGTCTGGTTCTGAATGCTGAAGCGGACGATGGGCTCAAATGGATCCAATAATTTATCCGCAGCCGGCTGGTTTGAAACTTCAACGCTGGCGATGAGGAGTTCGAGCGAGAGATCGAATCTCCATTGAGCTTCCTCCACGTCGCCTTCTTTTTGGTAGATCTCGCCGTCTATTTTCAGCAATTCCGCCAGGGAGAGAATTCTTTCTGCGTCATCGCCCTCGTTCGTCGAAAGTAAATCGACGATGTCGCTTGTCGGGCTTAAGCTCAAGAGTGAAAGTGGTATTCCAAAGACACGGGAATAAGCATCGGTGATCTCTTCCCTGGCCACCTCGGCGTCGCCTTCGAGGGCAACGCCGCGAAGTCTTGCCAGAGTAGCCTGAATGAAACTGAAAGAGCGTTTTATGTAGTCTTTTTGAAACATGAGAGGTCTATTATAAAGTTAGCAGTCGAAAGTGGGAGGGCGATTCGAATCCATTTCCACTTATCATAGAATGAGCATGGCGTCAGCAATCGCATACAATGAAAAGGCTCGTCGTGTATGCAGCGAGCCTCGCAACCGCTGACCGTCGTCAATGTACTGTGCAAGTATCGAACCGGTGACCCTGGGGTTTGAAGCACTTGTGTCAGGATTTGCTACGGTCCATACTAGATAGATGTTTTGGCAGTATCATGTGCCGCAATAAGGATTGTCTTTGTTATAAAAAACAGTTGGATGGAAAACCAGAATTCACAATAAGGGTAATGCAATGGCAAGCAAAATTGGAAAAAGGAGTTTGCTCCTATTCATTCTAATTATCGTGGCTGGATTGTCCTTCGGATGGTTCACTACAGCAGAACATATTAGAGCACGTGGGCTGTCCTATTTCCAAGATGGCAATCAAGTTCAACGGCATCAAGCAGTCCTAGATGGCACTGCTGGTAATCCATGGCAGTATCGAGTGCTTTCAGTTTATGTTGTGGAAGGCCTTATCCATTCCTTCGAGGAGTATGGCGCTCCATACCACACTGCTGTTAGTTTTATTTTGTTTCGGGCATTCGTGGATATTGCTATTTTTCTTGTTTCTTTTCTGTATTTTCGAAAATTGGGGCTTACGACAATTCATGCGCTGATTGGGATGAGTCTATTAGCCTGGGGAATGAGTTATTCACATTATGACAGCGATTTGCAATTGAGTACTTACCTTGATGTCTTGTTTTACTTACTCGCAGGAGTATGCATCCTCTACGGACGACCTATCTGGATAATTCCCATTACATTTTTTGCAGCGCTAAATCGAGAAACGAGTGGATTAATCCCTCTCCTGTTTCTCTTTTCCTTCCTTAATAAAGAAACAATTACTCGTGGGTTAAAAAATCACAGGAGGGACATAGCCATATTTGGAGCAGCTTTCACTCTGTATGTTTCTATTCTTTTCCTTCTCAGGAATTGTTATGGTCCGCAATCTCTTTTTATACCCTATGAGCACTATCCTGGTTTTGATCTACTGCGCTTCAATTTGACCCGTTATGTGACATGGGACAGATTATTTGCAACACTGGGCATCATTCCTCTATTGGCAGTACTTGGCTATCAGAAATGGACTGAGCAATTGAAGATATTTTTCTGGGTCATCGTCCCAATCTGGTTCCTAATCCATCTATTTGCATCTGTCATCGCTGAGGCAAGACTTCTCTTAGTTCCCTATGCGATGGTGTTTATTCCAGGGGCACTACTTTTCGCCCAGCAAAGCGTTACGCCTGACCGCGATTCCGCTTACGTTCCGTAGGAGCAGGTGATAGGGGTTCATTTCACCCATGTTATGATAACGCCGGATATCATAAGCAAAAACCCCGCAATTCATGCGGGATCTTGGTATTTTTGAGAGGTGCGCCGTACAGGGATCGAACCTGTGACCTTGGGCTTAAAAGCCCTGGTGTTATTGGGAATAATTGATGGACTGATAACCAGCCGGTTCTAGGTCCCAATCCTATTCGGCTACGGTTTTAAA
>CAYLOO010000200.1:0-1399 GCA_964385355.1 uncultured Anaerolineaceae bacterium
TCGGGGCACGAATTTCGCGGTTGAGATCGCCCGGCGGGCTGTGCGGGGGATGTTATCAACGAGGATGTAAAAAATAGTTCCTGTTTGAGATGGTAACCGGTCTGCCATAAGAGCAGACCGGATTTTTTACACGGACAATCGGTTTTTTTATCGAGAAGGCAATCGCAAGGGCACAACCGGGAATTTGCCGCGTCCACATTCCCTCTGACTTCTATTCAATCTCGATTCGAAAGACTGCGTAGTGCTCATCGCGATACAACTCCAACCCTAATTGAGGACAACTCAAGAGGAGAAGGTTTTCATCAAGCACGACATGCGTGACAGCATACATCTCTTGAAATTGACGGAGCAGATCACAGTTAACATCTTCAACACGGTCCCGATAGAAATTACGAGCTTTGCGAACACGATCGTACCATTCGAGCACGTCCGTATCCAGATAGGGAATAGATTTGAAGGTGACAACAATCGGGGCGCCGGTGGCTAGCCTGAAACCCTCCATTTCTGTTGGGACGAGGTAAGTATCCGCCGGGGATTTATGGTCACGAATAAAGTTCATCATTGGGCGGCTGTTGTCATCTTGTTGTCTGGTAGTTTCTAGTTGGAAGCGTGCTAGGCCAGCGATAATCAGGCCGGTTAATAGAATGAACGACGCTATGCCTGTCCATCGGGCATATTTCAACGAGCGGGCTCTGGAGATGTCCACGAATTTTGTAACCATGTAGGCAAGTATGACGGACGACGAAAGGGGCACAAGCACGATTGATGCCCGCCATGGGTAAATCAAGGCAAGCCAGTTGTTGCCCGTGATGAGTTGGATTATTGTAAGCAGGACCGACCCCAAGGTCATGATGCCGATGACGGGGAACAACCTCGTTCTCCGAATAATAAAAAGTGCCACCATGACGATAAATACCTTGGTCGCGGCTATCCAATCCCACCACGCAGATATGTCTGCGTGGTGCGGATTGCGAAAGTGAACGAGGATTTCGTTTACCTGGAAGATTAGATAACTGGAGCTGGGGCGAAAGATGCTATTTGTGTAGATCAGGGTGGGGCTGACAAGGATCAGGCCTATTGCACCAAGTTTAAGTGCCTGGATAAAGCTCCGCTGTTCGCGAAAGGTTATCCACATGTAGGCAAGCACCAAGAGAGCGCCGGGGAGAAGATAGACGGAATGGAAATATACTGCCACCGCCAGGGATGCCAACGACCAGTATGGCTGGCTGCGAAGGAAGAGGTAAATCGAGATGACCAGGAAAACACCGAATGTTCCTGGTTGGAACACCTGTCCCAAGAGGCGCTGCCCAGCAACACCGCCCTCCAGGAGGAAAGGATCTGCGACGCCAGCGATGCTTGAGAGTAGGAAACGAAGCGCTGCTGAATGAAGGATCAGGAA
>CAYLOO010000200.1:1499-2824 GCA_964385355.1 uncultured Anaerolineaceae bacterium
GTGTAAAGCGGGGATTGGCCATAAATGACGGCGAACACAAAGGACCAGGCAAGGAACCCGATCACTCTGGCTAACCAACCGCGCTTTACGAACGGACCCGCTTTCATCGTTGTTTCTCCAGACACGGAGATGATTGTTGCCTTACTACAGGATTCTAATGCCCTTATTGATTCTCTAAAAGTGAGGTTAAGGCGTCCCCATTTACGATCATTCGGTACCCTAATGCAGCAAATCGAGGGCTTCTTTTGATGCTGGTGTGATCGAACAATCAGTCCCCCGGTGGATTATGCGCAAGCCATCTCAAGGTGTAAGGGCAGATGCTCGTAAACTCACCCTATAAATGTATGAAATTTATGATCCAGTGTGCAACCGTCCTGGCGTCGGGGGTCCCATCGTTAAGAGACTTTAGCGCTTCGCTGTACACTTTTGAACCAATCTGTTCTTTGCGTCGTTCGATAACCTGGACCATTAAACTTTGTGAGATCTCAGGGTGCCCTTGGATGCCGAGCACCTGGTCCCCAATGCAGTACATGATATTTGGGCAGAAATCATTGCCGCCAAGCAACTCTGCTCCAACAGGCAGCGCAGTCACCTGATCTTGATGCGAAAAATAGAGAGAACATCGATTGAGGGCAGGAACCATCCATGGTTTCTGTGTCGTGATATCGAACTCCTGCAAGCCCAGCCCCCAGCCTTTATCAGATTTGGAGGTATATCCGCCAAGGGCGTGGGCGATAAGCTGATGGCCAAAACAGATGCCTACAAGTTTTCTTTGCTCGAGGCTGCAGTTTCTAACAAACTCTGATAGGTCGGCAATCCATGGGTCGGGGTCGTACACTCCTTTTTTGCTCCCGGAAATGAGGAAGGCATCAAAAGTGCCAGAGGAGTCTGGATATTCCCCCCTGGTAATTTCGAATACCTGAGTCTTAAACGGGGCACTCGCAGCTTTGAAGAGAGAGCTAAATTGGTCTGGCTCGGTTTCCATCGCGTGCAGAATCCCTACCTTCACGAAGCGCTCCGTTTCCGCAGGACATCACGTCCCACTGTTCTGTCCATTTTCCACGCAACCGATATTTAAGTACCCTGATTTGTGCATAAGTGATGAAAAGTCAATCGCTCGATCCCAGGATGCGGACCTCGACGCCCGTTTCGGTCTGCAAGTCGGCGGCAAAAACTTGGAGGGCGGAATTCTCAAAGGCGGCATCCGGTCCCAGTGAGCCGCCCATCACAATGAGCGTCGCACCGATCTCTTCTGCCACCGCAACCAGTTCCGCCCGCAATTGCCCCGTGCGCACGATAGCCTGGGCTATGATGTCCTGTGCTGC
>CAYLOO010000201.1:0-2794 GCA_964385355.1 uncultured Anaerolineaceae bacterium
AAGTGAGATTCTTTGTGGTCGAATACTGTGATTTGGTTCAAAAAAAGCCTCCGTTTTGGGCTGTTTCTTCTCTCGAATAGTTCTTATGGATATTTGTATTTCTGTAAGAAGTATACTTAAAACAAAAAACACTGTCAAGCAGCGATTTTGACTTAAGTAAATTATCGTTTACGTAAGTATTATACATAAAACAATAAAGAACGCAAGAGTCAAGGGATTTTGGATCCTGGAGAGGGTCTATAATACAGATAAGCAGATATTTAGTCATTTTGACAGTTTGATTGAATCGTTTGGTCAAATTGAGCGATATAAACATGTTATGAGGTTAATTACTTTTTAGATAGGGTGTATCTCATGAATGACCAGACTATTAAAGCATTACAACTGATTGTTGATAAAGCAGATAAATTACGAAGGTTTAACTATGAGCAACATGTTAAGGAAACAGGTTTTAGGTTTTCTATTAATCACGAAGAAGGCGAAAGATACACAATAACCTTTGATTTGCCTGAAGAAAAAGAGAGAGATGCCTTTTTATTAACATTTCGTCTTTTTTTCCAAGACAATGAACTGATATCTTTTCCCAAACTAAATTCTTTGGCCCAAGATCCTGATCTATCTACAACTTGGAAACAAAAGATGTCCAAAATCAGGTCATCTTATTTTGATTACATAAATGAACACTCTCTACAAACTGTTGAGTTATTTGAAGGTCAACCTACACGTGAAGAGATGTTGAGAATTGGTTTATATGGTGGACTTGCTCACGCTAACGATCCAGACAAAATTCAACAATATGAAGCGTGGACAAGTGACGATATAAGGGCTTCTGTTTTTGAACAAGATTTTTCTAGAATATTAGTAACCATACTTGTATTCATTTACCAGTTATCAGATATAACAATTGAAGAACTTGAAAGTATTAACAATTAAACCTCATAACCCCCGCTCAACCTGACAACCGGTTAAGGTGGGCGACCTGGGTTTTAGGATCGTCAAAACAATACCCGGCTGCAGGGTAGCTATTACGTTAGGTGGCAAAAAAACTATGGAATTTGAAAATATCCCAATCATTTCCACACCTGATAACGAACCTTATCTTGGTCGCACATTATTGTTCCATTTCGATCAATTAATTTCGTCATTATTAGAACAGAATTCAGAAACCGCTCATACTACTCATAATAAAAATCTATCTGATCAACAAATGATGGCTTGCTTGGTTATACCTCAGGCAATAAGCATTACACTTTCGATCAGAGAACTTATTCGTCAAGGATATTTATTTGGTGCTCATGTCCTCTTTCGTGCGGTTGTTGAACGGGCAACTATTCTCCTGTATTTACATCATTTTCCAGAAAAGATAAATAAGTGGAATAAAGGCTGGAATTATCAGGATGCACCAAGTCTTGCTAAGATGCTTGAAGCAATCCAACTCAAACAAGGAAATTCGTCCACAATACCTGGGCATGAATTAACAAAATCAATGAATAGCTTATTGCATTCAAAACCCGATTCCGGTCCTTGGAACACGATTGATCTAGAACGTGGTGGATCTGGTTATGCATCTTCAAAAATCTTGAATCTACCAGAACTATGTGATGATCTTTGTGCAAATATTATTCCCTGGATTGTTGTTATTCAAAGTATGATGGCAACCTATTTTCCCAAAAATACTGCCACATAACCCCGCTCCACCTGACAGCCGGTTAAGGTGGGCGGCCAGGGTTGTAGGATCGTAAAACCAAGACCCGGCTGCAGGTTAGCTCATCCGTTATGTGGTCTTCTTAATCAATCAGACTAAACATAAAATGGAGGCTGTCTTATGGACTTCCTAAATGGCCGTTTGCAAGCTTTTCTTGGTCCACCCGGAAACGCTGGTGCCCCCGACGACCTCGAGATGGTCATTATCAAATTCATTGAAGAGGCTGAGCACACCCTGGACATCGCGGTCCAGGAGATCGACAACCCGCGGATCGCTAAAGCGATCGATCAAGCAGCGCGGAGAAAGCGTCCTGGCACGGAGAAATTCATCCGGGTACGCCTGGTCACTGAGGGCGACTACCTCAAAGAGAAAAAGCCCGTTGACCCACCCGACAAGGAGGTCAGCCTCGATACTAATCGCAAGCACTTAGTGACCCTCCTCCGCGGTGCCGTGGACGCCAAAATCGACTTCAACCCCAAGATCTTCCACCACAAATTTATTATCCGAGACCGGGGCGAGGCCCGCGAGGCGGTTCTGACCGGGTCGACCAACTTCACAACGACCGGCACCCATAGGAACCTCAACCACGTCGTGATCTTCCATGACATTGGTGTGGCCGCCGCGTACCAGAGCGAGTTCGAGCAGCTCAGGGATGGAATCTTTGGCGTGCGGTCGCCGAAGCTAACCTCGACCGATCCACTAACGCTCAACATTGAGGGGAGCCAGGTACAGATCATGTTCTCCCCCGACAACAACCCCGAGCTGAGGATCGTCAACGAGATCCTCAAGACGCAGAACTCGGCGTATTTCATGATGTTCACCTTCTCAAAGTCGACGACCGTTGACGACGCCCTCATCACCAAGCTCCAGGGCGGCAA
Organism: uncultured Anaerolineaceae bacterium; assembly: GCA_964385355.1. Taxonomy (GTDB): domain Bacteria; phylum Chloroflexota; class Anaerolineae; order Anaerolineales; family E44-bin32; genus E44-bin32. Next base: position 2,584 of record CAYLOO010000201.1, read on the forward strand.
CTTTGAGGTGGTCGGGGTACTCGATGGAGGCCAGTCCGCTCATAAATGGTCACCGCACAAGGAACTCCTGAACGAAGGCGCCAAACTCCGCCGCGAGACGCTTCCCAATAACGGCAAGATGCACCATAAGTTTATCGTACTGGACGATAATACTGTGATCGGGGGAAGCTTCAACTACACGGGACCGGCGAACCAGTACAACGATGAGAAT
>CAYLOO010000202.1:0-2698 GCA_964385355.1 uncultured Anaerolineaceae bacterium
TGAGCTCTGGATCAACGGTTCGGATCAAGGCCATCCCGCCGAGCGCGGCGCCGAGCGTGACCAGGACCTGCCGCCGCCCGGGATCGTATGACCGCAATTTGTCGGCACCAAATCCGGGTGTAAAAGTCGTCGCCCCCAGTGGGCAATCATCCAAACATTCCATGCACATCGTGCACTCGCCGGGGTCGCTGGCATAATCTTCAGCGGGGTTAATCGTCCCCATCGGGCATGCGTCGGTGCATAGCGTGCAGCCCACACAGCCCGGCCCAATCCGACGGCGCAGAAGGGCGATCTTGCTCATCAGACCGAGCAGCGCTCCCAGCGGGCACAAATAGCGGCACCAGAAACGTTCGGCGAAAAGGTTGAGCAGAATGACGGTGATCAATAGGCCGGCGAAGAGCGCACTGGCTCGAGTTGTTAAAGGAGTTGGCGGCAGGATGAGTGGCCGGAGCAGAGCATCGATTTCGAGGATCGGTGCACGCAGCGCCGGCAGCTGGTAAAGGGCAGTTTCTACCGCGTTGACGAGTTTATCCAGCGCGGGCCACACACCAACGGCGAGACCGCGGGTGAGGATCGTGAGCGGGTCGAAAATGAGGAGCGTTGACCCGCCCAGGAGCGCGGCGAACAGCGTCAGCAGCAGCAGAGCGTACTTAACGCCGCGCCATCCTTCGCTTGGAGTCCGCTTTCCTTTTTTCCAGCGATGCAACGGGATCCAATCGAGGATTGTCCCCAGGGGACACAGCCAGCCGCACCAGGATCTGCCCGTTACGAACGTCAGCGCAACCGTGATCAGCGCCACGGCTGAGACGGCGACGAGGGCTTTCGTCGCCAGCAGGTTTACCAGCGCCAGGAGTGGATCAAGGCGCAGGAAGAGGTTCGTCGAAGAACCGGGAATTCTTTCGCCCCGAGCCATCACAAAAAGCGTAAGGAAGACCAGCAGGGCGAGCGCTTGAATGAGCTTGCGCAAGGAAGTCCAGGGGCGGGAGGGTAACCGGCGCCTCTTTATCGCGTCAGGTGCCAACTGCGATCTCTTCAATTTTCATCGTCTCGAGATCCGCTCGCCCAAGCCCCATGACCAAACCGGAGACGATGTAACTGAGATCGGTCGGCTGGAGGCCGAATAAGGTTGCCGTGTAGCTGTCCGCGGCCACGATGTCCGGACTGGCAATGACGGTGTCTATTTTTTGGACGTCACCCAGACGGCCACCCGTCGGTCCACTGCGCTGTAAGATTCTCACCGCGTCGATGATCGTGAGGGCAGGGCGAACACGGCTCGCCAGGTCGGCCAACCGCTGCCCGAGGTTTCCGTGCATATACGGACGATCGCGGATGACGCCCATCAGGTTCTTCATGCCCAGCGTCAGGCGAGCCAGGCTGTGGTGCTTGGCGATGGGCACGTTGATGACGACATCAGCCATGAGCACATCCTCATAGATTTGGCATGTTTTCAAATCGAGGGCATTGGGGATTTCGGTTTCGACAAATTTAAAGAAGCGGATCGGTTCCATTTCACCGCCTGCGGCGTGGACCTGCTCCTGGATGCCGCTGCGGCGGTAAGCGGATTCAGAATCCCCGCCGAAAGGAAAATCCATCACCCGCACGCGGCCAGCGCCAGCTTCAAGGCACAGACGGACGATCTCTCCGACGACCCACGGGTTGGTTGTCGCTGCATACTCGTACGTGCGGTAATCGACGCAGACGTTGGGCTTGACGATCACATCGTCGCCGGCGCTGACGAAACGCTGCATGCCACCCAAGGCGGCGATGGCGTGTCGTACGAGCGCCTCCGGTTCACCGCCGCGAGCGACGGCCATATGCGGGTGACCATTCGGTGTCGCTGTCGGCTCGGCTGTAGTTTTCTCTGTCTGCGCTGGAGCACTAGAAGGTTCAACATCGATGGGTTGGGTGGGCTGCGCGATGGGCAACGAGGTGGTCTGCAGGGAGTGGGGTTCCTGCCTTCCACAGGATGACAGTAATGATCCACCGAAAACAGCGCCCATTTGTATCGCCATCCATTGCAGGAATGCTCGCCGTGTTTTGTTTCCCATCTCGCTCCTCTCCTCTGTCGCCGTCGTTGGCAGTGTACAGTGGGGTGTGACTTTATTGCAGGTCAATTGCGATGTCAAATTGATCGAGTACCTGTTATGGTGAGGAACGAAGTGATGTAGCCTCTCAGCGCAAGAAAGGAGGAGATTGCTTCGCTTCGCTTGCAATGACACAAAAAAATGGAGCCCTTCCCGTCCTCGGCATTGCGAATCTCTGTAGGGGGTTTGTGTCCTTTAAGGTCCCATGCACTTTGTGAGGCGAAGTCCCCAACCAAGGGAAGGGGTGGGCCGACGCATGGGTCGGTCCCTACGCGTACGGGGGATTGTAAAGGCGCACCCATGTGTGCGGCGGAAAAGCAATCAACTTTAAGTGGACCTGCTTGAACAAATGGGTGGTTGCCTCTTCGTGTCCTTGCGAGAAGCTTGTAGGGTAGATGTCTGTTGTGTGAGTCCCCGACCGGGGAAGTTGAACGATCCTGATTGTTTTAGACCTGAGGATGTGCGATGATGGAGGTAGCATTGCAGTGAGGTAGGTCATTATGGAGGTGAGATTGTGTTGAAGCGCATATTAGGAAAGAGTGGTCTTCAGGTCAGCGCGCTGGGTATGGGCTGCTGGGCGATCGGTGGACCATGGACTTGGGCTCAACCAGGTG
>CAYLOO010000203.1:0-2593 GCA_964385355.1 uncultured Anaerolineaceae bacterium
TCTTTTTGATTAAATTTGTTATTCACCCTTGACACTGCTATTCATCGGTAGGCTGCTGTTCACCACGCATTGACAAATAGGAATTCTCAAATTATGACAACCCCAATCCGTGTAGTTGGGTCTGCAAATGCATCAGTCTAGGGAAATTTGAAGGTAAAGATAATGCAGTGCAGCATTGAGATAACAAAGTGTGCAATTATTTCAACCTTGTGAGCCCATTCGCTTGGCCAGGAGGTCTCGCTGATTCCTTAACTCGCTGGGCGAAGGCGCCGTCTTGAGCCCTTCGATAAGCTCGGGACAAGCCTCTTCGAACGGTCTGTAACCGAGCCCAATCGCTTTTACCTTTCGCAATGCACTCGCTGATCCGTCCAGCCGTCGAGCGAGGGATCATGAGCGACGAAATCGAGGGTGTTCCAATAATCGGTAGAGCCATTTCTGGAGCAACCGTACTGCGAAGACACCCAATCCGTCATGCGGGGAGCCTCGCTGGTGTTATTGATATCGATGAACTCGCCCACCAGGTCGAGGCCCTCAACTAGATAGTTGATCTGAGCACCGCTGACGAAATTATCTTGCAGAGTGTAGGTCGTACCCTCAGCGACGTAAGCCCACTGTTGGCACGGATCGCCTTCAATGCACATCTGCCCCATGGGCTGTTGTGGTTCGGACACGCATTCGTTGGGTGTACCCCGCGCAGACGGCCAGGCGCTACCCGTACAGCCGAGATTCCACATGTGCGTGCCTATATTAATGCCAGCGTGGATGCCGCCGCAGCTCTCATCGGCTTCGCTGGTGATCACATTACCACTCACCTCCCCGCCAGAGATATTGCCAATATGCCAGGGATGGATTGCGATGGCTGCAAACATGCCGTAGTTGCCCTCCGTAGCATGAATGGTGTTGTTGGAAATGATCGTGTCGACACCACCGAAATGCACGATGCCCACGTCGGAGGCGTTAATGATCGTGTTGCCGGTGATCAAGTGGCCGGGGCCAATGAACGTGATCCCATCCGACCAGTCTCCCACTCCTTCGTCAGGATCGGGGGACGAGCAACCGGGCTCGTGGACATGATCCCCGGCATTTTCAATAGTTGAGTTCCGAATCATTCCAGCGGCGCCATCGAAAGCGAGCGCTGTCGCGCATTCAACATTCGAGATATACACATCATCCACCACATTTCCAGTGCTCCAACGTCCCGGATTCGCCTGGTAGTCCGAATGAGGATCCGCAAAGTGTACAGCACCGGACATCGCCAACCCGCCCGGGCTACACCAAGGGTCGCCACCAGCGGAGCACTCGGGTAGCCAGGAACCCCAGTTGTCGCCGCGGCCGTCATCGATGTTGTCTGATCCATAACATACGCGGACGTCCTGTCCGCCGTCGATATCCAGGTGGCTGATTGTGATGTCGTCGATCGCGCCTGGACCCTCTACCTGCGAACGAGCCCACATACGCACGACGAAACCCAACAGATCCGCGGTCGCCTGAAGCATTGCGTGATCTTCGGGGTCGGTGGAGGTGAAGGTCAGATCATGTTTAGCAATGGTAGCAACAAGGAATAGGGTCTTATCGATCAGGTAGCCCCTGTAATCGCTGCTGTCACCCGGAGATGTGAACGTGATCGTGTCTCCCGAGTTTGCCAAGTTAATGCAGTCCTGGATGGCATCGGAGTCTGGTTCCGAGTCGTAAGGATTCGCACCGCAGATATCGACGTTGATGGCGGTCGGTCCAGCTTCTTGTAGGGTGACCGTCACGCGGCGGATATATTCCACGCCGTCCCCTCCGTCGGCGATGCGAAAGTCGGCGCCGTTGTCTCGGTTGGCGAAGTTGACATCGTTCAATCTGAACACCTTTGTCAAAAATTCCCCGGTGGCGGTCTTGAAAATTGAACCCGTACCCTTAAATTTTCCATCCCCATTGGAACCCCCAGGGATTGCATCGTATTGAATGTTGAAGGTGTCTGTGCCCTGATCGAAATACTCAACCTCGATTTGTACGAACGTTGTCGGTGAGCCAGCATACAGGAATTCGTCGTCGACGTAGAACTGCATGTAGGAGTCTTCCTCATTGTTTCCATCTGGTGCTAATAACGCCTGACCATTACCAGTAATCCGAACTGGGGTTGCCGGGGCGCCGATCGCGGTGGCTTCAGTGTCCACGTCACCGCCTGAATCCAGGTACAAGCCATCCTCACCATCTTCCTGGCTCCATGAGATCGGATCTTTCCATTTGTTAACTTCAGTCAAAGCAGGCGCGGTTGTGGGTGCTGGAGCCGTCGTTGTTTCAGGAGCAGGTTTAGTTACTACGGATGTCTCCGAACCTGGAAGGTTGCAGCTAACAAGTATCAATACTATGAGAATCGCAACGAAGTGAGATATCTTATGCATGAATTATCCTTTGGAGTAGTTAAATCTTGACTTGCCATCATTGATTTGTGGGTATCCATAAGAACACCAAGGATGCTGCCTTCTATGATGGCGCTGTTGTCAAGCCCCAATTTCTAATTCGATAGTACGCCCTCTTGAGCTATTCCTTGCAACTGACCTTGCTGGCGGCTTCCTTTGGCGTCGGGCACATTGTGCCTCGAACT
>CAYLOO010000204.1:0-2589 GCA_964385355.1 uncultured Anaerolineaceae bacterium
AGCCGAGAGGACCGAGGGCGGTCATGGCGATAGTACAGCGCCAACCGCTGCCGCAATAGGCAACAATGGTGGTGTCGAACGATGGAAGAAGGTCCAGGTTCTTACCGAGTTCGAGCAGCGGGATGACCGTCGCGCCTTCGATGTGGCCATTCGCTTCAACCTCGTCAATAGAGCGGACGTCGAGCAGGAATGGCGGCGGCTCTTCTGCGAGCATCTCATTCAGCCCCGTGGGATTTATTGCGTTGTAGCCAACCATGTTGTCCAGGAACGAGTTAAATGCGGCGTCGAGGTTTTGGGGAACTGCATACGATAGGTTAGATGCACTCGGGTCTTGGGCCGCGCTCGATCCAGCATCCGGTGCTAAGGGTTCATGGATGGTTTCTGATACGACCTCACTGCCACATGCAGTCAGGAGTATTGCAAGAATTAGGGTCAGCGCGAAAAACCAAGAACCAATGCGTTTCATTATTAACTCCTCATGAAGTTTGGCAACTACGGAAGTATGCCACTCTAAACAACAGGGAAGTGAAAATCAGAATGACATCATCTTATCGTAATAATGCTGGCGAACAACAACATTTTCATAATCGCAGTATAAAACTGTGAGGGATTATTTTACCGGACTAATAATCAAATGGGGTTAGATGATGCTGCTAAGAGGCTGTACGAAGATGGGATTATTTCTGATGATTATTGGATCAAAGGGAAACCTGACAAGCTGGAGATGACAGCTTCGAATATTTATCGGTTCCAGAGGAGCGTTACCCCTCGCTCGAGACCAGTTCGTAGATTCGAAAATGATCTACGAGGCATTTAATTCCCCCCGCCTGTCAATTTCAAATTGCACACCGCCAGATTCGACAGGAGGATCGATGATGATATTGTAAATTTCGACTTCGTTGAGCACAACCCGACGCTTCTCGCGGTAATTGAATATCTGGAGGATATACCATTCACCAGCTGCCAGCTGCTATCACATAGTTAACTCACCATCCCTCTCAGTCTGGCAGATCGTCCAGCACCTGCTGCATATTCTGCTTATAATCTTTAAAGGCCGCACGGCCGCGTTTGGTGAGGTGGCAGTCTGGAAGAATTAATTTGCGTATCAAGGGTCGGAAGAAGCACCGACCTTCACTGGGAGGATTGCTCAACTCAATATACAATAGCAGGGATCAGGAATTTAGATGAGGAGTGCCAATGGATATACTTGGGAAGAGCGCGGTGTCGGTTGACGTTGGTATCCGCTTGCGCCAGCTGCGTGAGCAGCGAGGGCTATCTATAAGGGCGCTAGCGAGGCAAAGCGGACTTTCAGCGAATGCGCTGAGTTTGATCGAGCGGGGGCGTAGTTCTCCATCGGTCAGCACGCTTTATAAAGTCGCCGCTGCCATGAGTGTGCCGATCACCACTTTTTTTCAAACTGAGCCTAAGTTGAACGATGTGGTTCATCTCAGGGCTGCAGAGCGGACTCGAGTGCCTTTCACGCGCGGGCTGGTAGAGGGATTAGGGGGCGAGGGGTTCTCAGGGCGAGTGGAACCATTCGCATTAACTCTCGAGAATGGAGCCAATAGCGGACCACAACCGATTGTCCACACAGGGCATGAATTTGTGCTATGTCTCCGCGGCCAACTGGAATATCAAGTAGAGGATGAAATCTACCTGCTAGAAGCGGGGGATACACTTTTGTTTGCAGCGCATCGCCAACACCGCTGGCGGAATCCGGGACCATTGGTTACGAGTGCGATCTTTGTGCTTTCGGGCTTTGATGATGAAGACCCGCATAAACACCGTCTCATGGCTTTAGCTGATGGCGAAGAAGGTTAGCCGAATCCTGAGTCCTTAAAGAGAATCGGGGCTTCCGACTTGGAAGCCCCGTCTTGATTCTTGATCGATGAACCTACACGAGTAGGAGTTGGGCCCCTTCGGATAACTCCATGAATTCCATTGCCCCGAGAACTTCTGCCTCTTCGACGAGATCGTCTTTGGTCAGCTTCATCATATCCATAGACATCTTGCAGCCGTATACATTGGCTCCTGAGTCGATGACCAACTGGACAAACTCGGGGACGGGCGGGAAGTCGAGTTTGTCGATCTCGCCTCGCATCATCCACGAAGCCGCGGCGGACATCCCAGGGATGGCGCCGAGTAAAGTTGGGATGTGGAACCAGGGGTGCATGCTCGGGTTGCCGACCGTAGCCACATTTAATCCGCCCATCTTTTTCTTCGTGATGACATCCAGCCCCCAGAAAGTGAAGAAGAGCTCGACGTCAATCCCCGTCATTCTCGCCGAGTTGGCGAGGATGAGCGGAATATACGCCATGTCGAGCGAGCCCTTCGACATGATGATGCACAGCTTGCGGTTGCCATTACTTTTTTCTGTCATTGTGGTTCTCCATTCTATCCGTTGGCGTCAACGGTCTAGATGCACCCGGTGGGTTTTCCCAGACCGGCGACCATAGCTGCCTTTTTTGCGGGTCCGCCCGGGAAGAGTTTATAAAGTTCCTTTGTGTCTACATCAGTCGTCTTTGTGATACGCCGCAGTGTGGGCGCTTCGCCATTCGCTTCGAATTCTTGACGGGCGAAGTTAATCAC
>CAYLOO010000205.1:0-2538 GCA_964385355.1 uncultured Anaerolineaceae bacterium
AGAAAATCAATTGGATGTAGTCCACCTTCCCTTTATTCACCATAATACGATTGGCCGAGGGGATAAAACTGTTATTGACGGTCCGCTCGTGAAGTGGGAAGGGGATCAAAAATTGCTGGTATATGTATTCAATCGCCAGGATGATGGTACACCACCCAGAAAACCCAATCAGCTGAGTTTAGATGAAGCCCGGAGTGTTCATCTGGAATTCATTATGCCCAATCTGTGGCAGAATTTCATTAGCGAAGATGTCAGGGTGTTAATCGCCTTTACACCAGTTGACGAGAATAACTCGATCCTCTATTTGCGCTTTTATCAAAGGTTTGTTCGTTTTCCAGCCCTGGGCAAGCTGATTGCCTGGATTGGCATGCCCTTCAACTTGATCATAGCCCATCAGGATCGGCGGGTGGTTATTACGCACAAGCCTCAACCGAGTTCTTTTAAATCTGATGAAAAATTGATCCAGGGAGACCTCCCAATCCTCGAGTACAGGAAAAAAAGAGCGGTCTTAAAAGATCTTGCGGGTGGGCATAATAGTCAATGACTGGCACATATCTGAGAAAGATCCTCTATACCTTAAGGTTTGCCCAAAACTCAAGGTCAGATTGAAAGGAAATACACCAATCACTCATGTACAGGAATTAAACATGTCTAGAGTCTCACTGAACACACCAGCACCTGAGTTCAATCTGAAGGATTTTCGTGGAAATAGCTTCAGCCTTTCAGAATATAGGAATAAGAAGAACCTGATCCTTGTTTTCAACCGCGGATTCACTTGACCATTTTGCCAAAAACATATGGCGCAGTTGCGCGATGATTTTGAAGAATTCACGGAATTGGATACTGCTATCGCTGCAGTGGGTCCTGAAGATGCAGATAGATTTAAATCCTATTGGACTGAAAATAATTTGCCCTTTATCGGCTTACCGGATCCTACTCATTCGGTTTTAAAGCTTTATGGGCAGGAAGTTAACCTGTTTAAATTAGGGCGAATGCCTGCTATGGTTATCATCGATAAATCTGGCTTAGTCCGGTTTGTTCATTACGGGCACGCCATGTCAGATATTCCTGACAATAAAGATGTGTTGCAGTCATTGAGGACAATTAATTTGACCCAAAACGAATTATGAGTTCGATCTGGTGGATCCGGCGCGACTTGCGCCTGCAGGATAATCTGACACTCAAAAATGCGCTTGAGAATCCTCCTGTCCTGCCGGTTTTTATCCTTGACCCGGTTCTGTTGAACACCGCTCCAGAGCGGCGTCTGACATTAAATAAGATGAATGTTGATGCCATTGACAAAATGTCAGGTTGCATGTTTATGGTCTTTATGAGGAGACTGGACTTAGGGATGGTTGATAACAGTTTTTTTGCCGACTGAAATCGTAGCAGGAGCGCTTCCTGGATTCCCCGGGTTTTCTGGGCTTTGAAGAGGGCCTTCTGCCCGGTTTTCTGGAGGACTTGCTGGTAGATCATCCCCACGGTCCTGGCAGGGGGCAGAGACATATCCGCCTTGTTCCATTAGGCCTCGAACCTGGCTAAGAATTCTGCTTTCTGGTCTTGCGGCAGGGTGACTTTTTCCTGCGTGGATGTGAACAGTTTCATGATGCAGGGACTGCAGGTCTGGTAGGTTTTCATAATGGATTAGTAGATAATCAACCGGCGGCAAATCAGGCTGCAAGAGCCCTCCTCATGGGAAAAAGGTTCACCGGTTTTAGATGAATCGAAATCCATTATAAGCGACTGGATTGTGGATACAATCAGAAATCTCTAGGGTGGGGAAGACATATTGGTAACCAAGTCAGCCCAGTGCGGTCCAGGAGTGCCTTGATGTGGTTCTAGGAGGTAGGAAGATGGGCTGCGTTCAGGGAAGCTGGTTGATGAACTCAAGCATGATTTCAGCAACCCTTTCATGCTGGTCAGCTAGGCTTAATGCAGCCACAACATCCCCATTTTGGGGACCATAGTCGCCAAACTGGGCGTGGCTGGCACCTTCTATGGAAACAAACTGGGTATCTGCAGGCAGCAGGCCTCTTTTTCCATCGAAGTTATCTGTGTTGGGGAAGCCATCCGTTGTGCCATAAATCGAAATCACCGCCAGCTTGTTGTCGGACAGGTCAGCGCTATCGGGAGGATAGGAATCCCACAGGGCAAGGGCGTCGATGGTGGCGGGATAGTTCTCGGCATATATCCCAGCTGATGCGCCGCCCAGGGAATGCCCAGCAAGGATCCAGGTAGAGATTTCCGGGTATGACTCGATTATAGCATTGGCAGCCCCGGTGTTGAATATCGCCAGGTTGAACGGCATGGGGGTGATGATCACCAGGGTACCTTCCTCGGCGATTTTGTGCATGACGGGGGCGTAAGCGGCAGGCTCAACCAGGCCACCCGGGTAAAAGACCAGCCCGGTCATTGTATCTTCTACCGGTGTAAAGACGATGGTCTTGTCCTGTGTAACCGTGACCCTGTCGGTTGATTCGAGCGCGGACAAGGCCACGTCTTGGGCAGGGTAGGTACCGATTTTCGACCAGAGGAAGA
>CAYLOO010000206.1:0-2533 GCA_964385355.1 uncultured Anaerolineaceae bacterium
TCAGGAGTGGGAAGATCTGCTTGATGAATTTCCAGGTTTCCCACAACCATTCAGCGATCTCCTGACGGTCGAAATTACGCACGGCGACGACGCCGATCGTCACGATGAGGAGGAGTTCAGCTATGAAGCGGCCGCTGATTCCAACTATGGTGCTGCCCGCGCTCACCGACATTGAAGCCACGAGCAACGTAATTGCGACGAGATATATGGAGAGAAAGGTCCAGCTATTGAAACGCTCAAGGATATTCTCGAAGCCTAGATAGGCAGACGGAGCTAGGGAAAGCAGCAGCAAAATGAGCAGCGCACCCTGCGCTGTGAGGTTGAGATTTCCCAGGTGTAAGGCGACGGATTCGTGTAAGTCCAATTGGAAGCCAAGGCTGAACCAGGTGTTTGTCAGTAACTCGATCTGCAACGTACCGATAATAAGGACAGCGAAGAGAAGCAAAAACACAATCCATATCGCTGGTTTGACTTTTGCCGTCCCGTCGAACAATCCCTCGGCTGCCATCTGATCAGCTCTCTCTACCTCCTGCTTTCGGAAGACCCAGGTCATGATCAAGCCGATGGCGACGCCGAAGACAATCGAGAGGACGATGCGGGCCAGAGCTATGTCCATTCCGATCGCCGCGCCGGTGTAGGCGATCGCCAGGATGTTGACCGCCGGTCCCACGAAGAGAAAGGTGATCGCCGGACCCAGGCCTGCGCCCCGTTTCCAGATCCCAGCAAATAGAGGAAGTATGGTGCATGAGCATACCGCAAGGATAAACCCGCCAATCGCAGCCGCCGGATAGCTTACCCAGCGCGAGGCTCTTGGGCCCAGATAACGGGTGATGGCTTCCTGAGGGATCATAGCGCTCATGTAACCGGCGATGATGAAAGCCGGAACTAGGCAAAGAAGGACATGTGCGGCCAGGTAGTCTAATAGATTTGTCCAACCTGACCACAACAGGATTGATAAATATTCAAGAATGTTGTCGATAATCACTCGTGGGCAGTCCTTTTGGTTTCATGATGCGAAGTGCAAAGATTCTTGTGAACGGTGAGCGTATTGCCCTCCCTCGATAATCTTCCCAAGGAAGTGCCACCTTGTGCGTCTTGTTTTCCTAATTTGAAGCCAAAATTTCCTCCATCCACCCCACAATTTGGGACTGAGATGGAATTCTTCCGGAGGATATCAGCTTCTCATTGATTACCAATCCCGGTGTCTTTAATAGACCGTAGTCCAGGAAGGCATTCACATCGGTCACTTTCTCGACAATAATCTCAAGTTGGGGTTTTTCGGCTTGTATCTGCTCGACAGCCTGGACTGCGTGCATCTCCAGACGCTCACAGTTTTTACACCCGGGACCTAAGACTTTTACAACCAACATTTCCCATCCTCCAGATCAGATTTTTTGCTTCACTCTCTCGAATTACATCCTGCGGCTGCACAATTAGGACAGGTGCAAGGGCAGGACTCATCCTGTTCAAGCTGGCGAAAGCTCAGCTTCACTCCGTTTAACGAAGCTAAATCCGTCGCCGATTGTCTTGTGACTTTCAATAGTCGGATAATGGATTTGTCGGTCAGTGAGTAAAACACGTTCAGTCCTTCGCGTCGATCCACAACAAGCCCTGCTTCCCGCAGGCGTGAGAGCTGCTGAGAGATATAAGCCTGCCGTTGCCCCAGAATATTCTCAAGATGACAAACGCAGCATTCCCCATCCCTTCTCAACACCTCCATTATTTGGAGACGCGCGGGATGGGCCAGAGCTTTCATAAGCGATCCTTGTCGTTCATATCCGTCCATCATATCCACCTTAGGTTATTCAATATTCAGAATATATAATATACGAAGGATAGCAGAGCATGAGTGTTTAACGTCCTATTCTGCGGATGATATTCCGCTTTCCCCGCGATTAGGTGTGCCCCCACATTTAATAAACCGTACGGGCCGACGTGGGAGTCGGCTCATGACCCTGGTGCGGGCAAACCCTAACCTCCCGCAGGTTTGAAACCTGCGGGAGGTTTAGACCTGTGGGAGGTTTAACACGCGGACAATAAGGCGCAGGCTGCACCTTCGCCAATCGATTGTCAGTCTACGGAAAGATCGGCAGTGGATCTCCTAAGACCGGTTCAGGGCGTTTTATATTGATGTCCCACCATGCATTCCATAGTGCTGGTATTTCTCGAAGCCAATACCAGCGAATATGCACATAGGGCGTTCGATCGGCAACATACCCAACAGCATCGACATTCAGGCCATCACAGGTCAGCAGAGCGCGGGGGAGGTGATAGCGCTGCGTTACCAAGATCACATCCTGCACTTGGAAAATATCACGCGCCCGATAGCAGGTATCATAAGTACGCCTGCCGGCGAAATCCAGCACGATAGCCTCATCGTGTACTTCTTGCGCAATAGCGTATTCGCGCATCCTTCCCGGCTCGTTGTATTCAATAACGCGGTTATCACCACTGAATAAGAGTTTCTCCACTTTCCCAGCCCGATAGAGCTCAATAGCTGCATCAAGACGATCGCGCAAGATATCACTCAGTG
>CAYLOO010000207.1:0-2523 GCA_964385355.1 uncultured Anaerolineaceae bacterium
TTCACCGATACCGGCAAAAGAGCAGTCTTGCGGAGAAGAGCACGTATTTAGAGTGGTTCGAACCTCGCCGTGAAGTGCCGCAGTAGCTCCGGGGCGTATGTGATCCGGCAGCCTTTAATTGAGCCCTTGTGTTCTGCGATTCGCGTAAATGTCTCAATTACGAAATCCAGGTGCGCCTGGGTGTACATCCGGCGTGGTATTGCCATCCGGAGCAGTTCCATCAAGGGATAGTGCTTCTCGCCTGTCTCGGGGTCGGTGTAGGCGAAAGCGACCGAACCCAGTTCGACGCCGCGGATTCCGCCCTCCAGGTAAAGTTCAATAGAAAGCGCCTGGCCCGGAAACTCATTGCGGGGGATATGCGGCAGCAGGCTGCCGGCATCGACGTAAACCGCATGACCGCCGGGTGGCAGGACGACGGGAATCCCCGCATCATGCAGTCCCTCGACGAGGTATGCTGTCTGGCCCAGGCGGTATTCGAGGTATTGTTCGTCCAATCCTTCCCACAATCCGACGGCGATGGCGTCCAGGTCTCGCCCGGCAAGACCACCGTAAGTGAGGAAGCCCTCACGCAGGATGAGTTCGTTCTGCGCCTTCTGGAAGAGGCCATCGTCGTTCATCGCAAGGAATCCGCCGATGTTCACCAGGGCATCTTTCTTGGCGCTCATCGTCGCTCCATCTGCCAATGAGAATACCTCCTGCGCGATTTCAAGCGTCGATTTTTCTGCATACCCGCTCTCGCGGGTCTTAATGAAATAAGCGTTCTCCGCGTAACGACAGGCGTCGATGAAGAATGGAATTTTGTATGTGTGGTAGATTTCGCTTGTCCGGCGGATATTCTCAAGCGACACAGGCTGTCCGCCGGTGGCGTTGTTCGTGATCGTGGTCATGCCCAGGGGGATGTTCTCCGCTCCCGTTTCTTTGATGAACGCCTCCAATTTTTCGATGTCCATGTTCCCTTTGAAGGGATGGAGCGCTGCCGGGTCGGCAGCTTCATCGATCACCAGGTTGACCGGACGCCCGCCGCGGGCGCGGATGTTGGCTTCGGTGGTGTCGAAATGTGTATTCGAGGGGATGCTGAGGCCAGGCTTAATAAGCAAGGTACTGAGAATGTGCTCGGCGGCTCTGCCCTGATGGGTGGGGACGAAATGCTTGAAACCGAATATCTGGGACATCGCCTCCTTGAGCCGGAAGAAGGAGCGCGCTCCGGCGTAGGATTCATCACCTTGCATCATCGCTCCCCACTGGCGGTCACTCAGCGCACCGGTGCCGGAATCGGTGAGAAAATCGATAAAGATATCGTCAGAGCGAAGTCCGAAGATGTTGAAGCCTGCCGCTGCCAGGGCGTTTTCACGCTCTTTGCGGCTGATCCTGCGAATGGATTCAACGGTTTTAATCCGGAACGGTTCGGGTGGATAGGACCTCATTTATACCTCCGTGCGTTGATCATGATGGTGTTTTTTCATTGTTAATTCCCGGGTGCGGCTTATGCCGGTAACGGGTTCAGTCGGCAATCGATCCCGCTGAATCCTCAACCCGCTGATTGTACATGATATGTTCAGCGGGCGTCGGGAAACCGATTCGCTCTTATTCTTGATGAGCGCTTATACAGCGACTATACTTCAGTTCTTGCAGAGAAAAAACCCGCAGCAGCCCATTATATTCTCGCATCCGGCGATGAGCATCGAGGGCGAAGATAGGAACACCATTGATACCTGAAGAATTTCAACTTGGCAATCTTGAAATCGTCACATTCGAATTGGGATTGGCGATGACGAACACCTACCTGCTTGGCGATCCAGACACGAAGAGCGCGATTGTGATCGACCCTGCTTGGGATGGCGAACAGATCGCAGGCGCGGCGCGGGATCGAGACTGGCAAATCAACACGATCTGGCTCACGCACGCACATTTCGATCATTTCGGCGGTGTGAGCGGCATCGTAAAATCCACCGATACGCCAATCCCGGTCGCACTCCATCCGTTGGACCTTCCACTCTGGCAGGTCAATGGCGGCGCCGGGTATTTTGGGATTACCGAATTCGACCCCGGACCGGAGCCCACGATCGACCTCGAAACCGGAATGGAACTCGCGCTGGGGAAATATTGCTTTGAGGTCCGGCACACACCAGGTCATTCTCTCGGTCATGTGATTTTCGTATCCGAGGGGCTTGGGGCGGTCTTCTGCGGCGACCTTATCTTCTCTGGAAGTGTCGGGCGGACTGATTTACAGGGTGGCGATTGGAATACATTGCTGCAGAGCATCCGCGAGGAGATCCTTGTGCTTCCGGACGAGACCTGCTTGTTCACCGGCCATGGTCCACCCACGACGGTTGGCAAGGAGCGCCGGAGCAATCCTTTCGTCACGGGGGAGATTCAATAGTTGGATATCCTCTAATTGGGTAACTCTGATAACGAAGAAGCAAGATGAAATCTAATACAGACATCTCTCATCAACTACAGTTGCTTCTAGCCAGTTTTGTCAGCGAACAAAAAAATGTTCACAATGGTGTTCTTCTAGTTGAA